>JALHMO010000098.1 GCA_022844015.1 Reyranella sp. | reverse complement strand
GCGCGCGGCGTCGGCCGGCTCGCGCGGCCGGCTTGGCGCCGCTTCGCCAAGCCGGCGGCTGCCCTGGCGGCGAGTGCCGTGCTGGGTTTCGCCGTCGGGTTCGCGCAGGCGCAGGTGGGCGCCGAGGCCGACAGCTCGACGGATCTCCTGCTAGGGCCGTACAGCCTGCAGGAGATCGGCCTGTGATCGCCTGGCTCGGCAGCCGTCGCGGGCTCACGACCCTGCTCGTGGTGTCGCTGGCGGCCAACCTCTTCTTCGGCGGCGTGCTCGCGGGACGCCTGACGGGTCAGGCCGCCCAGGAGTCGCAGACCCGGCGCAGCATCCAGGCCATGCTGGCACCGCTACCTGAGGCCAGGCGCCAGCTGGTGCGCGAGCAGCTGGCGACGGCGATGCCCCAGGTGCGCGCCGAGTTCGCTGCGCTGCAGAAAGCGCGCGCCGCGCTCGCCCAGGAGATGGTCGCGCCGATCGTCGACAGCGCCGCGCTGGAAGCCCGCTTCGCCGCCGTACAGGCGCACACCACGGCGATCGGCAGCGCGCTGCAGCGGGCGATCATCCGCACGCTGCCCGAGCTCTCCCAGGACGAACGCCGCGCCATGGTGGAGGCGCTGGCGCGCCGCCAGAGTCGGGGGGCGCTGCCGCTGCCTTAGCCGGACCTCATCCGCCCAGCGCGGCCTTCAGCCTCTTGAAGATCGCCTCGATCTCGGCGCGATCGCCCGGCCGGTACTCCCAGTTGAAGGTGGCGCCGTCATCGGGGCGGCGTGGCAGGACGTGGATGTGGAGATGCGGCACGCTCTGGCCGGCGCCGGGACCATTGGCCTGCAGGAGGTTCACGCCGTCGGGCTGCAGTTCGCTGATCACCGCCTTGGCGACCTTCTGCGCGGTCCTGGCGACGGCGCCCAGCACCTCGGGCGGGATGACGTCCACCGTCGGCCAGTGGCCCTTGGCGACCGACAGCGCATGGCCCGGGTTCACCGGGTTGATGTCCATGAAGGCGATCGTGTCGGCGTCCTCCAGGAGCTTGAAGCAGGGGATCTGGCCCGCGACGATCTTGCAGAAGATGCAGGCGTTGTCCGTCGGATGAGTCATTGCGGTGTCTCCAGTGCGGTCGCCAGCTCGCGCATCCGCTGGAAAGGCTGCGTTCCGGAAGCGAGGGTGAGATCGAAGCCGAGACGGTGCAACCTGGCAATGCCCTCGCGGCCGAAACGGTCGCGCAGGGATTCCACGACCCACGATTCGCTCTGGCGATGACGAGTGATGGCGAGGCGGCCGTCCTGGGCTAGATGGAGGCGATGGGCCTCCAGCGCCTCGACCAACCGGTCGAGGCCGGCGCGGCTGCGCGAGGAGATCGCCTGCACGCGCAGCGCCCAGCTGCCGTCGCCCGGGGTGGCGAGCGACAGCGCGCCGGCGACGTCGGCGCGCGCCCGCTCCGCGGCCGGACCGAGATCGGCCTTGGTAACGGCGATCAAATGCGGGATCTCGACGATGCCCGCCTTCATGAACTGCAGCGAATCGCCCGAGCCGGGCTGGACGCAGAACAGCACCGTGTCGGCGACGCCGGCAACGTCGGTCTCCGACTGGCCGACGCCCACCGTCTCGATCAGCACGCGGTCGAACAGGGCACGCATCACCACCATGGCGGCGAGCGTCTGGTCGGCGAGCCCACCCAGCCGGTCGCGCGCCGCCATGGAGCGCACGAAGCTACCCGCGTCGGACGCTTCGTGGACGATGCGTACGCGATCGCCCAGCAGCGCGCCGCCGCTCGCCTTGGAGGACGGATCGACGGCGATCACGCCCACCGTATGGCCGGCCTGGCGCCACGCCGCGACCAGGGCGGCGCAGAGCGAGGACTTGCCGACGCCGGGTGGGCCAGTGACGCCGACGACATGGCCGCCCGGCGCGCGCCATGCCGCGTCGAGCAGCGCCTGCGACTCGTCGCTGTCGGGGTTGCGCTCCAGCCGCGCCAGCGCCGCCGCCAGCGCGCGCTTGCCGCCCTGACGCAGCGCCCCGAGCGTCGTTCCAGCTAGCGCCATTCCGTCTGGGGTCATTCCGTCTTGAGCGGACCGCCCAGCGCCGCCTGCGCGGCGGCCAGTCGCGCGATCGGCACGCGCCAGGGCGAGCACGAGACGTAGTCGAGGCCGGCCTTGTGGCAGAAGAACACCGAGGCCGGGTCGCCGCCGTGCTCGCCGCAGATGCCGAGCTTCAGGCCCTTGCGCACCTTGCGGCCGCGCTCGCACGCGATCTCGATCAGCTCGCCGACGCCCTCGATGTCGAGCGTCGCGAACGGGTCGTGCTCGAAGATGCCGCGCTGCTGGTACTTCTCCAGGAACGACGCCGAATCGTCGCGGCTCAGGCCAAACGTCGTTTGCGTCAGATCGTTGGTGCCGAAGCTGAAGAACTCGGCGGTCTCGGCGATCTCGCCGGCGCGCAGCGCGGCGCGCGGCAGCTCGATCATGGTGCCGACCAGGTACTCGAACTTCTCGCCCGAAATCTGGCTCACCTCGGCCGCCACCTGGTCGATCACCGCCTTCATCAGGTCGACTTCCCGGCGCGTCGCGACCAGCGGGATCATGACCTCGGGGATCACCGTCTTGCCGGCCTTCTTCTGGACCTCGGCCACCGCCTCGAAGATGGCGCGGGCCTGCATCTCGTAGATCTCCGGGAAGGAGATGCCGAGCCGCACGCCGCGATGGCCGAGCATGGGATTGTACTCGTGCAGCTTCTGGGCGCGTGCCTCGACCTCGGCGACGTCGACGCCGAGGTCCCTGGCGACGACCTCCGCGTCGGCATGGGTCTTGGGCAGGAACTCGTGCAGCGGCGGATCGAGCAGGCGGATGGTGACCGGCAGGCCCGCCATGATCTCGAACAGCTCGACGAAATCCCGGCGCTGCATCGGCTGGATCTTGGCGAGCGCGATGCGGCGCGTCTTCTCGTCGTCGGCCAGGATCATCTCGCGCACCGCGACGATGCGGTCGCCCTCGAAGAACATATGCTCGGTGCGGCAGAGCCCGATGCCCTCGGCGCCGAACTTGCGCGCCTGCTCGGCGTCGGCCGGCGTCTCGGCGTTGGTGCGAATGCCCAGCGTGCGCACCTCGTCGGCCCACTCCATGAGCTGGGCGAAGTCGCCCGACAGCTCGGGCTGCACCGTCGGCACGACGCCCAGCATGATCTCCCCGGTGCTGCCGTCGAGGGTGATGAACTCGCCTGTCCTGACGGTGACGCCGCGCACGGTGAGGGTTCCGGCGCGGGCGTCGATGCGGACGTCGCCGGCGCCGGCGATGCAGGGCTTGCCCATGCCGCGCGCCACCACGGCGGCGTGGCTGGTCATGCCGCCGGTCGAGGTCAGGATGCCCTCGGCGGCGTGCATGCCGTGGATGTCCTCGGGGCTGGTCTCGCGCCGCACCAGGATCACCTTCTCGCCGGTGCGCGCCTGCTTCTCCGCCGCGTCGGCGGAGAACACCACCTTGCCCGAGGCGGCACCAGGCGACGCCGGCAGGCCCTTGGCGATCACCTTGCGCTGCGCCTTGGGATCGAGCGTCGGATGCAGCAGCTGGTCGAGCGACGACGGCACGATGCGCGCCACCGCCTCCTTCCTGTCGATCAGGCCCTCGTGCACCATGTCGACGGCGATCTTGAGCGCCGCCTTGGCGGTGCGCTTGCCGTTGCGCGTCTGCAGCATGTAGAGCTTGCCGCGCTGCACGGTGAACTCGATGTCCTGCATGTCGGCGTAATGCTTCTCGAGCTTTCGGCGCACCCCGTCGAGCTGCCTGAACACCTCCGGCATCACCTCTTCCATGGCCGGCGCGTCCGACTTCTGCGCCTCCTTGCCCTGCACGGTGAGATGCTGCGGCGTGCGGATGCCGGCCACCACGTCCTCGCCCTGGGCGTTCACCAGGTACTCGCCGTAGAACAGGTTGGCGCCGGTCGAGGGATCGCGCGTGAAGGCGACGCCGGTGGCGCAATCGTCGCCCATGTTGCCGAACACCATGGCCTGCACGTTGACCGCGGTGCCCCAGCTCTCGGGGATCGAATGCAAACGCCGATAGGTGATGGCGCGCTGGTTCATCCACGAGCCGAACACGGCACCGATGGCGCCCCACAGCTGCTCGCGCGGGTCCTGCGGGAACGGCTTGCCGGTGCGCTTCTCGACGATCTTCTTGTAGACACCGACCATGGCGCGCCAGTCGTCGGCCTTGAGGTCGGTATCGAGCTGGACGTCGAGATCCTCCTTCTTCAGCTCCAGCGCCTCCTCGAAATAATGGTGCCCGACATCGAGCACGACGTTGGAGTACATCTGGATGAAGCGGCGGTAGCTGTCCCAGGCGAAGCGCTCGTCGCCCGACGACTTGGCCAGCCCGATGACAGTACGGTCGTTGAGGCCGAGATTGAGCACCGTGTCCATCATGCCTGGCATCGAGGCGCGTGCACCCGAGCGCACCGAAACCAGCAGGGGATTGCCGGCGTCGCCGAACCCGGCGCCCACCACCTTTTCCATGGCCGCCATCGCCGCGTCGACCTCGGCGGCGAGCTCGGGCGGGTAGGCGTTGTTGTTGGTCTGGTACCAGGTGCAGACCTCGGTGGTGATGGTGAAGCCCGGCGGCACCGGCAGGCCGAGGCTCGACATCTCGGCCAGGTTGGCGCCCTTGCCGCCCAGCAGGTTGCGCATCTCGGCACGACCTTCGGCCGTGCCGTCGCCGAAGCTGTAGACCCACTTCGGCGCCGCCGAGGAAGCGCGGACCGACGACCTGGTGGGAGAAGCATGGGATGCCGTTGCCATATCAGCCCTCGATTCTCGAGAAGTCCGCCACCTTGTCCATCGTGGCGCGTATCTGGTTGAGCAATTTAAGCCTGTTCAGCCGCAAATCGGGCTTGTCCGAGACGTTGACGGTGACCTTGTCGAAGAGAGCATCGATCGGCGCGCGCAGATCGGCGAGCGCCGCCATCGCGCCGGCAAAGTCTTCCGACGCGAGCGCCGGCCCGACACGCTGCTCGACCGCAGCCAAGGCGGCATAAACGGCCTTCTCTTCGTTTTGTTCCATCAGCGCCTCATCGGGCGCGCCGGCGATCCGCGCAGACAGCGTCTTGTCCTTGCGCTCCTCCGCCCGCACGATGTTGGCGGCGCGGCCGTAGGCGGTGAGCAGATTCCTGCCCGCCTCCGTGGCGAGGAAAGACTGCACCGCCTCGACGCGGGCCAGCAGGCGCACCAGATCGTCCTCGCCGCCCAGCGCGAACACGGCATCGACCACGTCGTGGCGCACGCCCTTCTCGCGCATCTGCACCTTCAGGCGATCGGCGAAGAACGCCATCAGATCATCCGCCTCGAAGAACTTCCCGAGCGGCAGGCGAATCCGGTTCTCGACAACGATGCGGATCACGCCGAGGGAGGCGCGGCGCAGCGCATAGGGATCGCGCGACCCGGTCGGCTTCTCGCCGATCGACCAGAACGAGACGAGCGCGTCGAGCTTGTCGGCCAGCGCCACGGCGATCGACACCGGCGCCGAGGGACAGCGATCGCTGGGACCAGCCGGCGCGTAGTGATCGCCGATCGCCTCGGCAACCGCCGCCGGCAACTTCTCCTCGAGCGCGTAGTAACGGCCCATCACCCCCTGCAGCTCGGGGAACTCGCCGACCATGCCGGTCACCAGGTCGGCCTTGCTGAGATGCGCCGCCAGGATGGCCTGTGCCAGGTCGGCGCCCGGCACGTGCGGTACGATCTTCTCGGCGAGGATCTCGAGGCGGGTCACGCGATCGGCCTGCGTGCCAAGCCGAGCGTGGAACACGATGTCCCTGAGGCGCGGCAACCGCTCTTCCAGCGTCAACTTGCGATCCTGGTCCCAGAAGAACTTGGCGTCGCTCAGCCGCGAGCGCAGCACACGCTCGTTGCCGCCGACGATCGTGGCGCCGCCGTCGCGCGCGACGTTGTTGGCGACCACGACGAAGCGGTTGGCGAACGTGCCGTCATTGCGTGCGGTGGAGAAGTAGCGCTGGTGAGACTTCATCGAGACGGTCAGCACCTCGGGCGGAACGTCCATGAACTGCCCGTCGATGGTGCCGAGCATCGGCACCGGCCATTCGACCAGGCCCGCGACCTCCTCGAGCAGCGCCTCGTCGGACCGGAGGGTCACCTGGGCCGCGGCACACGCCTTCTCGGCACCGGCCAGGATGATCTGCTTGCGCTCGGCCGGATCGAGCACGACGTGGGCCGCCCGAAGCCTGGCGACGTAGTCGTTGAAGCCTGCCACCTCGATCGCGCCCTTCGACAGGAAGCGATGGCCGCGCGTCGTGGCGCCGAAGCGCACCGGCATCATATCGCCACCGGGCGACACCTCGCCGGGCAACACCTTGCCGTCGAACAAGGCGATGATCGAATGGAGTGGACGCACCCAGCTCATGGTGCCGCTGCCCCAGCGCATCGACTTGGGCCACGGCAGCGCCTTCATCGCCGCCTCGATGATGCCGGGCAGCACCTCGGCGGTCGGCCCGCCCTTCTTAGCGATCACCGCGAACCAGAATTCGCCGCGGCCGGTGTCGCGCTTCTCGGCCAGGTCGAGCGAGGCGAGGCCGGCGCCCTTGAGGAAGCCCTGGATCGCCTGGTCGGGGGCGCCGACGCGCGGGCCGCGCCGTTCCTCGCTGACGTCGGCGCGGGTCGCCGGCAGGCCGTCGACCACCAGCGCCAGGCGCCGCGGCGTCGCGAAGGTGCGCGCCGAGCCAAAGTCGAGGCCGGCGCCCTTCAGGCCGTCGCACACCAGGCGCTGCAGATCCTCCGCCGCCCGCGTCTGCATGCGGGCCGGAATCTCCTCCGACAGGAGCTCGAGCAGGAATTCGGCCATGCTACGCCGCCTTCTTCGCGGTCTGCGTCGCCAGCCAGGTTTCGCAGCAGGCCTTGGCGAGATCGCGCACCCGAAGGATGTAGCTCTGCCGCTCGGTGACGCTGATCACCCCGCGCGCATCGAGCAGGTTGAAGGTGTGGCTGGCCTTGATGCACTGCTCGTAGGCGGGCAAGGGCAGCCGGCGCTCGATCAGGCGGCCGCATTCCTTCTCGGCGTCGGCAAAGTGGCGGAACAGCATATCGGTGTCGGCGTGCTCGAAATTGTAGGCCGACTGCTCGCGCTCGTTCTGCAGGAACACGTCGCCATAGGTCAGCGGCACCTCGGAGTCGGTGCGGTTGAAGGGCAGGTCGTAGATCGACTTCTTGTCGAACAGGTACATGGCCAGCCGTTCCAGCCCGTAGGTGATCTCGCCGGAAACGAGGTCGACATCGATGCCGCCGACCTGCTGGAAGTAAGTGAACTGGCTGATCTCGGACCCGTCGCACCACACTTCCCAGCCCAGTCCCCAGGCGCCGAGCGTCGGGCTCTCCCAGTCGTCCTCGACGAAGCGGATGTCGTGCAGGGAGGTGTCGATGCCGATCGCCTCGAGCGAGCCGAGATAGCGCTCGAGGATGTCGGTCGGCGAGGGCTTCAGGATCGCCTGGAACTGGTAGTAGTGCTGCAGGCGCATGGGATTGTCGCCGTAGCGGCCGTCGCCGGGCCGCCGCGACGGCTGGACGTAGGCGGCGTACCACGGCCTGGGACCGAGCGCGCGCAGGGTCGTCGCCGTATGGAAGGTGCCCGCCCCCATCTCCATGTCGAACGGCTGCAGGATCAGGCAACCCTGGCGGGCCCAATAGTCCTGCAGGGTGAGAATCAGTTCCTGGAAGCACGTCGGTACGACGCGTGCTGAGGGCTCGGTCACGACATTCCCCGAAGCTCAGAAGGCCTTGTGTTTCCGCGACTTAAGGCTGTTTTTGCGGTGCGGCAAAATAGGTGCCGACCCTACCCCGGTCAAGCGTTGCGACGAGGGCTGAGCGAGTCGCATCGTTGAGCATTGGCGGGTCGGCCCAGAGAGAAAAGTTCGCCACTAGCGAACAAATCGTTGGAGCGAATGTCGGCGATAAGCTATTTTCTTAGCGATGAAAGCGGTCGTATACAGCAAATCCGCTCTCAAGACGCTTCGTCGCATGCCCGCGAACGAGTCTCGGCGGATCAGCACGAAGATCGAGCAGTATGCGAGCGATCCAGGAAGCCAGGCCAATAACGTCAAGGCGTTGGTCGGTTCGCCCTACATTCGCCTTCGCATCGGCGACTGGCGCGTAATAATGAACGATCGGGGGTCGGTGATCGACGTCATCAAGATCGGACCTCGTGGTGACGTCTATCGATAGGAGGCTCACATGCAAAAGATCACCACCCCGAACGGCGAGGTTCTCGTCGTCCTTCCGCTGGCAGAGTACGAACGTCTCGTCGACCAGGTGGATATCGCCAACGCTGACAGGATCATGGCCGACATCGATGCCGGACGCGAGGAACTGGTGCCCTCCGAGATCGTGAACCGCCTCCTCGACGGAGAGAACCCCGTCCGGGTCTGGCGGGGCCACCGTGGCATGTCGGCCCGCGATCTCGCAGCTGCCACAGGCCTTAGCGCTCCCTACATCTCCGAGATCGAGAGCGGCAAGAAGGACGGCAGCGTCGCTGCGATGAAGAAGATCGCAGAGGCCCTCGAGGTCGACCTCGACGATCTGGTTTGAAACGCCAGACGGCGAGCTTACCCCCCATCAGGCAGCGGACAGTCCGGACGGCTGCACTTCGTCGCAGCGGCCGACAGCCAGGCGCCGCAAACCCGGCAAGGGGTCGAGGCATCGATCACCTGGGCCTGCTGCCGGGTCGGGGGCGGCTGGGCCGGTGGCGGCTGGGTCGGGGCCGGACCGGGCCGGGTCGGGAAGTTGGGCTCGTCTGGCCGGCCGACAAAGCGGTCCCACAGACCCTTCCAGCGCGCAAAGGTCCTCCACACGGCATACACCGCGACGCCGAACAGGATGATCTTGAGCAGGAACCCCATGACGCTTGTGTGCGGTTCCTGCACCCCACGGTCAAGCGCGCTATATGGGTGGGTTTATGACACGTGGTTCGTTCAATCGTTCCTCCCCCGTCATCGGGCAGGGCATTCGCATATGGACAAAAACTCCGTCATCCCGAGCGGAGCCGCCCAAAGGGCGGCGTAGTCGAGGGACCTTTCTTGTTGATGCTGCAAGAAGAGAGGTCCCTCCACTGCGCCGCGCTACGCGCGGCTCCGGTCGGGATGACGGAGGTTTTGTCCATATGCGAATGCCCTGCGTCATCGGGGGAGGTGCCCCCGAGAGGGGGCGGAGGGGGAAGGCCTCAGTCGAGATTCCTATGATTCCGACGTCGAAATTTCATGATCTTCGACTGAAGCCTTCCCCCTCCGGCCCTTCGGGCCACCTCCCCCGTAAGACGGGGGAGGAATATGAGCTGCGGGGCACCTCTCATGGCCCCTGACGCCACCCCCCTGGACCTGTTCGTGGTCGGCGGCGGCATCAACGGCGCGGGCATTGCCTGCGACGCGGTCGGCCGGGCGCTCAAGGTCGGGCTGTGCGAGCGCGGCGATTTTGCCGGCGCCACCTCGTCGACCTCGACCAAGCTGATCCATGGCGGGCTGCGCTATCTCGAGCACTACGAGTTCCGGCTGGTGCGCGAGGCGTTGCAGGAGCGCGAGGTCCTGCTGGCCAAGGCGCCGCATCTGTCGCGGCCGCTGCGCTTCGTGCTGCCGCACGAGCCGCACCTGCGGCCACGCTGGATGCTGCGGCTCGGCCTGTTCCTGTACGACCATCTCGACTGGCACATGACCCTGCCCAAGTCGCAGGCCGTCGACCTCCGGCGGACGATCTACGGCGCCGCGCTGAAGCCCACGCTCGAGAAGGGCTTCGTCTATTCCGATGCCTGGGTCGACGATGCCCGGCTGGTGATCGCCAACCTCAAATTGGCGCGGCAGATGGGCGCGCAGATCTACGCCCGGCACGACTGCGTGTCGGCGCGCCGCAGCGACGACGGCCGGCTGTGGAATATCGAGCTCGCGGCCCGCGACGGCGGCCGCGTGAGCCTGCAGGCCCGCGGGCTGGTCAACGCCACCGGCCCGTGGGTCAAGCGCTTCCTCGACGAGGAAGCCCGCATCGCCACCACCAAGCGGGTGCGGCTGATCAAGGGCAGCCACATCGTCGTGCCGCGCCTCTACGAGGGCGAGCACGCCTACATCCTGCAGAACAGCGACAACCGCATCGTCTTCATCATCCCCTACGAGCGCTCGTTCTCGGTGATCGGCACGACCGACATCCCGGTCGAGGATGGCGAGCGGCCGGTCTGCACGCCGGACGAGATTGTCTATCTCTGCGACATCGTCAGCCACTATCTCGCCCGGCCGGTGACGCCGGCCGAGGTCGTGTGGACCTACTCGGGCGTACGTCCCCTGTTCGACGACGGCGACGACGATCCCTCGGCGGTGACGCGCGACTATCATCTCGAGGTCGACGGCAAGCCGGGCGGCTCGACGGCGCCGCTGCTCTCGGTGTTCGGCGGCAAGATCACGACCTACCGCCGGCTGGCCGAGCACGCGCTGAAAGATCTTGCGCCGCACTACCCGCACATGGGCGGCGCCTGGACGACGACGCGGGCGCTGGCCGACGGCGAGCTCGCCGATGCCCCGACCTTCGAGGCGGCGTTCGAGCGCTATGTCGACGCCGCCGCGCAGGTGCGCTCGGGCCTGCCGAAGGACTTGGTGCGCACCCTCGCCCATCGCCACGGCTCGGGGCTGGACGACCTCCTGGACGGCGTCCGGACCGTGGCCGATCTCGGGCGCCATTTCGGCGGCCAGCTCTACGAGACCGAGGTGCGCTACCTGATGCGCGAGGAATGGGCGGTCGAGCCCGAGGATGTCCTGTGGCGGCGCACCAAGGAGGGCCTGCACATGACCGCCGACGAGCGGGCGGCCTTCGCGGCCTGGCTGGCCGAGCTGCGGCCCAACTTTACGCAACTTGGTTAGCGTGACGGAAGCTGCGAAATGACAGGAGGACAATGGCCGACATTGGCACGGGTTTTCCGTGCGCCCGACGCCGACGAGATGTCAGCCCGCATTCCCTGGCAATCTCTCTATCGTACCTTCGTATTGTCGATCGGGTCCGGGTTCCAGAGATTGGAAAATGGACCTTGTGGCTGCTGAGGAGGAATAAAAGTGTTGTCGACAAACACACGATGACTGGGAAATTGGCTCCCGCGGATTGACACAGTCGTCACCGGCACTCCACTGCTGACATCAATTTTGCCCTCTACAATATGCCAGATGAAAACCGAGGTGCGCGATCTCACTGCTTGAAAGCCTGGTTCTACAAGGGGGTCTGGCAATCCCTTCCCGAACCACGAGAAAGTAACGAAGCTGCTTCCCCTGGGGCTGACCGTTACTGGTGACACTATGAGCGGTGGAGGTTGTATCGGACCTTCCTTGCCTACATCGGTGTCCATCAGCGGCACTGCCGCAAGTATCTTTCCTCCTTCAAATACCAAACTGAACTTAACGCTGGAGAACAATCGGTAATGCTTGTCCTTGGCCGGATTCAATGGATTCTCATTGAATTGCAGGTCAGTGGCAGAGGCCAATACGTTCAGGAGTTTTTGTCGCGGCACAGGGATGGGAACGGGACTAGGCGGAAGGGGGATCAATGCCATGCCAGGCATCACCCCGACATTTCCGCCGATAAAGGCGATGAAGCTTTTAGCGGTAACGGTTACCACTTTACTTTTGGTTGGTGCTACGCTGAGGAAAAGAAGTACCGCTCGGAATCGCTCACTTGCGGTATTGTCAGCCTCTCCTTCGCGTTTTGCTGCCGCCTCACCGAATCCACTCACTTGATCCAGTTTCAGGTCAGGCACTTCCTGCAACAGGAACTCGAGCGTTCGGGCCACGCGTTTTTTCGACAGTTCCTCATTATGGCCAGCCGATCCCAACCGGTCGGCCAATCCAATCACACTGACGCCGCTGCCGGCCCTCAGCTGCGGAATGGCTTGCTCGCGCAAGAAGGTCTTGTGGTCCTCCTTTAGCCCATCGCCATCAATGTCGAAGTTGAACAACAGCAGGCTTGGGGGACTGGTCCGTACTTCGGCTTTTCCCCGCCCAGTTGGCCTCGCCATGGTCCGCTCCCGTCATTGACATTCGGACCATCGGAACGCGGGTGGTCAGCCTACAGCGACGAAAGCTGCCATTTGAGCGTATGTGCATCATGCGTTCGCGTCAATGAGCGCCGCGCTGATCCCCAACTTGCGGCCAGTTGCCTCAGTGGTCCTGATCGAGGCCCTTCGCTTCAGGAGCCTGCTCCACGGCAGCGATCACCCTGACGGCTTCCACAAGCAGGGCCTTTGCTTCCTCGCGCTTCATCTCGTCGTAGGCTGCTGCCTCGAGCCGTTGGGCACCCGCCTTTTGCGACCTTGGCCTTGGCCTGTTCCCAGCCAACTTTACGTAGCTTTACATTTCCCGGCGGGCACGCCGGGCGGCTCGGGCTCGTATTGATCGACGATGCCCATGCAATGAAGCCGAGGTGCCCGATGTCGTTTCGCTCCCCCCTCCTTGCCCTGTCGACCGCTCTCGTGACCGCCGTCGGCCTTGCCTTGGCCAGCATGCCGGCCAGCGCGGCCGACGGCGGCTCCGACGACCTGCTCGAGCTTGCCCAGTCGACGCCCCCGACCAATCCGCCGCCCGGCACCGCCGGCCGGGACCATCGCGAGCACCGGGCAATGAACCCCAAGGCGTTCTGCCTCGACAAGGTCGCCCGCCGCGCCGGCAATCGCGCCTACATCAAGCTCCGCCTCGACCTCAAGGCCGACCAGATGACCCCCTGGAACGCCTTCGCCAAGGCCTCTGACGACGCCGACGTGAAGGACGTGGCGCGCTGCAACGCGCTGCCCACCGAGATGAAGGAGCGGCCGAGCTACGTCGAGCGCCTGACCATGGAAGAGACCGTCATGAAGGCACGCATCGAGCGCATCGACGCCGTGAAGCCGAGCCTGCAGGCGCTCTACGAGACGCTGTCACCCGAGCAGAAGGCCGTTCTCGACTCGCCGCGTCCCATGGGCGGTCGCGGCGGCATGCATCATCACCGCGGCCGGCGGTAGGGGCCGCTGGGAGCGCGAGCCCATCGCTCGCGCGCCGAGAAACGACAACGCTGTCATCCGGAGCGCAGCGAGGATCTTCAAGGCGACAGGAAAGGTCCTCGCTACGCTCGGGATGACAGCGATGCTGTAGCTCAAACAGAGTTCGTCGCCGGAGGCGCGCCGCTCCAGTGGCGCGATCTTCTTCGGGGCCTCAATGACCGCGCCACGGGAGTGGCGCGCCCCCGGCGTCCGGTCATCCCGCCAGCAGCTCTGCCGCCCGTTCCATCGACACCGGCGCATCGTCGAGCAGCGCTGCCGTCATCGCGTCCTCGTGGCGGTGATCGGGCAGGCTGAACGGGTCGGCGTTGCCCAGCCGGTGATCGATCACCAGGCGTGCCAGCAGCAGGCGGCGGGTATCACCGCCCTGGGCGCCGAGCCGGGCGCCTTCCGAGGCCATCAAGGCAGCGCTGGTCGCGTGATAGAGGCCGCTCGCGGCGCGGCGGCAGGAGGCCTCGGCCTCGGGTTGGCGCGCGACCGTATCGGCGAAGTCGGTCGCCCGGTCGACCAGGCCGGCGAGACGGCTGCGGAACTGGCCCGGGATCGGCGCGCGGCCGAGATCCTCGTGCAAGGCCGTCGCCAGTGCCTCGTGCGCACGCTCGCGGCCGACCGCACGGCGCACGATGTCGAGCGCGTTGACGCTGCTGGTGCCCTCCCACAGGAGGCCGAGATGGGCGTCGCGCACCAGCTTGGCGTTGCTCCAGTCCTCGATGTAGCCGTTGCCGCCGCGCATCTCCATGGCGCCGGTGGCGACGGCGACGTTGTCGCGGCTGGCGCGATATTTCACCAGCGGCGTCAGGATGCGCAGCGTCGAGTCGTCGCCCTTCGTCATCGCCATCGCCGCGGCGACCGAGACCGAGAGCGCCTGCTCGGTCGGCAGCATCAGCTTCAGGAGCTGGCGGCGCGCCATCGGATGGTCGATCACGGTGCGGCCGAAGGTGGTGCGATGGCGCGCCACCTGCAGCGCCTCGTTGAGGCAGCGCCGCATCATGCCGGCGGCGCGGAAGCCGTGCGAGAGACGCGACAGGTTGACCTGGTCCATCATCTGCTTCAGGCCGCGCCCGGCCTCGCCCAGCAGGTAGGCCACGGCGCCTTCCATGATGGTCTCGCCGGCCGCCATCGAGCGCGAGCCGAGCTTGTCCTTGAGCCGCACGGCGCGATAGCGATTGCGGCTGCCGTCATCGAGGCGGCGCGGCATGGCGAACAGCGACAGGCCGGCATTGCCCGCCGGCGCGCCCTCGCAGCGTGCCAGCAGCAGGACGACGTCGTGGTCGACGCAGGAGCAGAACCACTTGTCGCCCCACAGCTCCCAGTGGTCGCCGGCCTGGCGAGCGGTCAGCGCATTGCCCGACACGTCCGAGCCGCCTGCCTTCTCGGTCATGAACTGCGCACCCTTCAGCAGCACGTCCATGTCCTGCGACAGCATGCGGTCGAGGAAGCGCGCCTTCACCGCCGCATCGCCGTACTTGCGGATCAGCACCGCCGAAGTGTCGGTGACAGAGAGCGGGCAGAGCAGCGCGAACTCCGACTGGGCGAACAGGTACTGGAAGGCGTACTTGACCAGCGGCGTCACCGGCGCCGGCCAGCCCAGCACCGGCCGGTGCGACATGGCGTGGATGCCGAGCTCGCCGAAGCCGATGCGCTCCATCTCGCGATAGGCCGGGTGGTACTCGACCCAGTCCTCGTCGCGCCCGAAGCGGTCGCGGAAATGCAGGATCGGCGTGCGCTTGTCGGCCTGCATCGCGAGTTCGTCGAGCCGGCCGCCGGCGATCCCGCCCAGCCGCTCGAGATGCGGCTCGAAGTGCGCCAGCGCCGCCGGCTCGAGGTTGAGCGCGAGCAGGTCGCGGATCGAGCGGTCGACCGACCAGAAGTTGAGCCCGCGGCAATCCGGCGCGATCAGGTCGGAACGGGAGGTCGGCCGCTCGAAGGCCACGCGGGACAGGGTCGGGGATACGGAATTCATCAATGTCGCCTCGCCAGATGCGGCACGACAATCGCCGATTGGCGAGACTTCGCAAATCGAGTAATCGGGGCGATCGAATTGAGTAATTCTCAACTCTGGTCAAGCCCTTTCATGCCCGACCGCCTGCCTCCGCTCAATGCGCTGCGTGCCTTCGACGCCGCGGCCCGCCGCCTGAACTTTGCCCGTGCGGCGACCGATCTTGCGGTGACGCCGGGCGCGGTCAGCCGGCAAATCCAGCTTCTCGAGGAGGCGCTCGGCCATCGCCTGTTCGTGCGCGGCAATCGCGCCGTCGAGCTGACCGCCCAGGGCCGCGCCTATGCGCGGCATGTGCATGACGCCTTCGACCGCCTGGCGCTGGCGACCGAGCAGGTGCGCGGGCGCGGCGCCGGCGGGCCGCTCGCCATCTGCGCCTACCCGACCTTCGCCATGCGCTGGCTGGTGCCACGCTGGCGGCGCTTCCACGACAGGCATCCCGACATCGACCTGCAGTTCACCACCGCCCTCGGCCCGGTCGACATCGTGCGCGACGGTTTCGATGCGGCGGTACGCATCGGCCACGGCAACTGGCCCGGCCACGGCTCGCTGTGGCTCGCCGCCGTCGAGGTTTTCCCGGTGTGCAGCCCCGCGCTCGCCGAGCGCATCAGGACGCCGGCCGACCTCGGCAACCACGTCCTCATCCATTCCGACCCGCGGCCCGACGACTGGCCGCGCTGGCTGAAGGCTGCCGGCGCCGATGGAATAGATGCGGCGCGAGGCCCGCGCTTCGAGACCATGAGCCTCGCCTTCCAGGCCGCGATCGAGGGCGTCGGCGTCGCCATGGGCCTGGGCTGCCTGCTGGCCGAGGACCTGGCGCTCGGCCGCCTTGCCCGGCCGCTCGCCTTCACCCACCGCAGCCGGCGCGAGTTCCACCTCGTCTACCCGCTCTCCCGCGCGAGCGATCCCCGTCTCACTGCCTTCCGCACCTTCCTCGCCGAGGAGGCGGAGGCCGTGTGATCCGGCCTACCAGTCGCTCGCCCGCACCATCTTCATCAGGTCGTCGGCCATGGTGAGCGCCGTCAGCACGCCGGTCTTGGGATTGTCGGGCATGGCGCGACCGAGCCGGTGCATATTGAGCTCACCCGAATCGCCCACGACCTCGAGCCGGCTGGCGTTGGTGCCGGGCGGCAGGGTCGGGTCGGCGACCAGCTCGATGTCGGTGCGGTCTAGGCCGGCGCCGCACAGCGCCACCGTCACGGCGAGGTTGGCGTTCTTCGGGTAGAGCCGCCCGGCATCGGCCGGGGTGCCGCGGAAGATCACCGTCGGCTCCTTGATCGACGGGAGGTCGAAATCGGTCTCGGCCGGCGTGCCGCTCCAGGCGTGCGGCGGCTTGATCGAGACGTATTTCACGCGCTCCAGCTTGCCGAGCCGCATGGCGAGCAACCCGTCGAGGCCGGCAATGGCACCGGAGGGCAGGCGCAACCGGGCGCCGCTCTTCTCCGCCGCCTTGACGTGCTTCCTGTAGAGCTTGGGATCGCCGTAGGCGCCGGTGGCAATCACCATCAGGTCGATTCCCTTCTTCAGGATCGTCTCGCCCCAGTCGCGCACCGCCTGCTGGCTGGCCGCCTCGACCACGACGTCGGGCTCGAGCTTCAGCAGGGACCGCAAATCCTCGACGACGGCGACCTTGCGGCCGACCTGCTTGCGGGTTTCCTTGGCCCGGCCGGGCCTTACCAGGACACCGACGATGTCGATCGGGGGCTTCTTCTCGGCGAAGATGTCGAACAACGTCTGGCTGATCGCGCCGTAGCCGATGAGCGCGATCTCGAGCCGCTTCTTCCTTGCCTTCGCCATGTCGTGCTTCCCCTCGTGTCGCGCGACTATAGCGATGCCCCGTCATGCCTTCGACCACCGCGACGCTCGGGACCGAGCCGGTCGGGGAACGCGAGCTTGCGACGGCCTGCCCGGCGAGCATGGCCAGCCAGGGTCATCGGGGGTCGCCGGTCGCGCCGCAGCCGGCGGCGGCCGATGCGCGGTCACTGCCAGAATTGCGAAAAATCAGCGCTGCTCATTCGTCCTATGAGAATGACCCGTCACCGCCGAACTTGACCGCCGTTGATAATAATGAGAATTATTCGCTATGCCATGTGCTTCTTCCGGTGCTTCTTCCCGTGCGGCAGTGCCAGATGTCGCCGCCTCCCCATTCAAGGAACCGCCGGGCGGTCTCGCTCGATGAAAGCCGAACGACTTGGGCTCGCCGGTGCCCTGATCGGCATCGCGCTGACCTTCGCGGCGGCCTCGGTCCCGGCCCGGGCCGACCCGGCGAGCGATCGACGGGCCGTGATCGTCACCTACGCCGACATCGCCCAGGCGGTCTATTCCGACTCGCTCGTCACGGCGCGCGCCTTGCGCAGCGCCATCGACGCCCTGGTGGCCCAACCCAGCGAGTCGGCCCTGAACGCTTCCCGGAGGGCCTGGCTGGCGGCGCGCGTGCCCTACCAGCAGTCGGAGGCCTATCGCTTCGGCAACGCCATCGTCGACGCATGGGAAGGCCGGGTGAACGCCTGGCCGCTCGACGAGGGCCTGATCGACTACGTGGGCGGTGGCTATGGCGCCGACTCAGACGAAAATCCGCTCTATACCGCCAACGTCATTGGCAACGGCAAGGTCACGCACGCCGGCGAGACCGTCGATGCCGACCCGATCACGGCCCAGACATTGCGCAGCCTGCAGGAGATCGGCGGCGTCGAGGCCAATGTGGCGACCGGCTACCACGCCATCGAGTTCCTGCTATGGGGGCAGGACCTCAACGGCACCGGGCCAGGCGCCGGCAACCGTCCGTGGACCGACTACGCCAGGGGCTCGGCCTGCACGAACGGCAACTGCGAGCGGCGCGGCCAGTATCTCGAGGTTGCCGCGCAACTGCTGGTCGACGATCTGGGCTGGATGGCCGGACAATGGACCATCGACGGCGCGGCGCGGCGCAAGCTCCTCGAGGGCGACCCGGCGGCCGGCCTTGCCGCGATGCTGACCGGGTTGGGCAGCCTGTCCTACGGCGAGCTGGCCGGCGAGCGCATCAAGCTGGGCCTGATGCTGCACGACCCGGAGGAGGAGCACGATTGCTTCTCCGACAACACGCACAACTCGCACTTCTACAACATCATTGGCATGCGCAATGTCTGGACGGGCAGCTATGTCCGCGTCGACGGCAGCGAGGTGAAAGGCGCCAGCCTCGAGGCCCTGACGGCCGGGATCGACCCTGCCGCGGCGCGGGACCTGACCGACAAGATGGCGATCACGATCGAGAAGGCGACGCAGCTCAAGCGGCGCGCAGAGACCGTCGAGGCGTACGACCAGATGATCGGCGAGGGCAACACCGAGGGCAATGCGGTCGTGATGGCCCTGGTCGACGCGCTCACCGACCAGACTCGCGCGATCGAGCGGGTCGTGACGGCCCTCGGGCTCGATACGATCGCATTCGAAGGCTCCGACAGCCTCGACAGTCCCGACAATATCTTCCGGAAATGAGGGAGGCGTGATGAACCGCACCGGCGGCGGCGCCAGCCCACCGGACAGGGGCGGCGCGGCCGCACGGTTCGCGCTCACGGCACTCGGTCTCCTGGCCGTGTTCGTGGCGACCGCCTGTGCGGTGGCCTTGTCGGGCGAGGTCGCGCGGGCGCGGACCGGCGACCTGCCCGACGGTGCCGCCGGTATCGTCGCGCCGACGCGCGACTTCTCCCGGAGCGAAGCCTACGAGGCCAACCAGGGCGGCGGCGCCACCGTGCGCAAGCCGCTCAATGCCAGCGCCTTCTCCCACCCGTCGGGCAACATGAGCTTCGAGCGCCAGCTCGAGTTCAAGGTCGGCGACGGCATCTTCCGCAAGCTGTGGGCCTCGGCGCCCAGCTCGACGCGATCGTCGGACGGTCTCGGGCCGTTGTTCAACGCTCGCTCCTGCCAGGGCTGCCACCTCAAGGACGGACGCGGTGCGCCGCCGGCCGCCGGCGAGGCCGCCGTCTCGATGTTCCTGCGCCTCAGCGTGCCGCCCCGCACGGATGCCGAGCGCAAGGCGCTTGCCGATCGACGCCTGTCGGCCATTCCCGAGCCCGTCTACGGCGCGCAGCTGCAGAACTTCGCCATCCAGGGCCACGCCCCGGAGGGCCAGATGACGATCGCCTATACGGAGGTACCGGTCACCCTGGCGGACGGCAAGATCGTGCACCTGCGCAAACCGCGCTACGGGGTCACCGGGCTGGCGTACGGCCCGATGTCGCCCGACGTCATGCTGTCGCCGCGCGTCGCCCCGCCGATGCCGGGCATCGGCCTGCTCGAGGCCATCGACGAGGCCGACATTCTCGCCGGAGCCGATCCCGACGACCGCGACGGCATCTCGGGCCGGGTCAACAACGTGTGGAGCGAGGAGCTGCGCAAGCCCGTGCTCGGCCGCTTCGGCTGGAAGGCCGGCGAGCCGACCGTGCGCCAGCAGGTGGCGCACGCCTTCCTCGGCGACATGGGCCTGTCCAGCGCGCTGGCGCCGGCGTCGGCCGGCGACTGCACCGCGGCCCAGGAAGCCTGCCGCACGGCGCCGAGCGGCCAGGACGATGGCCAGAAGGTCGAGGTCACGCAGCAGATGATGGACCTCGTCGTCTTCTATGCGCGCAATCTCGGCGTGCCGGCGCGCCGCAGGGAGAACGACCCGCAGGTGCTCTCCGGGAAGCGGCTCTTCTACGAGTCGGGCTGCGCGGCGTGCCATCGACCCAAGTTCGTGACCCGCGACCTGCCCGGCCAGCCCGAGCAGTCGGGTCAGCTGATCTGGCCCTACACCGACATGCTGCTGCACGACATGGGCGAAGGTCTCGCCGACGGCCGGCCCGAGGCATCGGCGAGCGGGCGCGAATGGCGCACGCCCCCGCTCTGGGGCATCGGCCTGACCGCGACGGTGAGCGGGCATACCCAGTTCCTGCACGACGGCCGCGCCCGCAACCTGCTGGAGGCGATCCTCTGGCACGGCGGCGAGGCGCAGGCCGCTCGGAACCGCGTCGTCGACATGAGCAAGCCCGAGCGCGACGCGCTGCTCGCCTTCCTCGGCTCCCTATGAAGCACAGCGTTGCGAGAGGTACCGTGACAATCTTGGCACGGAGCGTCGTCGCCCTGATGCTGGCCTTCGCGATCCTGCCGGCCCAGGCCGCGCCGGCCCAAGCGGCCACCGAGGACGACTATCGCGCGCTCAACAGGTCGATCGTCGAAAACCACATCCTGCCGCGCCTCGCGGCCTTTGCCGAGGCCACGGCGGCGCTGCAAGCGGCCGCAGATCGCGCCTGCACCGCGCGCACGTCCACCGACCTGGCGGCCCTGCGGGAAACCTTCATCGCGGCGATGGACGCCTGGGAATCCGTCCAGCACGTCCGGTTCGGCCCGATCGAGTATTTCTCGCGACGCTCCCGGGTGTTCTTCTGGCCCGATCCGCGCAACAGCGTGGGCCGCCAGCTCGGTGCGCTGCTCGGGAACGGCTCGCCGGACACCATCACGGATCAGTCCATCGCCGGCGAGAGCGTGGCCGTCCAGGGATTTCCGGCGCTCGAGCGGCTGCTCTACGAGGAGAGCCTCGCGGCACGGCTTACGGCGCGCGGCAGCGAGGCCGACACGGCCTGCGCCGCCGTACGGGCGATTGCCGCCAACCTCGCCACCATGGCACGCGACGTCGCCGCGGCGTGGACGCGAGGCGACGATCCCTATGCCCGCTACCTCGAGCAGGCCGGGCCCGGGCACGTGCGCTTTCACCACCAGCGCGAGGTCACGCTGGAACTCTTCAAGTCCCTCCATACGGCGGTCGAGCTGGTCGCCGACCACAAGCTGGCGCGGCCGCTCGGCGCCTCGATTCAGGCAGCGCGGCCGCGCCTCGCCGAGGCGTGGCGCAGCGGCCGCTCGCTCGCCAACATCCACGCCAACCTCGCGGCGGCACAGTCCCTCTACGCCGGGGCAGGCGGCCGCGAAGGCATGTCCGCCTTCGTGCGCGAGGTCGCGGGCGAGCGCGCACTCGACGACCTGCTGATCCGCGCCTTCGCCCAGACGCTGGCGACGGCCGAGAGATTCGCGGGCACGCTCGAAGCCGGCGTTGCATCCGCCCCCTCGCGTCAGGCGCTCGAGACGCTGTCACGCGAGACGAAAGCCCTCAAGGCCTTGCTCGCCCAGCGGTTGGCGCCGGTGCTCGGGGTGCCGGTCGGCTTCAACGCGCTGGACGGGGACTGAGGCGTGCTCGAGCGGCGCCATCTGCTCCACGTCGCCGCCGGCAGCGCGCTGGCCGGCATCAGCCCCCGTGCGATCCGCGCCGCAGCGCCGCGCGCCGTCTTCCTGGGCGCCCGTCTGGACGGCACGAGGGCCTTTGCGACCGCGTTCGACCCCGCGGGCGGCGAGACGTTCGAGATCGCCCTGCCCGGGCGCGGCCACGGCTTTGCCCAGCGGCCCGCCCGGCCCGACGAGATCGTCGTCTTCGCCCGGCGACCGGGAGCGTTCATGATCGTCGCGGACCGCCGGGACGGCCGCGTGCGGCATGAAGTTGCGGCAGCCGGGAACCGGCGATTCTGCGGCCATGGGGCGTTCGACGGAAGCGGACGCCTGCTGTACGCGACCGAGCTGGTGCCCGGCACGGGGGATGGCATCGTCGGCATCTACGACGCCGCGGCGGGTTACGCCCGCATCGGCGAGGTCGGCAGCGGCGGGCTGGATCCGCACGAGATCGGGCTGCTGCCCGACGGCGAGACCCTCGTGGTGGCCAATGGCGGCATCGCGACCGATCCGGATTGGCCGGGCCTCAAGCTCAACATCGACGAGATGGATTCGTCCCTGGCGTACCTGCGCGCGCGCGATGGTGCATTGCTGGGAACGTCCCGGCTCCCGGGCGAGCTGTTCCAGCTCAGCCTGCGCCATCTCGCCATCGCTCCGGACGGAACCGTCGCCGTCGTCATGCAATACGAAGGTCCATCGGACGACCTCGTCCCCCTGGTGGCGCTGCAGCGACGGCGCGACGCCGCGCTGGAGACAATCGCCCTGCCGGACCGCATGCTGGGCCGCCTGCGCAACTACTGTGGCAGCGTCGCCATCGACGAGACGGGGCGCTTCCTGGCAACGACCAGCCCGGCCGGCGGGGTCGTCGTGCTGTGGGACATGCGCGAGGGCCGCTGCCTCGGCTGTGCCGAGCTGGCGGACGGATGCGGCCTGGCGGCGGCCGATGGCGCCGGCACCTTCGTCGCCGCGAGCGGGCACGGCGGCGGCAGCTTCGTGACGGCGGACGCCCGAGCGGTCCGGTCTCGCCGGATGGAGTCGGCACTTGTCGCTTCCCGGCGCTGGGACAACCACTTGATGCGCCTGCATTGAAATGGCCCATCGACCGGCGCCTCTGCCGTACTTGCGACCCCCCGAGGCGGCGGCTATAACCGCGCCTCGCAAAAAGGGCGAGCCCCCATCCTTCACCGACGGAGTGTAGCTCAGCCTGGTAGAGCACTAGCTTCGGGAGCTAGGGGCCGGAGGTTCGAATCCTCTCACTCCGACCAATAAAATCGGGGGGTTTGCCCGTCTTTTGCGACTTGGGATGCCACCTCAGCCTTCGGGCTGAGGTGGCACATTTCTTCGAAAAGTCGACGATTCCAGCCTGCTCGTGGCACAGGATCGGCACACTGAGTTCCTGCGTTGTTCTTGCGCACTCGAGGAGCCTCGACGCGGAAGGCGCTGTCCATCGCGTCCGACGGCCCACCACGCCAGCACAGCCTCGCTCCCCCGGTCCGCGATCGTCGCCAGATACGGGAAGCCTCCGGTCAATGAGGATGTAGGTGATGTCGGCGGGCCGGGTGCACCAATTCACGGTTCTGTAGCAAGCAGAAACCACACCTGAACGCCGTTCATCCAATCACGGCAACCACGGGCAGACCCGCCAGTGACCGCTCCAGAGCAAAGGGGCGCCCTTCCCCAACCGGGTGTGGAGCGGGCAGACTGTCCGCTATGGGGGATGGGCTCTGGGCGTTTCTTGGCGCTTTCCCTCACGTCCGCGTCCTCGGGAGCGGCAGCTAAGTGGTCGAGCAAGCCCTCAGTCTCAATGGCCCTTTCGTTGGCCGGAGCCTCGTTCGATGCAACAGGAAGACGTCAAGCAGATCGCGGATGCCATTGTTCCCCTGCTCGAGGGCCGGCGCTATCGCCACGCGGTTAGCGAGGTTGCCCGCTGGCTTGCAAAGTGGGTCGCGCTACTTGGCGCTGTCGCGGCGGTCGTCACCTTCGTGATCAACGGCACCGAGCTGTTCACCAGGACGATTCCGCAGTTCGTCCGGATCGTGGCGAAGCAGGTGCTGCAGGGTGCCACCTTTCGCGATCTTCTGCTGCGAGAAGCCAAGGAACAACTCGGCTACGGCAGTTACTGCGTGATCCGCCATCAGATGGTCGATCTGGACGGCGACGAGGAGGCAACGGATCTCATCCTGACCCTGAACCCGCCCGGCCAATGCAAAGCAGTCGATTCACCTGGGGCCCTGTACGCCATCCTCAAGGAAGTCGAGTGGACGGGTACCTGGCCGACCTATGGCCTGGTCCATCTTGTTACCCGGGATGGGCCTCTTGCCGGCGGCTTTCCAATGACCTTCGAGGTCCAGAGCCCGTACGTGATCGGCTCCCTTCGTGGAACGGACTTTCCCAGCCTGGTCGTCTACGGGTATGCCAATGGAACGCTTCATCTCTTCGGGCGCTACAAGCTCATCGGAAGTCTCCCGGGGAATCGCCAGGGATTGCCCCGGGCAGTCCTCGGCAACCTTCTCTTCGTCAATGGCGCTGATGTCCCGCAAACGGCCAGCGGCCTGTGGAGATTTCAGGTCGCCCCCGCCGGCGACTTCCCGAAACCTCGCCTGATGACCGCCGCCGACATCGTCCAGATGAACAATGCAGTTACCTATATCGAGGATCTGTCCAATGTGCCGGAGGAAAGAAAGAGCAAACTGCTCGACGCGACCCCGCCGACGCCAGGATGTCCAAGCGTATTCCTGAATGAAGCTCGGGTCGAGTTCACGGCCAAGGATGGCAAGTGCACTGCATCCTTGGAGATCTCGCGTTCGGATGTCCTCGCAGCGAATGTTCCCTGCAGCTACGCAGGGTTTCGGCAGGCCGGGCAATTTCCGTGGGGCTGGATCTTCGACGATGCTGCAAAGACAAAGCATGTGATCCAGTGCCCGGTGGACGGCGAGAACGGACCTTTTCAGTATGAGTTTGCCATCTCACTGAAGTGACCAGAACGTACGAACCGGGGCCACGTCTCCCGACAGGACCAACCGGCGGATCCTGAGCGATCAACCGTTCCAATCGCGAGCACTTTCGATGGCCGACAACACCATCGACCAGGCATTCATCGAGGAGTTCCAGCCGCACGAGCCGAGCCGCCGCCATCATAAGGTCGCGCCAGGTCGCGCCCAAGGCCACACATTCGCCTCGGAGAGGCCTCATGTCCTCGCTAAGAGCCGGTGAACCGGAGTGTCGTGGCGCGACAAGCGCAAGGACGCGTCGACCCGTGGTCGGAGTGACGACGATGACATCGAAAGCCCTCGTTCTGGCGCTTGCCATCCTGGCCGCCGATCTCGGCGTGGTGGCGATTGCCCTTCTGGGCGACCTCGGCAACCCCGCCCTGCTGGTGGCGATGGTGAACCTCGTGGCCCTGTTCGCCATCTTCTGCACGCACTCCTCTGGCGTGCCCATTCTCGATACCGCCCGCCGGCGCCGCAGGTAGCGACACCCTCCTGACGCCGCCGGCCCGCATTCGACTGGCCCGAGTCGCTCAGGAGAGTTCCATCATGCAAAGCCTCGTAGTCCGCGCCCGGGCGTTCGCGCGGGTCGCCCATGCCGAGCAGGCACGCAAGTACACCGGCGAACCGTACGTCGTGCACACCGACGAGGTGGCGGCAATCGTCGAAGCCCACGGCGGGACACCGGAGATGGTCGCGGCCGCGCATCTGCACGACGTGCTCGAGGACACGCCGACATCATTCGAGACCCTTGTCGCGGAGTTCGGCCGCGACGTCGCCGAGATGGTCGCGGCAATGTCGGACCAGGTGCCGAAGTCGGCCGGCAACCGGAAGCTCCGCAAGCAGCTCGAGTCGGACAGGCTCGGCACCTGCGAGGCGCGGGTCCACACCATCAAGCTGGCCGACATCGTCAGCAACACGCGCTCGATCGCCGAGCGCGACCCGCGCTTCGCCCGCGTCTATCTCGTCGAGATGCGCTACCTGGTGGACCGCCTGACCCGAGGCGACCAGCGACTTTGGGCGGAAGCCGACGCCATCGTCGAGAGCCGACCTCCCGCGAAAGTCTCGTAGAGCGGGGCAGTGTCCATGCTGGCCGGCAGAGCCCTATCGACCTTTCGAATCACAGACCGGGCGCGCGGCGCCAGCGGCGGTCGCGTCGTCGTCGATGGGAACACCGAGCCGTCCATGAGCGTCCCCATTGACCTTCACATCGAATGTCGGCACGCTATTTTAGATCGCGAGCGTTACGAATTCCGACTGTCGGACGCTCGTGCGGGGAGCTGCGACCACCGGGAGGCAATGATCGAGTAAGCGTTCCACATCATAGCCAGTACGGCCCACCACAAACTCATCAGGGAGGCGACGTCATGTCTGACGAAGCGACCAAGAAGGGCAACGAGCGTACAAGGCGTAGTTTTCTTACGGCAACCACGGCGCTGGCCGGCACGGCGCTGGTTGGTGAGCACGCTTTTGCCGACGCGCGCAAGCGCAACCCCAAGCGAGGGGGGACTCTCCGCTTTGGCACGCGCGACGATTCGATCGCGCTCGATACCCATCGCAACATCATCTATTTCGTCTCGCATCCGCTGACCGGCATCACCGGCGGGCTGGTCGATTTCGACGACAAGATGCAGCCCAAGCCGGCCGTCGCCGAATCGTGGGACGCCTCGTCCGACCTCAAGGTCTGGACCTTCAAGCTCCGGCGCGGCGCGGAGTTTCACAACGGCCAGACCATCGACGCCGAATCGGTCAAGTGGAACATCGAGCGCATCAAGGATCCCAAGACCAGCCACGCTTTCACGCGCTCGGTCCTGTCCGACGTCGAGCGTGTCACGGTGGACGACAAGCACACCGTCCGGTTCCATCTCAAGGAGGCCCACGCCGCCCTCGACATCAACCTCATCTACTATCCGGTAAACCTGATGGCGCCGGGTGCGGTCGACACGGTCGACACGCATCCGGTCAACTGCGGCCCGTTCAAGTTCAAGTCGTGGCGGCGCCTCGACGTCTGCGAGCTGGTCCGCTTCGAGAACTTCTGGGAGACCGACTCCGAGGGCAACTCGCTGCCCTATCTCGACGGGCTGATCGGACGGCCGAAGAAGGAGGACCGCGTCCGCCTGACCGCACTGCGCACGGGCGAGCTCGACCTGATCGACAACGTCGCCTATGCCGACGCGCCGGCCTTCAAGAAGGACCACGGCAAGACGTTCGAGACCTATCCGGTGCCGCAGGTCGGCACGGCGATGATGTTCTTCAACCTCAAGAACGGCCTGTTGTCGGAAAAGGACAATCCCGACGCCCACCTGCTGCGACAGGCGATCGCCCACGCGATCGATCACGAGGGCATACACCAGGCGGTCTTCAACGGCATAGGCGAAATCTCGCAGGGCTT
>JALHMO010000097.1:6390-27090 GCA_022844015.1 Reyranella sp. | reverse complement strand
GAAAAGGCCGAAGGCCACGATGCCCGACAGCGCCAGCCCCGAGGCCATGTAGTTGTAGACCCGCACCATGTGGGCGCGCAGGCCTGCATCGAACGACGCCTGGTCGGCGGCGGTGCCGGCCCGATTGACGGTATCGAAATTGGGATTTGCCATTTCAACCTCCACACAGGGCGCCGTCAGCCGCGCAGGCAGTCGCCGAAGCCAGGGTAGCCCCGGCGAAGCCGCCGTGGTTTGCGGGTGCAAGACCTGCGGGCACCACAACAGACACATTGGCCGCGCTCATCGTGCACTGCAAGCGGCCATATTGAGAACGCCGAGGCGTCCATGCAGGCCCCGGCGACTGCGGCGTCCGCGCCACGCTGGCATTCGCGAAGCTGCAAAAGCGGCGTATGGGCCGTGGATCCTAGAGTACGTTCACCATCGGAAGCAGGTTACGAGGTTGGTTTGATCGGCCATCGTTCTCGCCTCTTTCGGAGAATCCTGCCCAATCCGTACTTCGTCCAGCGCTCAGGCGACGATCTCGAAGCACATCAGCGAAACGACGCGAAGCCGGTCGGTTATCGGCGGAGGGATGCGGTGAGGGATCAGCCCGCCGTGGATCAGAAGGCTGTCGCCCGGCAGCAGGGCGAGCCGACTCCGTTGCTGCTCGACATCCGCCCTGATCTCGCGGAGCGGCGTCGTCAGGCCGTCGAGCCAGAGGTCGATGGCGCCATCCCCGGCAAGCGGATCACTGTCGTGAAGGCACGTTATCAAGGCCAGGTCGCAGCCCGGAACATCCCGATGGATGTCGAGATGCGCCTGAGGTCCTGCATAGATCGAGTAGCTGGCGCGCGTGCCGCAGGGACG
This sequence comes from Reyranella sp., assembly GCA_022844015.1. Lineage (GTDB taxonomy): Bacteria > Pseudomonadota > Alphaproteobacteria > Reyranellales > Reyranellaceae > Reyranella. The sequence goes on along the minus strand of JALHMO010000097.1, from coordinate 26,244 downwards.
GATGGGCAATTTCACTTCGTTGGCGACGAAACTCTGCAAGGCGGTCGAGGCGAACAACTGGTCCTGTGCAGGCCCGCCTTCGACACAGACGATCTGCCGCGCCGGCTCGCCGCCGCGAACATCTTCGGTGTCGGTCCCCGAAGCCACCTGGTCGATACGCTGTCCGCCGGCCATCGCCTCGGCAAGCATGCTCTTGATCCACCCGGGATCGATGAGCCTGCGGTAGATTCCGTACCCACCGGCGTGCAGCAGAGCCGAGCGCCGCAGACGGGAGAGTTCGGTGCGCAGCTCACAGGCAGGGCAGCAGCTCATGGCATCGTCCCCGGGCCGAAGGCAGGCGGCTCTGAAAAGACGACCCCCTTGACGAGCGGGCGCAGCGTCTCCGGCAGCTTGTCCGTGGGAAGCCCGCTCAAGGGCTTGGCGGCAGCGCGAGCCCCCTTTCTGGGCCGCTCATGCATGCGGCCATCGGGCCCGGGCTGCGGCGAAACCCCGAAGACCCTGCGGAAAGCGCTCGGCGCGGCCTCGATGCTGAAACTGTCGCCGACAACCTCTCCGCACGTGAAGCCGAGGGCGCGGAATGCCGTCACCACGCGCTCGGAGAGCGTCGCATCCGGCAGCACGCTTCTGACGTTCTGGGACGTGACCGTGTGAGCGTCCACGCCTGGTGTCGCGATCACGACCTGTGCGGCGATCTTGGGCGCCCTAGGCATGGAGTGGCTCGCCGGTCGTTGGCGGGAACAGGGTCGCGAAAGGCGGCGCCGCACCGCGAGCGCCTGGCATGCGCCGGCTCGCCGCTTCGAGCTCAGGCCGCAAGCCAGCCGGCATCAGGGCAAGGCCCAGATAGTTGTCGTTGCCATCGGTCAGCGCCATGTCGAGGGAGACCAGCTCGTCCAGGAAGGCGCGGACATCCTCGACCGCAAAGCGCTTCGCGGGAAAGGCTTCCCTCAGGGCCGCCATGACCTGCGCAACCGACGATACTTCGTCGATCCGCATCGCGATGCAGCGCTCGAAGACCGACAGCTTCAGTGCCGTGGTCTTTGCCTGCGCCCTCGTATCGGCGAGATGGAGCCCGCCGTCGCGATGAGGAAGCGCGCGCAAGCTGCCGTCGTCGGCATGATCGCGCAATTCTTCGGCCAGGTGTGCCGCGGCATGTGCCCTGGGGCTTGCGCACGCCGTTGCCTCGTAGCTGAAATGGAAATAGTAGGCGATGCGTTCGTGTCGCAGCCCCTCGATCGGATAGAGAAAGCGGTAGACTGGCATCGGCCGCACATCCTTGATGCCAAACTGCTCGGGCCGCTGGAAATACGGACTGAAACGGTCCAGTCGGATCGGCCCGCACGCGCCGGGCAGTTGCAGGTGCCGGATGCGCGGCAGCACGTCCATGATCGCTTCGTAGTCGGCATCCGTTTCGCCGGGAAAGCCGTACAGCAGGTTCCAGTCGACGGCAATGCGGTATTCGCGACACCATTTCAGTAGCTGAATGTTGCGTAGCCCCGTCGTGCCTTTGCGCATCAGCTTCAGCACGTGATCGCTCAGGCTTTCGATGCCCGGCTGGATGCGCAAGACCTGCGCCCGCTGAAGCGCGGCGACGTGATGGCGCTTCATATTGGCCTTCACTTCATAGAAAACCGGCCCCGGAAGGTCCATTTTCTCGAGCGTCGGCAGGACCGTGTCGAAGTATTTCATGTCGAGGATGTTGTCGACCGCCTCCAGGGTAGGACAGGGCCACTTCCCTATCAGCTCTCCGAGCTCGTCGAGCACGCGCGCCGGAGATTTGCTGCGGTAGGCCATGGTGTGGCCGTTGAGGCCGCAGAAGGTGCAGTGCGACTTGGCCCCCCACCAGCATCCGCGGGAGGTCTCGAACAGCAAGACCGGAGCCGCCTGCGCCGCCGCCGGGCTGTGCTCGCGGGCGTGAAAGTAGTCACTGAAGTCGGGGATCGGCAGCTCGTCCATCGCCTTCACGGGCGCACCGCTGCCATTGGCAACGCTGCGGCCGCGATCGCGCCAGACGAGACCGGGAATTGCTGCCAGCAGCCGTCGTTGCTCGCGCGGTCGTGCCTGCAACGCCTGCACGAGCATCGGGAAACTGATGTCGGCTTCGCCGGAAACGGCGAAATCCACGGAGGCGAACGCACGATGCAGCTCTTCGCCCATCGCGGCTTCCCAATTCGCGCCGCCGAAAGCGACTTTCAGTTTCGGATGGCGTTCTTTCAGCCGTCTCGCGAGCGCGAGTGATGCAATGTTCTGCTCGAAGGTCGAGGTGAAGCCTGCCAGGTCGAAGCTGGCCCAGTCCTGTGCGTCGAGCGCCTGGGAGAGAAATTCCTCGACTGCTGGCCGGACCCCGAACAGCTCGGCAATGTGCTGATCCGAGAGGCGCCAGTCGCGACGCAGGATCTGCTCGACAAACAGCGCATCACGCCCCGCATCCGGGCCATAGAGCGCCTCGGTGAACAGCCATTCGCCGATAAACGCGATGTGCGGCAGATCGTGGGTAATCTGGCGGCATCGCTCCGAGCCGATCAGGTCGGCGAAGAGCATGTTGAGATAGCGGACCTCGCACGCCACGCCCTGTGCGACGAGGCCCGCTTTCAGGAGGCTGATGCCCAATGCGGGGCGCTCCAGCGCGCCCCACGGCATGTTCACGAGAACGACCCGCACGGTCTGATCCTCCTACTTCAAGGGGTCGACCCCTTTCCCGATCACAAGTTCCTCGAGCGCCTGGACATCTTCTTGTGACAGGCCTCCTTCGGTGGCTGTGGCGGAGTCGGCCGCCATCTCCCGTCCCGGCGTGGCGATGATCGGCTCGATCGGCCGTACCGGTCGCACCGGCACAACGGGACGAACGGGACGAACGGGTGTCACGGGCCGCACCGGCGTTACCGGGGTGATCGGGGGTCTGATCGGTGTCACCGGAGGACGGACCGGTTCGACGGGCGTAACCGGAGGCCTGATCGGCGGCGTGATGGGTGGCCGGATCGGCGGCGTGATCGGAGGTGTGATTGGCGGCCGGATCGGCGGCGTGATCGGTGGCGTGATGGGTGGCGTGATGGGTGGCCGGATTGGACCAAGGCAACGCACCTTGGCGACCAGCACCGCCGCGTTGGCGTCGACCAGGCCGGCACCCGTGGCGAGGTCCGTGCCCGGCCCGGCTGCAGCGCCGCTGGATGACGTGTTGCAATTGCCCGTCGTCACGTCGATGGCGGTGCGGATCATGATGTCGCGCACGGCGGCCGGATCAAGCGCAGGACAGGCCTGCTTGATCAGCGCGGCCGTGCCGGCAAGCTGCGGAGCAGCGGCCGACGTGCCGCTGATCGCCGACCAACCATCGTCGGCGGCCGTCTCGTCACCGTTCGGATGTGCGCCGCCCGCGGCCAGATCGTTGTCGATTGTCGAGCTCGGCTGCAGGGGCAGCATGATGTAGGCGGCGCGTGGCTTCATGCCGACCAGGCCGCACAGGTCAGGAGCATTGCGGCCCGGATAGATCGGGCTGGAAAAGCCGCTCGCATAATCGCTGGCCCGCAGGTTGCCATTGGGGGCACGGAAAACGCCGCCGGCAGAAATCACGTCCGGGTGCTGCCCCGGGAAGCCGAAATGTCCGTTGCCGGCGGAGAACACTACGACAATGCCGCGCGCAACCGCATCGGCGATCGCGACAGCGAGTGCCTGGTTGGCAGCCGACAATGGCCCGGCCCGCACGTCCGATCCCCAGCTGCAGGTGATGATCTCCGGCATGAGCCCGACGGCGGCGTTGAATGCACCAGTCGAGTTGGCGAAGTTGATCTTCACCGGCCACAACTCGGTGTCCGGCGCCACCGCGAAGATGTTCGCCGACTCGGCCGTGCCGTGGCCGTTCTCGTCGGCCGCCGGATTGGCGGCACCCGGCCCCAGCGTCACGGCCTGGACACGATAGCCGCGCGCGGCGAAGAAGGGGTGGGCAAAGTGGCCCGAATCGACCATGGCCACCCTGACGCCGCGACCCGTGATTCCGCCACGATGAGCCTTATCGGCATTGCAGCCCAAGGAGACGTCGGCGGGCACCTCGAGATGCCAGTAGGCTTTCCTCGGCGGCAGCGGCTGCGGGGCGAAGAAGTAGCGTGGAGTCTCGATGGCGACGCCTTCGATCAGGTTCTCGAAGGCCGTCCCGGTCGTGGGGATCAAGCCGAACCGCGGCGCATCGGGAACCGAGAAGAAGGTGGCGGTATCGGAGATGCCCTGGCTCTTGATCGTCGTCAGTTCGTGCGGAACCACCTTGGTCTTGAAGGCGCGTTCATAAGTGGAAATCGGTGCCGCGATGTTGATCGTATAGGCCGATACCTGCAGCACCTGGAAGCCTGCATCCTGGAGGGCATAGACCGAGCGTGTGATGATATCGTCGTCGGACATGAAGTTCGACACGATGTCGGCACCCACGGGGCCTTCCATGTCGAACATGGACATCCCACCGATCGAATGCGGCGATACCTGTGCGAACAGCAGCTTTGGGATGCTGGGTCGGTCGTCCCGTGCACCCGCTTTCCTCGTTGTCGTTTTGGCACGAGCGCGCGCTGAAGGTTTTCTCGCCATGCGAGCCTCCGAGAGTTGAGATCGATGTCACGTAGAGCGCCGGCTGACGAAACGCCTGGAAAGGTCGACGCCAGAAACGCGAGAGATTGATATTCGCCAGCTGATCGGCAACGCCCCCGCAATGTCAGGCTGCGGGCAATGGTCGACGAAGTCAACGACGATTGAATCGTGGCGCGTGACACAACCGTTATCAATTCGTTATTTCTCGCCTGCGACCCGCCAGGAGATGCAGAGGCGGTTGCCTTCAGCTTTCACGATCGCGATCGACACTCGAGCGGTCGTCACTCTTCATCAAGGCCTCGACTGCCGGATTGACCGGGCGAGAAGCGCTTGTGACTGCCCCGCCCTGCACGGACACGAAGGCCTCGACGGGGCCGCCGGTTGACCGGATTCACGACAGGTTGACACACGACGGAGTGACGGTGGCCCTGGCGCGGCAAATCTCCTAGTCTGTCGAAGTCCGGGAGCGGCCAACCTTGCGTCGGCCGGCGTAATTCCCGCTTTGTTCGTTCGCGCCCACGCTTTCGGTTTGCATACCGTTCAAGCGACATCTCGTTCGCCGGCGCACATTCGCCCGGCCCCGATGCCGCCCCTACGCGTGCCCCTTAGACCTTATCGACATAGCAATATGCTTATCAGGGAGGAACAACATGGCTCGTGTCTCGCGTCGCAAGTTCCTGAAATCCTCGAGCGTCGGCGCGCTGGCTGCGAAGGCCGGCGGCATGGCAGGCATCCTGGCCGCCGGAAGAGCGCCCGCCTATGCCCAGACGTCGACCCTGCACTGGCTGAAATGGAACGACTTCGTGCCGGCCGGCGATCAGATCCTGCGTCAGTCGATGCTGGCGGAAGCCGAGAAGGCGCTGGGCTTCAAGATCAATATGGAGACGATCGGCCTCAATGACCTGCAGCCGCGAGCGACCGCGGCGATCCAGGCCCAGGGCGGCGCCGACATCATCATGATCTTCGACAACAAGGCGCAGCTCTATGCCGACAGTTGCGCCGACGTGTCGGCGGTGTGCGAAGCGCTCGGCGCCGCGCAGGGCGGCTATTACGACCTCGCCAAGGCCAACACGCACGACGGCAGGAAGTGGATTGCGGTCCCCTATTGCATCATCGGCGCCATGGTCGCCTATCGCAAATCGTGGTTCGACGAGATCGGCGTCGCAAAGTTTCCCGAGACCTGGGAGGAATACCGGGACGTCGGCAAGAAACTCAAGGCCAAGGGCCGCCCCCTGGGCCAGACCCTCGGCCATACGGTCGGCGACGCGCCGGCCTTCGCCTATCCCTTCCTGTGGTCGTGGGGAGGGCGCGAGGTCGAGGAGGACGGCAAGACGGTGCGGCTCAACACCAAGGAGACCGTCGAGTCGGTGAAGTTCATGACGGCGTTCTGGAAGGAAGCACACGACGACGGCGGCATGGCCTGGGACGACTCCAACAACAACCGCGCCTTCCTGTCGGGCACGATCAGCGCCACGCTCAATGGCGCCTCGATCTACATCGAAGCGTTGCGCAAGCCCGACCAGTACAAGACCGACAAGGGTGCGCAGCTGAAGAGCGACATCCAGCACGCGCCACTCCCCAAGGGGCCCGCAGGCCAGTTCGGCGTGCACCCCTTCCAGTGCATGATGGTGATGCGCTACTCGAAGAACCAGAAGCAGGCGATGGATTTCCTGAAATGGTTCCACTCGACCGACGTCTACGACAAGTGGTTCAAGGTTCAGAAGGGTTTCGCAACCGGGCCCACAAAGCAGTGGGAGAACCACGCCATGTGGAAGGATGACCCGGTCATGGCACCCTACCGCGTGGCGCCGCGCCTCGGCCGCGTCTACGGCCATGCCGGACCGGCGGGACCGAAGGCCGCCGAGGTGCTCTCGAAGTACATCATTGTCGACATGTACGCCAAGGCCGTACAGGGCATGCCTGCCGAGGACGCCGTGAAGTGGGCCGAGGGCGAGGTGCGCAAGGTTTACGGGTAAGGCCCCTCACCTCTCCCGCAGTGCCTCGTGCTGGTAGCGCAGCAGGGGTGACAGGAGGTACGTCAGGATTCGGCGCGAGCCGGTCTTGATCTCGACTGTCACCGCCATGCCGGGCGACAGCTTCACCATCCGGTCGTCGATCTGCATCCTGGTGGCGTCGAGCGAGATGCGGGCGCTGTAGTTCAGCTCCTGGCCCTTGGGCTCGCTGGTGTCGTTCTGGGTGCCCAGATTGCGATCGTCGGCGCGATCCTGCCGGCGGTCGCGGATGATGGCGTCCTGCGACACGCTCAGCACCTCGCCGTGCAGCAGGCCGTAGCGGGTGAAGTTGAAGGTGTCGACCTTGATCTCGGCGTGCTGCCCGGGCTGGACGAAGCCGATGTCGCGGTTCGGCACCAGCGCCTCGATCTCCAGCCGGCTGTCGCTCGGCACGACGACCAGCAGCGCCTGCGCCGGCGTGACGACGCCGCCGACGGTATGGATGGCGAGCTGTTGCACGATGCCATCCACCGGTGCAGCCAGCACCTGCAGCTTCGTCTTCTGCTCGGCCTTTATCAGCTCCTGGGCGAGGCCGAGCGCCTTCTGCTCGGCCTTGGCCAGCTCTTCGGCAAGGGTACGCCGGAACTCGGCCTCCGCCTGGCGGCGCGTCTCGCGGATCGCCGCCACGGCCGCCTCGTCCTCCAGCAGGCTGCTCTTGCGGACGATGAGCTCCCTCTGGTGCTCGAGCAGAAGCTGCAGCGTCTCCAGGTAGACGATCTTCGAGCCGAGGTCCTTCTCCACCAGCACGCGGCGCATGTCGACGCGCTGCTGGATCACCGGGATCACCGTCTCGAGCTTCTGGATGGTGGCGACCGTCGTCGCCAGCTCGGCCTCCTTCTGGGCCCGCTGACGGTCGAGCGAAGCGAGCTTCGCCCGGTGCTCGCCGACCTGGCTCAGCAGCAGCTGGCGCTGGACGCCGATCAGGGTCGAGTTGGCCTGCACCGGCGGCGCGAAATCGGCCAGGGGATCGTCTGTGCCAGCCAGCGCCGCACGCAGGCGGGCAATGCTCGTCTGCTCGGCCAGGAGGTCACTATGAAGTCGATCGCGGTCGGCGGCATTCGCGGTCGGATCGAGCTCGATCAGCACGTCGCCCGCCTTCACCACCTGCCCGTCCTGAACCCGGATCGCACGCACCACGCCCGTCTCGAACGGCTGGATGACCTTGATGCGGCCGCTCGGCATGATCTTGCCGGTAGCGGACGCCACGATGTCGATCGTGCCCCACCACGCCCAGGCGAGCGCCGCGCAGAACAGCACGATGAGGGTGATGCCGATGGCACGACCGATCGGCGATGGCGGCGTCTCGACGATCTCGAGGGCCGCCGGCAGGAAGGCCAGCTCCTCGCCGCGCCGCCGCAGGGGCGCGGTCCTGCCGGGCCGAGCGCGAAGGGGCACGACATTGGCCGGCCTGTTGTCCGGAGGCATCGGGGCGACCGGCGCGGCTGCTTCAACGGACTTCATGGATGCCTGCCTGCAAGCGGTACAAAGAGGCGTAGCGGCCGCCGGTCGCGATCAGGGCATCGTGCGTGCCCTCCTCTACGACGCGGCCGCCGTCGAGGGTGACGATGCGGTCGAGGCCACGGACCGTCGAAAGCCTGTGGGCGATGACCAGGACCGTGCGACCCTTGACGATCTCGCGCATGTTGTCCTGGATGATGCGCTCGCTCTCGTAGTCGAGCGCGCTGGTCGCCTCGTCGAAGATCAGGATGCGCGGGTCGCCGACCAGGGCGCGCGCAATGGCGATGCGCTGGCGCTGGCCGCCCGACAAGGTCGAGCCGCGTTCGCCGACGATGGTGTCGTAGCCTTCGGGCAGCTCGAGGATGAACTCGTGAGCGCCGGCGAGCTGCGCGGCCGCCACGATGCGCTCCATCGGCATGGCCGGGTCGGCGAGCGCGATGTTGTCGCGTACCGAGCAGTTGAACAGCGTGCTCTCCTGCAGCACCACACCGATCTGGCGGCGCAGCCAGGCCGGGTCGGCCATGGCGAGGTCCATGCCGTCGATCAGCACGCGCCCGCTCTCCGGCACGTAGAGGCGCTGCACCAGCTTGGCGAAGGTGCTCTTGCCCGACCCGGAAGGCCCGACGATGCCGACCGTCTGCCCGGCCGGCACCTCGAAGCTCACATCGTTCAGGATCTGCTTGCCGTCGAGGCGGTAGCGGAAGCCGACATGGTCGAACCTGATGCTGCCGCGGATCGCCGGCAACCGGCTGCGCCCCGCCGCAACGGTCGGCTCGGCGCTGGTGTTCAGAATGTCTCCCAGGCGCTGGATCGAGAGCCGCGCTTGGTGGAAGTCCTGCCACAGCTGCGCCAGGCGCAGCACCGGCGCGCTGACCCTGGAGGCCAGCAGGTTGAAGGCGATGAGCTCGCCGACCGACAGGCCGCCCTCGATCACCAGCTTGGCGCCGAAATAGAGGATGGCGGCGGTGACCACCTTGCTGACGCCCTGCACGATCTGGCTCGTGGTGTTGCCGAGGCTCAGCACGCGGAAGCTCGCGCTCACATATCCGGCGAGCTGCTCCTCCCAGCGCCGCTGCATCTGCGGCTCGACCGCCATCGCCTTCAGCGTCTCGATGCCGGTCACGCTCTCGACCAGGAACGCCTGGTTCTCCGCGCCGCGCTGGAACTTCTCGTCGAGCCGGCGGCGAAACAGCGGCGTCGCCAACGCCGAGATCGCGACGTATACGGGCAGCGAGGCGAGCACGATCCAGGTCAAGGTCGGCGCGTAGAGGAACATCACGGCCAGGAACACCGACGTGAAGAACAGGTCGATGAGCAGCGTGAGCGCCGAGCTGGTCAGGAAATTGCGGATGTTCTCGAGCTCGCGCACGCGCGCCACCGAATCGCCGACCCGCCGCGCCTGGAAGTAGGCCATCGGCAGGGCCAGCAGGTGATGGAACAGGCGCGCGCCCAGCTCGACGTCGATGCGGTTGGTCGTGTGGGAGAACAGATAGGTGCGCAGGATGCCCAGCACGGTCTCGAACAGCGTTATCGCCAGGAGGCCGATCACCAGGACATCGAGCGTGCTGAGCGAGCGATGCACCAGCACCTTGTCGATCACCACCTGGAAGAACAGCGGCGAGACCAAGGCGAAGACCTGCAGGAAGAACGAGGCGACCAGCACCTCGCCCAGCAACCACCGATACTTGTGGATCGCGCCCAGGAACCAGGTGACGTCGAAGCGCCGGGCAACATCGCCGAGCCCGCTGCGGCGGGTCATCGAGATCATCCCGCCGTCCCAGAGCGAGACGAACTCGTCGCGCGTCATCAGGGCGGGACGCGCAGTTTGCGGCGACTGGACGAGGACCTGATCCTCGGATGCCTTGGCGACGACCATGAACCCACCATCGCGCAAGCATGCGATGGCGGGCAGCGGCGTCCGCGCGAGCCTGGACCATTGGGTCCGCCAGGCCCGCGCCTTCAGACCCAGATCCCTGGCGCAGCGGAGCATTTCCGCTGCGCCGATCTTGTCCGTGCCCAGGCGGTGCCTGAGCTGCCTCCGATCGGCTGCGACGTCCTTCAGGCGCAGCAGCGTCACGAGGGCCTCGAGTCCCGGATCGGCCGGGATGGCGGTAGAGGAGCTCATCAGCGTTCTCCGGGACCCGAGCTCCAGCGATCAGGCCTGCGGCTGCGCCAGCAGCTGCGGCATGTGCGCGGTCGGGTCGGTCAATGGGATGGCCGTCTGGCCCTGCCCGGCCGGCACAAAGCTCGACGCCATGAACTGGCCCATCAGGGATTGGAGGACGACGTTGTCGCCCGGGCCGCCGTCGAGCACGTCCTGCCCGCCGCCGCCCAGCAGCACGTCGTCACCCTCGCCGCCCGACAGAATGTCGTTGCCCGGGCTGCCGATCAGGATGTCGTCGCCGGTGCCGCCATTGGCAGTGAGCAGCATGCCCGAGAGACTCGACGCCTCGATGACATCGTCGCCGCTGAGGCCGTTGATCACGAGGCGATCGTTCGCCGCCTCGAAGCCGGTGATCGTCACCTCGGCAGCCAGGCCAAGGACCTTGATCACGCCGTTGTCGTTGGTGATCACGATCACATCGTCGCCGGTGGTCGCGTTGATGACGATGGTATCCGCCTGACCGTCGCCCAGACTTCCGCCCAGGGTGCCTGCCAGATTGACAGTGACCTGGGTCACGTCCGTTCCAATCAGGTCATGGACATTGACGGTGTCGGCGCCGCCCAGCGCATTGAAGGTGATCTTCTCGACGTCGTTCACGTCCATGACGACGTTGGCGATGTTGCGGGTGAACAACGCGCGCTCGCCGTTGGCGAAGACGTCGATGACCTCGGCGGCATTGGCACCGTTGAACAGCAGCGTGTCACTGCCGGCCTGGCCTTCGACGGTGTCGTTGTCGTCACCCGGGTTCCAGACGAACGTATCGTCGCCGGCGCCCATCAGGGCGACATCGTTGCCGTCGCCGCCGTTGAACAGGTCGTCACCCTCGCTGCCGATCAACATGTCGACGCCGAGACCGCCGTTCAACGTCAGCTGGATGCCGTCGGCTTCCAGGCTCGAGGCGTTGATGACGTCGTCGCCGCCCAGCCCGTTGACCGTCAGCCGATCGTTGGCGACCTCCTGGAAGAACACGTTCACCGTGGCCTGCAGACCGCCGACCGCGATGCCTCCGGAGTCGCCCGAGACGAATATGGTGTCGGCGCCGTTCGTCCCGTTCACGGTGACGCTGTCCGCCTCACCGTCGCCGCCGCCGTTCGGGCCTCTCAGGTCGACGTCGACCCTGGTCACGTCGGTGCCGCTCAGGTCGCCGACGACGACGTTGTCCGCCCCGCCCAGGGCGCGGAACTCGATGCGCTCCACGTCGTCGAGGTCCATCGCGACGTTGGCGACGTTGCGCAGGAACAGCGCGCGGCCGCCGTTGGCCACGATGTCGATGTTCTCGGCGGCATTGGAACCGAAGAACAGCATCAGGTCGTTGCCGTCCCCGCCCTCGAGCGTGTCGTTGCCGTCGCCCGGGTCCCATTGGAACACGTCGTCGCCGGCGCCCAGAAAGGCCGTGTCGTTGCCGTTGTCGCCGAACACGAAATCGTTGCCGTCGCCACCGATCAGGACATCGGCGCCCTGGCTGCCCAGGATGGTGTCGTTACCGGCGCCGCCATCGAGGGTAAGGCCGATGACGCCGGCCGCCATGGTGGTCGCGGTGATCCCGTCATTGCCGTCGCCGGCATTGATGACCAGCCGATCGTTGGCGCCCTCCGTGTTGGCGAGATTGATCCGCGCCGAGAGGCCCAGCACCGCGACCGAGCTGCCGGCACCGAAGATGTCGATGATGTCGGCGCCGTTGGTGCCCGCGACGATCACCGTGTCGGCCGCGCCGTCACCCGTGGTCCCGCCGATGGCGCCGGCCAGGTCGACATTGATCTCCGTGACGTCGGTGCCGCCGAGGTCGTTGATCTTGACGGAGTCGACCCCGCCCAGCGCCTTGAGATCGATGCGCTCGACGTCGTTCAGGTCCATGACGATGTTGGCGAGGTTGCGGGTGAACCGGGTGCGACCGCCGTTGGCGGAAACGTCGAAGATCTCGTTCCCGGCGCTGCCGTTGAACAGCATCTTGTCCGTGCCGTCCCCGCCTTCGACCACGTCGTTGCCGTCGCCGGGATCCCACTGGAAGACGTCGTCGCCGGCGCCGAGGAAGATCGAGTCATTGCCCTGCTGGCCGTCGATGAAGTCGTTGCCGTCGCCGCCCATCAGCGTGTCGACGCCGTTGCTGCCCAGAATGGTATCGTTGCCGGTGCCGCCGTCGACGGTGACGCTGATCAGCGCGGCGAGGTTGCCGGTCGCGCTGAAGCTGTCGTTGCCGCCGTTCATGTTGACCACGAGCTTCTCGGTCGTTCCGATGTCGAGGGAGAACGGCGCCGGATTGAGCCGGTCGAGGCGCACGCGCGTGCCGTTGGCCGTGGTGGTGAACACCTCGTCGCCATTGCCGCCGTTGACTTCCGCGGTATCGGTGCCGGCGCCGCCCTCGAACAGGTCGGTGTCGTCGCCGGGGTTCCAGATCATGCGGTCGTTGCCGCCTTCGCCGAACACCTGGTCGTCGGCATCGCCGCCGGTCAGGACGTCGTCGCCGGCGCCGCCGAACAGGAAATCGGCACCGCCCTTGCCCAGCAGGGTGTCGTTGCCGGTCTGCCCGAACAGCTGATCTCCGCCCGATCCACCGGTAAGGGTGTCGTTGCCGGTTCCGCCGAAGATGTTGGCCGCGGGCAGCGCACCATTGGCCTCGCTCAGCGTGATGACGTCGTCGCCGCCCTGCCCGAACAGCGACATCCGCACCGTGTTTGCAACCGTGGGCGTGCCGCCGGCAATCGTGATGGCGCCGCCGTTGACGAGAAGCAGGCCGGCCGCGTTGCGGCTGATGGTGATGCTGTTCTCGAGCTCGTCGCCGAAAACCGACAGAAGGCCGGCGCCCGGGGTGAAGCTAGCCTTGATAGCCATGGTCCTGTTCCTTTCAGAAACGCCGCCCATGTGAGATGTGCGGATGGACCATGCTTAGCCGCGGCCGTGATGGCCGGCTTGAAGCTGCACTGCAGGCGACGTTGATTTTTCATTGAGAAGGTCTGCATTTTTCGTGCGTGCGGCGTGCGCCGGCTTCTGGTATCGGCCCGTGCACAAAAGCAACAGGTGGACGAGAAACGCGCACGACCGCCGTGATCCGCCACGACTTGGTCGCTTTCGCGCGAAAATCTTGGCCAGGAAACGGGGACAACAGGGTGCAATTTATATTTGCAGATCATGTACTTGACACGAGCCGGCGCGAGCTGCGCCGCGGCGCCGAGGACATTGCCGTGGAACCTCAGGTTCTGGATCTGCTGATCTGCCTCGTCGAGAACCGCGATCGCGTCGTCACGAAGGACGACCTCATCGCCCTGGTCTGGGGTGGCCGCATCGTCTCCGATGCGACCTTGACCAGCCGCGTTCATGCCGCCCGCAAGGCGGTCGGCGACGATGGCCAGGGCCAGAAGCTGATTCGCACGATTTCCCGAAAGGGCTTGCGGTTCATCGGCGACGTGCGGGCCGAGGCCCCGTGTCCCCACGCTGTGACGGCAATCGATCCACAGCCAGCGAGCGAGATCCGCCTGCCACGGGATGCGCTGCACGCCGAGGGGCCGGCCATCGCCGTCCTGCCCTTCAGCAACATGTCCAACGACCCGACAGAGGACTATTTCTCGGACGGGATCAGCGAGGACATCATCACGGCGCTGTCCAAGTTGCGCCGCTTCCCCCTGATCGCGCGCAACTCGTCCTTCCTGTACAAGGGCAAGACCGTCCCGTTGAAGCAGATCGCGGAGGAGCTCGGCGTCTCCTACGTCGTCCAGGGCAGCGTCCGCCGGCGTGGAGATCGCGTCCGGATCACGGCGCAGCTCAGCAGCGCGTTCAACGGCAGCCAGATCTGGGCGGAGCGCTACGACCATCATCTGGCCGACGTCTTCGCGGTCCAGGACGAGATCACGGAAGCCATCGTCGCCGCGATCGAGCCACAGATCTATGCCGCCGAGAACTTCCGCATCCTGCGCAAGGCCCCGGATCGGCTGGATGCCTGGGATCTGCTGATGCGCGCGACGTCGCACTACTGGCGGCTGACCCGCGAGGACAATGCCATCGCGCTGGCGCTGCTGGAGAAGGCGATCCTGATAGATCCCCTGTACGGTCGGGCGCTCGGCCTGCTCGCCACCACCCATCTGTTCAACGCCTCCATGGGATGGGCGGACAGGACGATCGTCGGGCCGGTCGCGGAGCGTGCGGCGCTCGCCGCGATCCGGGCCGACTGCGACGATCCCTGGGCACACCACGCCCTGGGCTGCATTCATCTGTTCGCGCGCCGGTTCGACGATTGCCTGGCCGATTTCGAGAATGCCCTGCGGCTCAACCCGAATTTCTGCCTGGCCCGGGGTTACCACGGCCTGGCCCTGGCCTTTTGCGGCCGCTGGAAGGAAGGCGAGGAGGCGGCCCTCCGGGCCTTGCGCCTGAGCCCACGCGATCCCTTCTCGGCGCTCTACTACGGGGTCGCCTCGTACACGCAGTTCGTCGGCCGCAATTACGACGAGGCGGCGCACCTGGCCCGCACGGCCATCCGGCTGCACCCCGACTTCATCGGCGGCTACCGCGGACTGACCTCGGCGGCGGGAATGTCCGGGCAAGTGGAGGTCGCAGCGGGCGCGCTCCAGGAGCTGCGCCGCGTCCAGCCGAACATCTCACTGCAATGGGTCGCCGATCAGGTGCCGATCCGCGACGATGCCGAACGCGCGCACTACGTCGAGGGTTTTCGTCGCGCCGGGCTGGTCTGACGCGCGCATCGTCTGTCGGGCGCGATGTGGTCAACGGGCGGTGCTTGATAGACGCGGGCATTCGGCCGATGCTGTCGGCCAGTGTGGATGACCGGGATGCTGCACGCACCCGCCACAACCTGCGGGTCGAGAGATGGAGCCAGGCCATGAGCGCTGCCGTGTCGAGGATTCCCACCCAGGCCATGAAGATCGAGAAGGTCAAGGAGCACATCGGCGCGATTGTCACGGGTATCGACCTTGCGCATCCCGTCGACGGCGCGACGCAGAAGAAGCTCTACGATGCTGCCGTCGAGAACGTGGTCCTCGTGATTCGTGGGCAGGAGCATCTCACCCCAGCCCAGCTGCAAGCCGCCGGAGAATTGTTCGGCGAGCTCATGGAGGATCAGAACCGGCGCTATCTGGTCGACGGGTTTCCCTTGATCAGCGTGCTCGACAACCGTCACACGGACAGCAAGGGTCAACCTGCAAAAGTCGGCGCCAACGCCACCTGGCACACCGACCACACCAACCAGGAATTACCGCCAAAGTTCACCATGCTGTATGCGGTGGCAGTGCCGGACAGGGGCGGTGCGACGTCGGTCTGCAACTCGCGCGCCGCCTATGAAGCGCTTCCAGACGACGTAAAGCTGAAGATCGTCGACGCCAAGACCGAGAACACGCTGATCAGCAGCGCGCGGATGAAGACCGGCAACCCGGACATCGTGAAGGCCCAGCTCGAGGCGACGAAACCGCCCACGGTTCATCCCCTTGTCCGCACCCACCCGGAGACCGGCACCAAGGCCGCGTGGTTTCACAAGGCCAAAACCGAGACGGTCACCGGGATGACGCCCGAGGAAACCCAGGATTTCCTGCAGGATCTGACCGACAGGATCACGCAGCCGCAGTTTTGCTATGCGCACGAGTACAAGAAGGGCGATCTGCTGATCATCGACGACCGCGCCTCGCTGCATAAGGCAGGGTTCGACTACGATCACAGCCAGCACCGCCGCCTGTACCGGATGCTGGTACGCGGCGACCGGCCCTACTGACCGCAGGCAGCCTCAGGGCTGTGCCTGCTTCCTCGCGACGCGGACTGCCCGGCAGATCGTGACCATCTTGCCGATGGCATGGTCGACGAATGCGGACACGGAACGCTCGATGTCGGCGGCGCGAGGCGGCCGTGCCGCTGCGATCGCGCGGGCAAGAACGCGCGAGGATCGACGGGCTGCGTCGCGATTCGTCGCGATCGCGCGATCGAGGGTACCGTCGGCCTGAACCGCAGCCAACGCCGGCTCGAGACGCGCGAGGAAGGCCGGCGCGTGAGCCAGATGGCGATACATGCTGGCCAGGATCAGTGGCCGCTCGGAGTCGCCGAAACGGTTGAGGCGCAACACCCGCTGCCAGATTTCGGGCGCAACGTCGCGTTCCGACGCGAGTGCCGGCAAGGCGACGTCGGGCGCGGCAAGACGCAGGCCGGGCTGCGGCGAGCCATGCGTCGCCCCCTCGCCCCTCAACCACGCCACCAGCGCGCCCAGCGAGAACAGGTTCACCGTGTTCGAATGGTCGTAGCTCGCCAGCACGGCGTCGACGCTGGCCGGCTCGTCGCCCTCGAGCGACGTCAGGACAGGCAGGGCCATGGTTTGCCGGAACCCTATGACCGCCTGATCGACCATGCCCTGCTGGTAGAGCGGCTTTACGGCGGCCCACGCCCAAGGCAAGGCATCGTCGATCGTTGCCAGGTGGCGCCACACGAGGTTGACCACCCGCACGCCCACGGTCGCCCGGATGTCGGCAAACAGATCGGCCGTCGCGCCGCGAGCCTCCGCTTCGGCGATCGCCGGGAACGGATCGCTCACTCGGCGGCCTGCTTGGACTCCTGCCCCAGCACGGTGAAGAACGAGGCCGATTTCGGCTGCTTGGGCAGCTCGACCATCCCTTCGGTCAGGCGGGCGCAGCGGGCCTCCTTGCCGCGCACGATGAGTCCCTCGTTCGGGCTCGGCATCGGGTTGCGCGCGATCGGCACGGCGTCGGCGGCCGTGTAGACGCAGATGTAGAGGCCGCGCGGCTTGTCGGCGCCGTTGGCGGCCGAGCCGTGCAGGAGCTTGGTGTGCATCAGGCACACGCTGCCCGCCTTGCCGAGGCACGGCACCGACTGCGCCAGCGCCTGCTGCTCCGCATCGGGCGCCACCCCGCCTGTGAAACGCTCGCCGTCGAACAGCGACAGCAGGGGGCCCTTGTGCGATCCCGGCACCACCGTGAGGCAGCCGTTGCTTTCGTCGATATCGTCGAGGAACAGCAGCGCCGTCACGACGTCGGAATTGGTGTGCGGTGTATAGGCGAAGTCCTGGTGATAGGCGACCTCGGTGCGCGCGCCCGACAGCTTCAGGTTTATCTTGCAATGGTGGAACTTTACGTCGGGCCCGATCAGGTCGGCCACCATGTCGACCGTGCGCGCGTCGAGCATCACTTCCCGATAGGCGTCCGAGATGTCCGACGGGTTGTTGATGCGCCGCAGCGCCGGCTTTTCGGCGCTGTGCTCGGAACCCATGTCGAAGCGCGGGCGGCCATCGATCGTCGGTGGACCGAACGGCCGCGAATGCGCCCGGCTCTGCTCGACCCAGGACTCGATCTCGGCCCTGAGCGCCGCGAGCTGGGCCGGCGTCACGGCGTCCTCGACCATGAGATAGCCGTCGCGCCAGAAGGCGTCGATCTGTTCGCGGCTGAGCACGGGCATGGGCAACTCTCCTGATAGTGCTGGCTATTCTGGGCAGTAGGCCTGCGCCACGCAAAGACGAAATGGCGAGACCGCAGGAGACTCATCGTCTTCGGCCCGCGAGCGTCCCGCTCGCTCGAGCTCATGAGCGAGCGGGACGCTCGCGGTCCGGAAGACCATGACGTCGCGTTACCGTCCCTTGAACTGAGGCCTGCGCTTTTCCATGAAGGCGCGGCGGCCCTCGATGTAGTCCTCTGAGGCGAAGCATTCCTGCACCAGGGCGCTCGTGCGGCCGAAATCGGGCTTGCCGTCGAGCCGGGTCAGCTCTTCCAGGGTGCGCTTGGCCGCGTGCATGGTGAGCGGCGCGTTCTCGCCGATCAGCTTGCAGTAGTTGTCGACATAGGCGTCGAGCTCGGCATCCGGCACCACGCGGTTGAGCAGCCCCATGCCGTGGGCCTCCTCGGCGCTGAAATGACGGGCGGTGAAGAAGATCTCCTTGGCATAGGCCGGGCCGACCAGGTCCATCAGGTTCTTGAGGCCGGCGGCGCGATAGCCGAGACCGAGCCGGGCAGCCGGCACGCCGAACCTCGACTTGTCCGAGGCGATGCGGAGATCGCAGGTCAGCGAGACCGCCAGGCCGCCGCCGATGCAGTAGCCGCGAATGCGGGCGATCGTCGGCTTCGAGCACTTGGTGAGGCGCGCGTTGGCGACCTCGCCGATCTTGTCGTAGTAGGCGACCTGCTCGGGCGTCGAGCGCGCCTTCTCGAACTCGGAGATGTCGGCGCCCGAGACGAAGGCCTTGTCGCCCGCGCCGGTGACGACGACGACGCGGATCGCCGGGTCCTTCTCGAAATCGTCGAGGATGACCGGGATCGCTTCCCACATGTCGGTCGACGTGGCGTTGTGCTTGGCCGGCTTGTTGAAGATGAGCTTGCCGACCGACCCATGCTTCTCGGCAATCATGTTGGGGGTTGGGCTGATCATGACGGGCTCCTCTAAATCACGCCGCGCTGCCGGAAGCTCGCGATCGCGGCGGCGTCGTAGCCGGCCTCCTGGAGCACGGCTTCGGTATGCTCGCCCTGCTCCGGAGTGGCCCAGCGCATCTCGAACGGCGTGCGGCTCATGTTGATCGCCTGGCCGATCAGCTCGATCGGGCCGAGCTTGGGTGAGTTCACGGGGTGGGCCATTTGCAGGTGCTTGACCTGCGGGTCGGCGAACATCTCGTCCATCTTGTAGATCGGGCCGGCCGGCACACCGGCCTTGTTGAGCTTCTCGACCAGCTCGGCGCTGCCGTAGGCGCCGACCCGCTTGTCGATCTCGGCGTTGAGCAGATCGCGATTGGTGCGGCGCGCCTTGTCGGTCGAGAACTTGGCGTCGCTCAGCAGCTCGGGCGCCTCGATGCACTCGCAGAAGCGCTTGTAGATATGGCCGCCGGACGCCGCAATGTTGATGTAGCCATCCCGGGTCTTGAAGACGCCGGTCGGGATCGAGGTCGGATGGTTGTTGCCGGCCTGGCCGGGCACGTCCTTGGCGATGGTCCAGCGCGCCGCCTGGAAATCGCACATCGAGATCATGGCCTGCAGCAGCGAGCTCGACACCCACTGGCCCTGGCCCGAGGTCTCGCGCTCCAGCAGCGCGATCAGGATGCCGATGGCGCAGTGCAGCCCGGCGCCCACGTCGGCGACGGCGATGCCGGCACGAACCGGTCCCTGGCCTTCCATGCCGGTGACCCACATCAGGCCACCCATGCCCTGGGCGATCTGGTCGAAGCCGGCACGCTCGGCATAGGGCCCGTCCTGGCCGAAGCCCGATATCGAGCCCAGGACGATCCGCGGGTTCACCTTCTTCAGGCTTTCGTAGTCGATGCCCAGCCTGAACTTCACGTCGGCGCGATAGTTCTCGACCACCACGTCGGCCTTCTCGACCAGCTTCATGAAGACGGACTTGCCGTCCGGCTCCTTGAGGTTGAGCGTGATCGACTTCTTGTTACGATGCAGGTTCTGGAAGTCGGGCCCGTGGCGCGGCCCGCCCATGTCCATGTCGCCGGCGCCGGGCGGCATCTCGACCTTGATGCAATTGGCGCCCCAGTCGGCGAGATAGCGGACGGCGGTCGGGCCGGCGCGCACCCGCGTCAAGTCGAGGACGGTGAATCGGGAAAGCGGTCCGGCGGTCATGGCTGCTCTCTGATATTGGGCGACAGGACTCATCCGTAGCATGACCGCGGGACGTCCAGCCAGACGGCGGAGACAGGGCCGCCCTGCGATTTGGCGTTCACCTCACGGTTTC
>JALHMO010000097.1:0-6290 GCA_022844015.1 Reyranella sp. | reverse complement strand
GCCGCGGCTTCGCTGAACTTGCTGCGGCCTACTCGACCCTCACCATCGCCGCCGGATCGATCTCCAGCCAGACGCGGCTGCCGACCTCGAAAACGACGCTCGGGCCGGTCGAGACCCTCACCGGCCTGGTGCCGGCGAGCGGCCGGATCTGGTAGTCCCAGTATTCCCCCAGATACGACCGGCCGGCGATTTCCGCTTCCACGGCGACGCTGCTGCCGTTGGGCTTCTGGCCCGACAGGCCGATCGCCTGGGGGCGCAGCGAATAGAGCAGGCCGCCCGCCGCCTCGGCGCCTTCCAGTCGGCCCGCAGCGGCCGAGAAGCCGTCGAAGCGCACCTCGCTGCCCTGCTTCGTGCCCTCGAGGAAATTCGTTCGGCCGATGAAGCCGGCCACGAACCGGCTCCTCGGCCTCGCATAGAGCTTGTGCGGGGCGTCGATCTGCTCGATCCGCCCCTTGTTCATCACCACGATGCGGTCGGAGGTCACCATGGCTTCCGACTGGTCGTGCGTCACGTAGACCGTGGTGATCTTGAACGCGTCGTGCAGGCGGCGGATCTCGAAACGCATCTCCTCTCGCAGGTTGGCGTCGAGGTTGCTGAGCGGCTCGTCGAGCAGCAGCACCTCGGGCTCGACGACGATGGCGCGCGCCAGCGCCACGCGCTGCTGCTGGCCGCCCGACAGCTCGGCCGGATAGCGTCCCTTGAGGTTGCGCATCTGCACGACGTCGAGGATGGCATCGACCCGGCGGTCGATCTCGGCGCGCGACAGCTTGCGCACCTGCAGGCCGAAGCCGACGTTCTCGCCCACCGTCATGTTCGGCCAGATGGCGTAGCTCTGGAAGATCATCGACATGCGCCGCTTCTCGGGCGGCACGACGCTCGAGGGCGAGGAGATCCGCTGGCCATCCATCTCGATCGTGCCGGCCGACGGCGGGATGAAGCCGGCGATCATGCGCAGCGTGGTGGTCTTGCCGCAGCCCGACGGGCCGAGCAGCGACACGAACTCGCCCGGTGCGAGCTCGAGCGAGAAATCCGCCACAGCCGCGACGGATCCGTAGAGCCGGGCCACGTTCCTGAGGGCAAGCTTGCTCATGTCGCGGTGCGCCTCAGCATGAAGTCGCGGCCCAGCGCCTTCTGGCCGATCCACAGCAGCGGCAGGGTCAACACCTGCAGGATCAGGGCGAGCGCGGCGAGGTACTCGAGATTGCCCTCCTCGCTCATGTCGAAAATCATGACGGACGCCACCTTGGTGTTGGGGCCGTAGAGAAAGATCGCGGCCGACAGTTCACGCGTCGCCGGGATGAAGATCAACAGCCAGGCACCGAGCAGGCTGCGCTTGAGCAGCGGCGCGACGACGCGGCGCAACGCCGTGAGGCGGCTGCCGCCCAGGACCCGCACCGCCTCTTCCATCTCGGGGTTGAGGCTGCGCATGGCAGCGCTGGCATTGATGTAGCCGATCGGCAGGAAGCGGGTGGTGAAGGCCAGGATCAGGATCAGCGCCGTGCCGTAGAGCGCGAGCGGCGGCGGCGCGTAGGCGGCATAGAAGCCGATCGCCAGCACGACGCCCGGGATGACGAAGGGCGCCACGCAGAGGAAGCCCAGCACGCCGCCGAACGGCACCACGCGGCGGACGACGATATAGGCCACGCACAGGGTCAGGATGACGGCCGCGGTGGCGCTGACGCCGGCGTACAGGAAGCTGTTGATCACCGACTTGGCGGCCGTCCCATGCTCGAACAGCACGAAATGGAAGTTGCGCAGGGAAAGGTTGTCGAGGCCGAAGCCACGGCCCCACGCCTTGGCGAAGGCCGCCTGCAACAGGAACAGGTAGGGCAGGAACACCGCGAGGCTGGCCACGAACATGGCGTAGCCGAACATCGCCCAGCGCCACCTGCCGAGCAGGATGGGACGGCGCTCCCCACCCTTGCCGGTAAGCGCCACGAAGCCCTTCCGGCGGGTCATCAGCTGCTGGATCAGGATGAGCAGGATGGTTACGCCGAGCAGCGGCATGGCGTAGGCCGCCGCCACCTCGACCCGCACCGGGTTGCCGAAGAACTGGAAGAGCTGCGTCGTCACGACGTTGAAGCGCGCCGGGATGGCGATCATCGCCGGCGAGCCGAACAGGGCGATGGCCTCGAGGAAGCAGATGATCAGGCCGCCCAGGATTGCCGGCAGGGCGAGCGGCAGGGTGACCCGCCACATGGTGCGCCACGGTCCCGCCCCCAGGATGTTGGCAGCGTCCTCCATCTCCGACGATACCAGCTCGAGGGCCGCCGTGGTGAAGATGAAGACGTACGGAAAGGAATAGAGCGCGATGACGATCGCCAAGCCGGAGAAGCTGTAGATGTTGAGGGGGCCCGCCTCCGCCCCGGTCACCCATGTGAACAGGCGGTTGAGCCACCCGGCATTGGGGCCGGCCAGCAGGATCCAGGCCACCGCGCCGGTGTAGGGCGGCGTGATGAACGTCGCCAGCACCAGCATCCGGGTGAGCCCGCGGCCCGGCATGTCGGTGCGCGCCACTGCCCAGGCGAGCGGCACCGCGAAAATGCCCGCCAGCAGCGCCGCCGTGCCGCCGAGCTTCAGCGAGTTCAGCAGCGCATCGACGTAGCGCGACCGCCCGTAGGCGGTGGCGTAGTTGGCGAAGGTGAAGGCGCCGGTGCGCTCCTCCGTGAAGCTGGTGATCACCAGGTAGATGAACGGGCTCACCACCAGGAACAGCAGCACGGCGATGATCGCCGCCCACAGGAGCCACGTGGCGTCGAACGATAAGCGCGGCGGTCGGGCCGCCGCGGCCGGCAGGGCGGCGACGGTCATGTTCCTGTCTCCTCCCCAGCGGACCTGGGGAGGTGTCGCCGTCTAACGGAGACGGAGGGGTCATGATTCATCGCTGGGAGCGCGCCACCCCAGTGGCGCTCTTCTGGTCGATCGCAGATCCCATGAGCGCCACTGGAGTGGCGCGCCCCCGGCAATGACCCCTCCGTCCGCGCAGACGCGGACACCTCCACAGCGGAGCTGGGGAGGTGTCATGAGCTCTCAATTGCCGAACGTGTCGCGCCACTGCTCGATCACTTCCGGGATGCCCTTGTCGATCTCGGCGACCGTAGGCCGGATCGTCTTGACCTCGCTGAGCGGCTTGGCGCCGGGTGGCGGCGCGACCTCGGGGCGCAAGGGGATGGCGAAATGCTTGGCGTTGATCTTGGCCGCCTCGATCGAGTCGAGATACTCCATGAAAAGCTTGGCCGCGTTGGGATGCTTGGTGCCCTTCATGATGGCCGACGGTGCGATGATCAGGACGGCGCCGTCGGTCGGATAGGAGACCGCCAGGGGATTGCCGCGCGCCGCGCTGAACAGGGTGGACCCGTCGGCCCCGGCGGCGACCTGCCGCTCGCCGGCGTTCAACGCCGTCACCGTGTCGTTGATCGAGCGGCCGATCTGCGGGCGGTTCTTCTCGAGCTTGTCGAAGTAATCCCAGCCATAGAGCTTCTTCATGGTCAGGACCCAGGTGCCGACATAGCCGGAGAAGCCCGGATGGCCCGTCGAGACCTTGCCCTTCCACTTGATGTCGAGCAGGTCCTGCCACTTCTTGGGCGCGTCTTCCACCTTCACCTTTGTCGTGTTGTAGGTGAGCGTGACCAAGCCGGCCGACGTCGTGTGGTAGTAGCCGTCCGGATCGAAATTCTGGAAGGCAGGCAGGATCCTGGACGCCGATTCGGGCGTGTACTTCTCGAACTTGCCCTCGGCCTTGAGCCGGACATAGTGCCCGACGTCGGTCGACGAGAAGACGTCGCATATCGTCTGGTTGTTCTTGAGGTCCTGCAGCAGGCGCTGATAGGCGACCTGGGCGGTCGTCCGCACCACGTTGACCTTCACCCCGTAGAGCCTGGTGAACTCCGCTCCGAGCTCCTCGGCGCCCTCCGACGTGTAGTGGGCGACGTACCACGTCAGCTCCCCTTCCTTCTTGGCGGCTGCCTCGATGGCCTTGATGTCCGCCCGCGCCGCCGGCGCGAAGGCAAGCAGCAGTACGACGCAAAAGCGTGCCAGCACCTTCATCAGTTCCTCCCTGAGCATGATCTTATTATTGTTGCGGGCGATACGACCACACGACTGACCGCGCGACAAGCTTGCGCGCAGTGCAAGGGAGCGCATGACGGAAGATCGACCTGCAGGGTGGGCGGAATACTACGACAAGCTGCGCGACCGCCCGCCGCGCCGCACCCTGGTTGCTGCCCTCGACCAGTTCGGGCCAGCACCGGAGGACCCGCTCGCCATCGACCTCGGATGCGGCGACGGACGCGACGTCGTCGAGATGCTGCGCCGCGGCTGGCGCGTCGTCGCCGTCGATGCCGAGCCGGAAGCGCTGAAGCGGCTTCAGGCCCGCCCCCTCCCCGCCGGCAGCGACCTGACGCCGATCGTGGCCCGCTTCGAGGATGTGCCGTTGCCGCTCGGCGTCAAGCTGGTCAATTCGAGCTTCGCCATGCCGCTTTGCGGACCCGACGATTTCCGCCGGCTCTGGCAGCGCATACGCGAAGCGCTGCCAGCGGGCGGCCGGTTCAGCGGCCAATGGTATGGACCGCGCGACAGCTGGGTGGGTCGACCCGGCATGACCTTCGTCAGCCGCGACGAAGCCTTGGCCCTGCTCGACGGCTTCGACCTCGAGACATTCGAGGAAGAGGAAGCCGACGGCGTGACCCCGCGCGGCAATGCCAAGCACTGGCACATCTTTCATATCGTAGCGCGGAAGCGAGACGACACGCCGGAGCAGTAGACAACGCGCGGGCTGCCGTCGGAAACTTGGAGAACCAACTTTGAGGAGCCGCCATGGCCAACGTTGCCGTCACGTCCGAAATCGCCCGACGCGCTGCGGTTCTCGCCTGGACCGACCTGCCCGAGGACCTGATCGAGCGCACCAAGCAGTGCCTGCTCGACTGGTTTGCCGTCACGGTGGCCGGTGCACAGGAGGAACTCACCGACATCCTGGTGCGCGAGGCGCTCGAGGATGGCGCCAGGGGGCCGGCGACGGTGGTCGGCCGCAGCGAGAGGGTGCTGCCGTCGGCCGCCACCCTGATCAACGGCGCGGCCAGCCATGCCCTCGACTATGATGACGTCAACTTCTCGATGGGCGGCCATCCGACCGTCACCGTGGTCCCTGCCCTGCTGGCGCTCGGCGAGCAGACCGGCGCCTCGGGCCGCCTGTTCATCGAGAGCTTCGTTGCCGGTTACGAGACCTCCGGCCGGGTCGGTCGGCTGGTGTCGCCCAGCCACTATCAGAAGGGTTTCCACGTCACCGGCACGGTCGGCTCGTTCGCCGCCACGGCCGCCGCCGGACGCATGCTCGGCCTCAGCGACCGGCAGCTCGCCGTCGCGTTCGGGATCGCGGCGACCCAGGCCGCCGGCCTGAAGTCGAACTTCGGCACCATGTGCAAGCCGCTGCATGCCGGCACCGCCTCGGAGCACGGCCTGCGCGCCGCCCGCCTCGCCGCCAAGGGCTTTACCGCGCGCAGCGACGTGCTCGAGTGCGATCAGGGCTTCGCCTCCTCGCAGAGCGATCACCTGAACACCGAGCAGGCGCTGGGCGAAGCGCCACAGGGATGGCACCTGCGCAACAACCTCTTCAAGTATCATGCCGCCTGCTACCTGACGCATGCGCCGATCGAATGCGCCAAGGAGATCAGGCTCAAGAGCAACTTCCCGCCGGAGCGCGTGAAAAAGATCCTGCTGCGCATCGATTCCGGGGCTGACCGGGTGTGCAACATCCCCCATCCGACGAGCGGCCTGGAAGCCAAGTTCTCGCTGCGCCAGACCGTGGCGATGGCGCTGACCGGCGTCGATACGGCCAATCTCGACTCGTACAACGAGGCGGTCACGCAGGAGCCCCGTATTCAGGCGCTGCGCGAGAAGATGGCGATCGAGTTCAAGCCCAACTGGGAGCACTCGCTGGCCGAGATGGCGATCCAGCTCGACGACGGCACGACGATCGAGGCGTCGCACGATTCCGGCATCCCGTGGGCCGACCTCGCCAAGCAGCGCAAGGCGCTCGAGGCCAAGTACGACAGCCTGGTCGTGCCGGTGCTGGGTGCGGCAGGCTCCAAGCGCCTCTACGACGCCATCGAGCGCATCGATACGCTCGCCGACATCGGCGAGCTCGCACGGGCGTCGGCGAAGGGTTAGCGATTTGCCTCCCCACGAAGTGGGGAGGTGTCCGCGTCATCGCGGACGGAGGGGTCATGGTGCCGGGAGCGCGCCACTCCTGTGGCGCTCATGGGATGTGTGATCGACAAGAAGAGCGCCACAGG
>JALHMO010000096.1 GCA_022844015.1 Reyranella sp. | reverse complement strand
GCAGATTGACCTGCGCCGGCCGCCCGGCGATGTCGACCAGCACCAGCAGGCGCACCCGCCCCTGCTCGCCGGCCCGGCGCGAGCGCGCCGGATACTCGGTCGACGGCGGCCTGATGTAGGCGACCTGCGAGGCCGACACGGTCTTGGGGGCGGCCGGCGGCGCCGGCCGCGCGGCGGCTTCCGCCGGTGCGGCTTTCGGTTGCGCCTGGGCGGGCCTGGTTGGCGTCGGCACCTTCGGTCGCTCCGGTGGACGCGGAGGCGCCGGCTTCGCTTCCTTGATCTGCTCCGGCGGTTGCTGCGGTGGCGCCGCGATCGGGAAGACCGGCGGCGGCAGGTCGACCGGCGGCGGCGCGACCACGGTCGCAAGCTCGGTTGGCGGCGGAAACACCGGCATCTCCGGTTCCCGCGGCACCTCCAGCTCGGGTGGCTTGGGGACTTCGGGAGGCGGCGGCTCGGCCGCCGCTTCGACGACCGGATCGGCCCGCGCAGCAGGACCCGCCTGAACCATGCGGATTTCCATCGCGGCCACGTCGCCCACGATCAGCCTGTGCGGGCTGATCGCGACCAGCGCCCATCCGACCCCGACGTGGAACAGGACGACCAGCAGTGCCAGCCCCCGCTTCGCGCTCGGTGTGAGGGGCTCCCGGTACGCGGGGAACTCGTTCATGACCCCCGGTTTAGGGCTGCAGCGACGGCAACGCCAGTGGCGGATGGACGAACGATCCTTCGCACACTTCGTCAGGCAGGCTGATCCTGCTGGAGTGCGCCGACGAGCGGCACCAACAGATGTGGATCCGTGGTTTGCGCCAGCACGGCAAATCCATCCGCGGTCGACCGCGCTGCCGTCACGCTGGCCGCCGTGACGTCGACGCCCCTCATGACCGTCTTCGCCCAGCTTGTGTCGCCCAGGCCCAGGTCGAGCGCGAAGTAGCCGCCGACATTGCCCTTGTTGGCCAGATACCGTGCATCCTGTGCACTACCTGTCGGAGCCCGGGCGCCATAGATGATGGCGAGCATGAAGGCGTCGCGGGCCTGAGCGCCGCTGTCGAGATCGTCCACCCAGTACGCCAGCCCGCCGGAGTCCGGCGCGCGGCCGAGCGCGTTCTGATAGACCTGCCAGACGAACTGCGTCGTCGACATCGTCGCCGGGAAGTTCGCAAGCGACTCCGGCTGGGCAAAGAAGCTCTGGGCGATCTGGGTCAGCGACATGCCGTCGACGATCCGGCTCGCCCAATACTGCAGCCCCAGCGCATCCGGGGCACGATTGAAGTAGGCGACGTACATCTCGATCAGGTCGGCGAAGCGCGCCGCGTCCAGCCCCGCCGCCTTCGTGAGCCACGTCGGATCGATGCGGGAATCGGTTCCGTCGAACAGCATGGCCTCGATGCCGATCAGGGTATCGACCTCGTTCGGCCGCGAGCGGTCGATGACGATGACGTGCTCGGGCGTCGCTGCCAACGTGAACGTCCGGAGGTTACCTGCAAACGATGCCGTGTCGATGCCGGGGCCGCCGTCCAGCACATCGGATCCCGAACCGCCGTCGAGCACGTCGGAGCCGAAGCTCCCGAGCACGAGATCGTTGCCCGCGAAGCCCGACAGCACGTCGTTGCCGGTCGAGCCGTTCAGCGTGTCATCGCCGCCGAGTGCCAGCGCGAACGCGTTCTGGACCCGGTCGGCGTCGATCTCCGCGAACAGCATCTGCGCATCGATGCTGACGCCGGCGAAGGTCAGCATGGCGGTCCCGCCAAGCAGCTCCTGGTAGCCCTCGAAGATGCCGGAGATCCCGCCGTCGTCGGCATAGGTGAACGAGCCGAGAAAGACGTCGGTCCTGGCTCCGTCGGTCAGCGTTATCCGTGTTGACGTCTTCGTGCCGGATGTCGTCTGCCCAGGCCGAAAGCGCGGCATGTCGAGCGGCGCGAACGCCGTCAGAGTTCCCATTGTCGACCCACCTCACCCGAGGCCATTGTGTTGAACTACGGGCAAGGCGTCCACTCGCGCTAACCGCCGGGACGGCCTTACATGGTAAGACCAATCCATTCGCGAATGCCGGCCTGCTCCCCGGAGGGCATTCGACGAGCGAGCGGCCCGGCTTGCCGCCACTACTTGCCTGCTCAGTCGCAGATCGCCGCTGCCGTCCTGCAGTTCACGCCACCCTTGTTGCGGCAATTGAACCATGCAGCCTGCTCGGCGACGGACGTCGAGGCGCCGTAGCCGACGGCCCAGATCGAGCCGCCCGTGGTCAAGGTCTCGGCGACTGCGGCGCAGGTCCTCTTCCCCGTGGCGACGATCTGGCAGCTTCGGCTGTTGCAGCTCGACAGGGCCTCGCGCTGGTTGCGCGCGGCGTCGGTCGTGCCGGCGAAGGCCACCGCCTTGCCGGTCGTGGTGTCGAACGCGATGGCGAGCTGGGCCAGCGACGGGCTCGGCAGCCCTGTCGCCGATAGCACTGCCGCGGCGATCGCGATGGATAGACGGCGCATCACTCCCCCGACTGTCATCGACGACCGAAGCGTCGCACCGACGACGCGATCCGGCCAGCGCAATTGCCGCAGCCATTGCGGTCAAGCCGGGGTTGGCGACGGCCAGCGTCCGAGGTCGACCGCCGGCCCCCAGTCGAGTCCCATTTGCGCATTCCTCGGCACGCATGCGGGGATATTGCCTTCGGCCCTCGTTCGCCGATGGTAGTGAGACAGCTCGTGTTCAGCTTGGTTTGTCGATCGCCGTTTCATGGCGTGCAGCGCGTCGTCGGTGTCGTTTCTTTGTCGCGAATGCCTTCCACCCCCTACCGGAGACCGCCATGGCCCGCGCAACGGTTCAGCTCGACAGGATCACTGTCGTCAACAAGCGCGAGGAGCTGAGCCGGGATGAAGCCTATCTTTGGGTGATCGGCCTGCAGATCGTCGTGCCGAGCAGCAACGTTCCCGGGCTGGAGTTCATCCGCGCCACCAACCCGCTGCCCGGCAACCTCGGGGGTGTGTTCAAGCGCGGCGAGACGCGCGCGATACCCCCCGCCATCGGGCGCATTTCCTACGATGTCACCTATCCGGGGCTGGCGACCTTCGGCGTCGCCGTCATCGCCTGGGAGCACGACAAGACCCCGAACGCCGCCATTCAATCGGCCTACAACCAGGCGTGCCGGACGATCGACGAGGAGATCCGCAAGCTGATCGACGACATCCTCATCGACGGGGTGGATCCGAAAACGCAGAAGTTGCGCGAACCGACACAGCAGGAGCAGGACGCAATCCGCGCGGCGGTGCGGGAAACGATCAAGAAGGTCATTGCTGGCTCGCTCGGCATCGCTCCCTGGACGCTCAACTTCGACGACTTCATCGGCGGCGAGCGGGTCATCGAGAAGGTGACGGGCAAGGAAGTCTTTCAGAAGCCGTTCACCCTCGAC
The DNA here is from genome assembly GCA_022844015.1 of Reyranella sp. Classification (GTDB taxonomy): domain Bacteria; phylum Pseudomonadota; class Alphaproteobacteria; order Reyranellales; family Reyranellaceae; genus Reyranella. The sequence goes on along the minus strand of JALHMO010000096.1, from coordinate 24,023 downwards.
CTCCGCAAGCACGAGAACATCGGGGCCCACTACCGAGTCACGGGCTCCCTCCGCTTCGAGCCATGATCTCGATGCCCGCCGGGCGCAGGTGCGGATCGACGTAGGTCGAACGATTCCGTTGAAGCCCGGGCCAGTGTCGACTGGATGAACATGGCGCGCCCGGCTGGATTCGAACCAGCGACCTACCGCTTAGAAGGCGGTTGCTCTATCCTCTGAGCTACGGGCGCAAGGTGTTTATCGTACCACGTTGGCCAGCCGATCGAAGCGTGCGAATCGGCTCCGCGTCCAGCCGGAAGACTCTCCCGCCATCAAAGCCCGAAGTGCCGGACGATGCACCGAGCGGTGTCCTCGGCGCTCGCCTGGCCGGTATCCAGGGCGAGACAATCGGGACGCCGCACGGCGACGACATCCAGCCCAGCGCCCGGTGCGCCATGAAGGAAGCGAAGCTGCATCCCCAGTGCCTGTCGCGAGGCGGCACCCATCGGCAACCGGGCAGCTTCCGTCGGCGCGGCCGCGCCGGGGCGCCGTCAGTGCGTCCAGCGCCCGATCCGGTTGTAGGCGAAATTGTCGGCGTAGGCCTTGGGCCTGACGTGCCGGGCGTGCGGCAGCTCGACCGTGTATTTCCAGCCGTTCTTCTCGGCGTATGCGGTCGCTTCCTGCACGGTGGCGAAGTGCAGCCTGACCTGCTGCATGGTGTCGCGCGAGCTCGTCCAGCCCATCAGCGGATCGATTTCCTTGGGCCTCGGCTCGCTCTCGAGCAGCCACTCCCTGGTGTTGCCCTGACCGGACTGCATCGCCGTCTTGGCCGGCTTGTAGATACGAACCTGCATAAGCTCCGTGCTCCGCGGGCGGGGTCCTGGTCGGGGCGGCCGGATTCGAACCGACGACCTTCTGCGCCCAAGGCAGACGCGCTACCAGACTGCGCTACGCCCCGCCGCAAGACTACTAGGCGCAGGACTTCTACCAGCGACCCGGCCGGCTCGAAAGCGCAATCTCCGGCGCGGCGGTGTGGTAGAATGCTCCATGTTCGATCAAACGCCCGAGCAGGGCCGCCCCGGCCGCGCGCCCGCGATCAACGTGCTGGGCGGGCCTCTGCAACCCTGCTCGCACGAGCCCTTGACCGGCTTCTACCGCGACGGCTGCTGCAATACTGGCCGCGAGGATGTCGGCCTCCATACGGTCTGCGTGGTAATGACGGCCGAGTTCCTCGCCTTCTCCAAGGCGGCCGGCAACGATCTGAGCACGCCCATGCCGCAGTATGGCTTCGCCGGCCTGAAGCCGGGGGACCGCTGGTGCCTGTGCGCCAGCCGCTGGAAGGAGGCGCTCGACGCCGGAGCCGCGCCACACGTCCTTCTGGAGGCGACGCACGCCGTGACCCTCCACATCGTGCCGCTGGAAGAGCTGAAGAAGCACGCCGTCCGGCTTCAGTGACAGGGAACCAGGCCGAGGGCCGAGCATTACCCCTGTGACCTCGCCCACCCCCGCAGCATTCTCCCGGCGAAGGTGCCCAAGCCCAGGCCCGTGGTCCCCGACCACGGGCCGTCTTCGTTGCCCGGTGGAGGCGCTAGCCGTTACCGAAGATCGGATGCCTGACCTTGTCACCCGGCTTGATGCCCAACAGCTTGGCGCTGCCGCCGTTGATCTCGAGCACGCCGCGCACCGGATGCTCGCTCGAGATGCTGTCGGTCGACAGCGGCACGGCGTTGGCGTGCACGTGGCGAATCGTGCCGTCGCCGGCGATGAACACCATGTCGAGCGGGATCAGCGTGTTCTTCATCCAGAAGCTCACCGGCGCTTCCCGGTGGAAGTCGAACAGCATGCCGTCGTAGGGGCCGAGCTTCTCGCGGAACATCAGGCCGCGCGCCCGCTCGGTCTCCGTGAGTGCCAGCTCCACGTCGAACTTGATCTCGCGCCCGCCGGTGACGACGACGAGGGACGATCTCTGGAACTTGATGTCGCCCTGGGCGCGGGCGGCACTGGTGCCGACCGTGAACGTTGCGCCGACCAGGAGCGGAGCAGCGAGAACGAGGCGGCGGCCGAGCCGCCCACTGGAACGAAGGAATGCCATGGCTATCCCGTAATGGGTGGCGGCGGAATTCGTCAATCTCAAGACGCTTGCGTGACGGTCCATCCCTTTTCATAGTGCTTCCAATCATCGGGGGGAGCCGTTTCCGACGGCTGAGAGGTCCACCAGGACGACCCCGGCAACCTGATCCGGTTAGTACCGGCGTAGGGACTGGTGAGCTTGGACACTGTTCTTCCCCTCATGGTCCGCGGTGCGCGCATCGCCTTCGGCGAGCGCGTCGTCGCCGACGACCTGACCCTCGGCTTCGCCGCCGGCCGGACCACCTGCCTGCTGGGCCGCAGCGGCGTCGGCAAGACCTCCCTGCTGCGCCTGCTCGCCGGCCTGCTGCCGGGAACGCAGCCGTCGCGCGACGTCGCCTACATGGCCCAGTCCGACCTGCTGCTGCCCTGGCTCCCGGTGATCGACAACGTCCTGCTGGGGTATCGCCTGCGCGGCGATGCCGCGGCATTGCGGACTGCCCGGCCGCGCGCCCTCGATCTGCTCGGGCAGGTCGGATTGGGGAGCCGGCTGACCGATCTGCCTCAGACCCTCTCCGGCGGCATGCGCCAACGTGCCGCCCTCGCCCGCACGCTGTGCGAGGACCGGGCGATCGTGCTGATGGACGAGCCGTTCGCCCATCTCGACGCGGTGACCCGGCTCGAGCTGCAGGACCTCGCCGCGCGCCTGCTCGCCGGCCGGACCGTCGTGCTGGTCACCCACGATCCACTGGAGGCATTGCGCCTCGGCCACCAGGTGCGGGTGCTGTCGGGACAGCCGGTGCGCGCCGGTCCGCCGATCGAGCCGGGCGGCCCCGTGCCGCGCGATCCGGCGGCGCCGGAGATGCTCGCCCTCCAGGCCGGCCTCCTCGCCGAGCTGCGGGCGCACGCCCGGTGAGGCCGCTCATCACCACGGCGGGCCTGTTGCTCGGCTGGGAATTGCTCGTCCGGCTGACCGGTCTGCCGGTCTACATGCTGCCGCCGCCGTCGACCGTTGCCGTCGTGATGATCGAGCGCTTCGGGCTGCTGCTCACCCAGGCCATGTGGACGGCGAGCGAGATGGTCCTGGGCCTGCTGCTCGGCCTGCTGCTGGGCGCATCCCTCGCCATTGGGCTGGCCGCGTCGGCTGCCTGGCGGCGCTGGGCCTTGCCCGTGGTGATCGTCTCGCAAGCCATCCCGGTGATCGCCATCGCGCCGCTGCTGGTCGTCTGGCTGGGCTACGGCATGGCCTCCAAGGTGGCGATGGCCGCCCTCGTGATCTTCTTCCCGGTCGCCAGCACGCTTTACGACGGGCTCCGGCGCACCGATCCCGGCTGGGTCGATCTCGCCCGCACCATGGGGGCGAGCCCGCGCGCCCTCCTGCTGCAGATCCGATTGCCTGCCGCCCTGCCCGCCTTCGCTTCCGGCGCGCGCATCGCCGCCGCCGTGGCGCCGATCGGCGCGGTGATCGGCGAATGGGTCGGCGCCAGCGCCGGCCTCGGCTACCTGATGACCCAATCGCTGGCGCGCGGCCAGACGCCGCTCGCCTTCGCCGCTCTCGTGCTGCTCTGCCTGCTCGGTCTCGCCCTCTACTACGCGACCGACTGGGTGGGCCGCCGCCTCGTGCCCTGGCAACCGTCCCAAGGAGACTGACCAATGAAAACTCTGATCCGGCTGATCGCCGCGCTCGCGCTGGCGACGATCGCCCTGCCGGCGACGGCCCAGGACAAGGTCCGGCTGCTGCTCGACTGGTTCGTCAATCCCGATCACGCCGCGCTGGTGATCGCCAAGCAGCGCGGCCTGTTCGCCAAGCACGGGCTCGACGTCGAGCTGATCGCGCCGGCCGATCCCAACGCGCCGCCCAAGCTGGTCGCCGCCGGCCAGGCCGAGTATGCCGTGTCCTACCAGCCGACACTGCAGATGCTGGTCGCCGAAGGCCTGCCCCTGGTGCGAGTCGGCGTGCTGGTCGCCCAGCCGCTCAACTCGCTGGTGGCGCTCGAGGATGGGCCGGTGAAGACCATTGCCGATTTCAAGGGCCGCAAGATCGGCTACTCGATCTCGGGCTTCGAGGAGGCCCTGCTGGGAGCCATCCTGGAGAAAGCCGGTCTCACCCTGAAGGACGTGACTCTCGTCAACGTCAACTTCGCGCTGACCACGGCGCTGATGAGCAGGCAGGTCGACGGCGTGATCGGCGCGTTCCGCAATTTCGAGCTGAACGACCTCGAGCTGCACAAGGCCAGGGGCCGGCTGTGGACCGTCGAGACCAGCGGCGTGCCGACCTACGACGAGCTGATCCTGGTCGCCAAGCGCGAGACGCTCGATGTCGCCCGGACCCGCAAGCTCCTCGCCGCGATAGCGGAGGCAACGGCCTGGCTGCGTGCCAATCCCGCCGAGGCCTGGGAAATTTTCGCCAAGTCGGGCAAGGAGCAGGACAACGCCCTGAACAAGCTCGCCTGGAAGGATACCCTGCCGCTCCTCGCCGTCGACCCGACCGCGCTCGATCGCGCGCGCTACGAGGTGTTCGCGGACTTCCTCGTGAAGCGCGGCCTGATCAAGCAGGCGCCGCCGCTCGACAGCTACCTGCGCGACATACGGTGATCCGGCCGCAGCCGGATCATCCCGGCCGGATCTCGACGACCTGCAGGCCCTTCTGGCCCTCGGCGACGCGGATCATCACCTTCTGGCCGGGTGCCAGCGATTCCATGCCGTGGCGGCGCAGCACCGCGGCGTGGATGAAGATGTCGCCCTCGGCCGACTCGCGCGTGACGAAGCCGTAGCCGCGCTCGTTATTGTACCACTTCACCATCGCGGCAATGTGCTCGCCGACCGCAACGCCTTCGGGCACAGGCGGTGGTCGAGGTGCCGTAACGGTCGCCGTCGAGGAATCGACGTCGAGCACCTTCATCACCTGCCAGCCCTTGGGGCCGCGCACGCCGGAACACACCACCGTTGCCCCGGGCTTGAGATCTTCATGCCCGGACTGGCGAAGCGTCGTTACATGCAGGAATGCGTCGCTGTTGTCGCTCTCGAGGGCCAGAAATCCGTACCCCTTGACAGCATTGAACCACTTGACCTTACCACGCAGCTCAATCGTACCGACGTCCCCGCTTGGCTCTCCCTGTAGGGTCGTCATTTCAACGATCCCATGTTGTTATATCGAAATCCTAAGCACCCCGGCCAAGCTATGCAACACCTTGTGACGAGGAATGCGATAATAGTCGACGAGCAAAGTGCAGCTGGGGGATCCACTCGATGTTTCGGAACGACCTGTTCAAGGGGAAGCGCTTTCTGGTCACCGGTGGAGGAACCGGTCTCGGTCGCATCATGGTCGAGAAATTCGTCGAGCTCGGCGCCGACTGCGTGATCTGCGGCCGCCGCGGCGCCGTGCTCGAGGAGACCGCGCGGCAGATCATGGCCATGCATCCCGAGCGTCGGGTCGACACGCACACCGTGGACATCCGGGTCGCCACGGCGGTCGAGGAGATGATCGAGCGCATCTGGGCTACCGGCCCACTCGACGGGTTGGTGAACAACGCCGCCGGCAATTTCATCTCCCAGACCAAGGACCTCAGCCCGCGCGCTTTCGATGCCATCGCCAACATCGTGCTGCACGGCACGTTCTACACGACCAACGCCTGCGGCAAGCGCTGGATCGCCAGCAAGCGCAAGGCGAGCGTGCTCAGCATCCTGACGACCTGGGTGTGGACCGGCAGCCCGTTCGTCGTGCCGTCGGCGATGTCCAAGGCGGGCGTGGCCGTCATGACCCAGAGCCTCGCCGTCGAATGGGCACGGCACGGCATCCGCCTCAATGCGATCGCGCCCGGTCCCTTCCCGACCGAAGGCGCATGGGCCCGCCTCAACCCGATGCAGGACGGCAACGACAGCCGCTACGACACGCGCAACCCGATGGGCCGCGTCGGCCGGCCGAGCGAGCTCGCCAACATGGCGGCCTTCCTGATGAGCGAGGAGGTCGAGTACATCAACGGCGAGGTGATCGCCATCGACGGCGCCATGGGCATCATGGGCAACGGCACGTTCGCCAGCATGATGTCCTACTCGGAGGACGACTGGCGCCGCATCCGCGAGCAAATCCAGACGACGAATGCGGCCGACAGGGCGAAGCGCGGCTGACGACTCAACTCATTTGCAGGGACCGCGCTTCTCAAAGCAAAGTACCCTTTGCCGGCAGCGGCGCTCATTCTCCTCCTCCCCAGCTTCGCTAAGCTTCGCTGGGGAGACGCTCAGCACGCCGGCGCGCACCACGATGCTGGGAAGATCGGGGCGGTACCCGCCCCGATCTTCATAGGAGTTCCCCACCGGCCCGAGGGCCGACCCGCCGTGTCAAGAAACTGGCGGCAGGCCGCCGGTTTCTTACTAGGTGCCGGCGTAGTCGCCGACGGAGGGGTCATGAGCCTCAGTCCCGCTGCCCATGACCCCTCCGTCGCCGTAAGACCCTTCGGCTTCGCTCAGGGCAGGCGGCGACACCTCCCCAAGCTACGCTTGGGGAGGAATCATGAAAGCGCCTCGGTCAGCGTGCGGTGGAAGTGGACGATCGCGCTCTCGAACCTGCCGAAGGTGAAGGCCTCGTTGGCGCCGCTGCCGAGGCCGCGCTGGATGGCCTGGACCACCGCGCGATCCTCGGCGGCGCCGGTGTTGCCGACGAACTCGGCATCGCGCCGCGCCTCGGCGAGGGCGGCCGGATCGTCGCCGCCGCCATTCGTCAGCGTGTAGGTGATCTGACGCGTGCGATCGACCGCGAGCGGCTCGATGATCACCACGTTGGTGTGACGCGACAGGACGGTGATCAGGACATTGGGGAACAGGTGATAGACGTACGTCAGCAGCCCGTCGACGCGACGCTCGGCGGGCGGCACCTTGGCCAACTTCCTGATGCGCTGGAAGGGATACGTCACGCGACTGTTGCGGCCGAACAGGTCGATGACGTTCAGGTTGTCGAAGCCGTACGGCAGGAAGCTTTCGGGGTGCGTCGACTTGATGTGGTAACCCTCGATGAAGCTCTCGAGCAGGACTTTCCAATTCACCTCGAACTCGCGCTCGGCCGAGGCGAACAGGCGCTGATCGGGCGAGATCAGGCTGGCGAGGCCTCCCAGCGAATCGTCGCCCAGCGCCGGCTCGTCCTGGGTGACGAACACCAGGCCGAACCGTTCGCTCGCCGTCACCGGCACGAGCGGATGGGCTTCCTTGTCGAAGCCGGGAAAGCCCTCCTCGTGCGGGATGTGCCGCAAGCGGCCCTCGAGGTTGTACGTCCAGCCGTGATAGCGGCAGACGAAGGCGCGGGCGCAGCCGCTGCCCGCCGCCACCTGCATGCCGCGATGGCGGCAGGCGTTTCGGAACGCCCGGACCGTGCCGTCGACGCCGCGCACCGCGACGACCGGCGTGCCGGCACAGTCGCGGGCGACGTAGGAGCCGACTTCCGGCAAGGCGGCTGTCGGGCAGAACGGCGTCGGGGACCGGCGGAGCACGCGCTCGATCTCGGCGGCGAGCCGCTGCGGCGAGCGGTAGTTGGCGACCGGCTCGCGCCACACCTGGTCGCCGAGATCGGTGGTGCCGTTCGCGATGTGGTCGAGCACCCGCTGCGCGACCGACTGATCATCCATGGCAGGGTTCATATCCGGTCCCGTCCTGTTGGCCCGGCCGACGATACGCCAAGGCCCGCCGACAACAAATGAAAGCGGCCTTTGCGCGAATGAGCGCCGTTCACGTCGTGCTGCCGACCTGAATTTGGACCCCGCCACCAAGGCTGTCGAGGCATCGCAACCTGTTCCGATCGTCTCCATGTTGCACGAATGCAACATGGGCGCATGATTGATGCCGGACCCACGGCCGGCCTACCCGGCCCGGCCTCAATTGAGCCAAAGTGTGATGGTCACTTCAGGCCCACAACATTTTGAGTCCAGGTCCCAGAGAACAGGTCGTGTGGTCAGGCACTGAGGCGGTACCCCAGACAATGCGGAACTTCCCGCGGCGGCATTTCCTGTCGCTGTGCCTGATCGCGCCGGGGGCCTTGGCGGGTATCGCGGACGAGGCGATCGCGCAAACCGTCGACTCGCGCCACTGGCACGGCGCGATGGCGGCCACGCGCCAGCCCGAGCACGTCGTTGCGGCCACGCCGTCCGAATGGCGCAGCCTGTGGAGCCGGGTCGGGATCGCACCACCGGAAAATTTCGAGCAAGGTCGCCACAACGCGGTCGGCATCTTTCTCGGGCGTCGTGCCAGCGAGGGCTATTCCATCAACATCATCTCGGCGAATCGTCGGCGCGATCGCATCGTCGTGGTGTTCGAGGAGCGCATGCCGGCCGACATCATGACCGCCCAGCGCACCAACCCGACGACGCGCCCGGTCTCGAACGTGCCAGGTCTCGCCGGCCCGGGATTCAGCGGACCGAGTGCCGGATTCGGCGGGCCGGCCGCAGGTTTCGCGGCACCGGGGGCAGCCGCCACGGCGCCGCCGCCTCCGCCGGGTGCCAGCGTCCGTCCGCCCAGCCAGCCGACATCACCTTGGGCGATCGTGCTCATCAACCGCGTCGACCTGCCGGTTTCGGTCGAGCAGCGGCTGTTCCGCTGACGGCGCTCTTGGGTGCGTCCTCTGTCGGCGGGCGATGACGGAGGAGATTCCCGCCACGCCGGGGCGAACCTCGATGCTGTGCAGAACGGGGCGATGGCCGCCCCGACTTTCACTGGCAAAGGAATGCGCCGCCCCCGCTACTCCGCGGCCTGCCGCTCGCCCGCCATGTAGCGCCGGCTGAGCTTGACGTAGCCGTCGACGACGTCCGCGAAGGTCTCGTAGTCCTTCTCGGTGAGGTCACGCATCTTCCTGGCCGGACTGCCGGCCCACAACTCGCCGCTGCGCACGATCTTGCCCGGCGTCACCAGTGCGCCGGCCGCGACCATGGCGCGGCTCTCGACGACGGCGCCATCGAGCACGCTCGAATGCATGCCGACGAAGGCCTCGTCCTGGATTTCGCAGGCATGCAGAAGCGCCATGTGGCCGACCGAGACGTTGCGGCCGACGATCGTCATCAGACCGCGCTTGGCGATATGGACGACAGTGCCGTCCTGCAGGTTCGAGCCCTCGCCGATTCGGATGCCCGGCCCGTCGCCGCGCAGGATGCAACCGAACCAGATGCTGACATTGGCGCCAATCTCGACGTCGCCGACGAGCGTGGCATTGGCAGCGATGAAGGCCGACCTGTCGACCCTCGGCGCGAACCCGCCGAACGGGACGATCAGGCCGGACATCGATGCTTGCGGCGCGCCGATCAGCGCTTCGAGAACTGGAAGCGACGACGGGCGCCGGCCCGGCCGTACTTCTTGCGCTCGACGACACGGCTGTCGCGCGTCAGGAAGCCGCTCGCCTTCATGGCGCCGCGCAGCGCCGGCTCGAACTTGGCAAGCGCCTGGGAGATGCCATGGCGCACCGCGCCGGCCTGACCCGACAGCCCGCCGCCCGAGACGGTGGCGACCACGTCGAACTGCTCGCGCCGCTGCGTGACGTCGAACGGCTGCTGGATGACCATCTGCTGCGTCGGACGGGCGAAGTAGACCGTCTGGTCGCGACCGTTGATGGTGATCTTGCCGGTGCCGGGCTTCACCCAGACCCGGGCGACGGCGTTCTTGCGTCGGCCGGTGGCGTAGGCGCGGCCCTGCGCGTCGACTTCCCGCTCGCGCACGGCGGCCGGCGTGGTCGTGCCAGCGAGCGGTGCCTTCTTCAACTCGGCAAAGGATGAAAGTTCGGTAGCCATGTCAGCCGATCCTCGAGTTCTTGCGGTTCAGGGCAGCGACGTCGAGCTTCTCCGGCTGCTGCGCCTCGTGCTCGTGGTTGGGCCCCTTGAAGACGCGCAGGTTCTTCATCTGGGCGCGACCCAGCGGGCCGCGCGTGATCATGCGCTCAACCGCCTTGACGATGACGCGCTCGGGGAAGCGGCCTTCGAGGCGCTTGCCAAGGGTTTCGCCCTTGATGCCGCCGGGATGGCCGGTGTGCCAGTAGAAGTACTCGCGCTCGGCCTTGCGGCCGGTCAGGCGCACCTTCTCGGCATTGACGACGACGATGTTGTCGCCGCAATCGATGTGCGGCGTGAAGGTCGGCTTGTGCTTGCCGCGCAGGCGCATGGCGATGATCGAGGCGAGGCGGCCGAGCACCAGCCCGTCGGCGTCGATCAGCACCCACTTCTTCTGCACGTCGGCAGTTTTGAGACTGAAGGTTTTCATGGGTCTTTCTTCCGTGAGCGCGGGCTTATGCGCATAAATGCGCGCCCTGTCAATCACTTGAGACCGCGGTAATATATTACCTCACATCACTGGCATGACGATCAAGGTCCTCCTGTGTCAGGATGTAGCATGACCGAAGCTATCGACGAGCCCGTGCTCCTGCGCCGCGACGAAGGTCGCGTCGCCATCCTCACGCTCAATCGGCCGAGGGCGATGAACGCGCTGTCGGGCGCCCTCATCGATGCCCTGCAGGCCGAGCTCGACGAGCTCGCCCGGGACAAGGAGATCCGCTGCGTCGTCATAGAGGCGGTCGGCCGCGCGTTCTGCGCCGGGCACGATCTGCGCGAGGTCCGCTCGACCGACGATTACGGCTTTCACCACGACCTGCTGACGCGCTGCTCGGCGATGATGATGTCGATCCGCCGCCTGCCCCAGCCGGTCATCGCCAAGGTGCACGCCATTGCCACGGCCGCCGGCTGCCAACTCGTCGCAGCGTGCGATCTGGCGATCGCCTCGAGCGACGCCAAGTTCGCCACGCCGGGAGTCAATATCGGCCTGTTCTGCGGCACGCCATCGGTGCCGCTCGGGCGCAATGTCGGTTCCAAGCGGGCGCTCGACATGCTGTTCACCGGCGAGCCGATCAATGCCGAAAGCGCCCTGCGTGACGGCCTGGTCAGTCGCGTCGTTCCGCCGGCCGAGCTCGAGGGCACGACGATGGCGGTCGCCCGCACGATTGCCAGCAAGTCGCCCATGGTCCTGGCCCAAGGCAAGGAGCTGTTCCACAAGCACATGGAGATGGATGTCGAGAAAGCCTACGCCTACGCCACCGCTTACATGGCCGGCGCCGTAAAGCGCGAGGACGCCAAGCTCGGCATCGACGCCTTCGTGAACAAGCAGGGCCCGCCCGATTGGACGGGACGCTGAGCCGCCCGAGGGTCGCTGTCACCCGCTCCTGCCCGCGCCTGCCCGCGCCTGCCCAACGAACAGGCACGAACACCGCCCTGCGGCAGCCTTCAGCAATCTCCCTCGCCCGAGGGGTCGCCATGAGTTAGGTTTCCAGCGGGAAGGGCCGACGTGACCAAGATCGGCAGGGCACCAAGGAGGCTTCTTGGATACGTTGGAGCGCGCCGTCAGGTCGATCGACTGGGTCAATCGCTGGGTCGGCAGTATCGTGGCATGGCTGACCCTGGGTACGGTTGTGATCTGCGGCTCCGTCGTGACGCTGCGCTATGCTGCGGGGCAAGGCCACGTCTGGATGCAGGAGCTCTACGTCTGGACCCATGCCATGACATTCCTGCTGGCAGGGGGGTTCGCCTATCTGCTGAACGCCCACGTGCGGGTCGACATCTTCTACGCGAGGCTCGGACCGCGCGGCAAAGCCTGGGTCGACCTGTTCGGCGTGGTCTTCCTCCTCTTTCCATGGCTCGTCCTGCTCGGGTGGACGTCGTGGACCTATGTCTCCTACTCCTGGATAACCAGCGAGATTTCGGTGCAGAGCAACGGCATGCCGGCCATGTACGTGCTCAAGTCGTCGATACTCGGCTTCGTCGTCCTGGTCGGCCTGCAGGGAGTGGCCTGGATGGGCCGCTCGATCCTGGTGCTGGCGGGCCGCGAGCCGCCACCCAGCGAGACCCTGACCGGACCTCTGGGCTGAGGCGCCCCTCATCATGTCCCAAGTCTTCATCGCCGACGTGCTCGCCGTCGCCTTGTTCATCGTCGCCACCTTCGGCGTGCTGCTGGGCTTTCCCATCGCCTTCAGCCTGGCCGGCTTCTCGCTGTTCTTCGCCGCGCTCGGCTGGGCGCTCGGGGTCTTCGATCCGATCATCCTGACCAGCCTGCCATCGCGCTATTTCGGCCTGATGACCAACGAGGTGCTGGTCGCGGTGCCGCTGTTCATCTTCATGGGAGCGGTGCTGGAACGCTCGAAGATCGCCGAGGCGCTGCTCGAGACCATGGGCCAGCTGTTCGGCACGATGCGCGGCGGGCTCGCCATCTCGGTTGTGATCGTCGGCGCCCTGCTCGCGGCGTCGACCGGCGTGGTCGGCGCCACCGTCGTCACCATGGGGCTGCTCAGCCTGCCGGCGATGATGCGTGCCGGCTACAATCCGGGGCTCGCCACCGGCGTCATCTGCGCCTCGGGGACGCTGGGCCAGATCATCCCGCCCTCGGTGATCCTGATCTTCGTCGGCGACCTGCTGATGGGCGCCAACCTGCTCGCCGGCCAGCGCACCGGCAAGCCGCTCGATCCCGTTTCGGTCGGCGATCTGTTCGCCGGCGCCTTCCTGCCGGGGCTCACCCTGGTCGCGCTTTACATCCTGTACATCCTCGTGCTGGCCGTGGTGCGGCCGCGCGACTGCCCGGCGATGGTCATGACCGACGCCGAGCGCGCCTCGCTCGGCCGCCGCTTCGTGCGCGCCCTGATCCCGCCGCTGCTGCTGATCATCGCCGTCCTGGGCTCGATCCTGGGCGGCATCGCCACGCCGACCGAGGCGGCCTCGATCGGCGCCGTCGGCGCGATGGTGCTGGCGGCCTTCAATCGCGCCTTCTCGTTCGCCACCCTGCTCGCGGTCATGCGCAACACCGCGGTGATCAGCGCCCTGGTGTTCGGCATCGTGCTCGGCGTGTCGGTGTTCTCGCTGGTCTTCCGCGGGCTGGGCGGAGAGCACCTGGTCGAGCAGGTTCTGGCCGATGTGCCGGGCGGCGCCTTCGGCGCCGTGATGGCCGTCATGTTGGTGATGTTCGTCCTCGGCTTCTTCATGGACACGATCGAGATCGTGCTGATCGTCGTGCCCATCACGGCGCCCGCGATCATCGCCATGGGAATCAGCCCGGTGTGGCTCGGCGTGATGATCGGCGTCAACCTGCAGACCGCGTTCCTGACGCCGCCGGTCGGCTTCGCCCTGTTCTATATGCGCGCCGTCGCGCCGGCCTCGATCACCACCGGCGCCATCTACCGCGGCATCATCCCGTTCGTTGGCCTCCAGGTGGCGGCGATCGCCCTCCTCTGGTGGCAGCCGCAGCTTGCGACCTGGCTGCCGAAGGTGGTCTTTCCGGACGCCATTCCCGCGTCGAGCCCCGCCGGCGGCCCGCCTGGATCGGTGCTCGACGACATCCTGAAGAACCCGTCCGGCGGCGCGCCGGCGCCGTCGGCCTCGCCGCTCGACCAGCTGCTGAACCAGCCGACGCCGTCCGACAAGCCGTCGGCTGGCGATCCCGTGCTCGACCGCCTGCTCAAAAAGAGCGACTGACGCAACGAGGGCCGGCGTTGCCGCCGGCCCTCGCCATCGCGATTGCGAGAGAGGATCGTCAGGTCGGCCGGAAGCCGACCAAGCGCGCATTGAGGTACTCCTGCAGGCCGATCCGGGTCCACGCCATCTGCTCGCGCTGGAACTTGTAGTACGAGTCGAGGGTCTTCTTGGTCAGCGCATCGCCGCTGTCGCGAAGCTCCTGCAGCACCTCGCTCCAGGCCTTGCCATAGGCCTTGATGAAGTCCTCCGGCAGGTGCTTGAGCTGCACGTTGTGCTGCTTGATCAGCACCTCGAGCGCGCCGGCGTTGCTGGCGTCGTTCTCGGCGGTGAGCTGGACGTGCTCATCGGAGCAGGCCCAGGCGAAGATCTGCTGGATGTCCTTGGGCAGCGAGTCGAACTTCGCCTTGTTGACCGATATCTCGTTCAAGGTCGCCGGCTCGTGCAGGCCGGGCCAGTAGTAATACTTGGTGACCTTGTAGAAGCCTGCGGCCAGGTCCTGCCAGGGCCCGACCCATTCGGTGGCATCGATAGCACCTGACTGCAGGGCGCCGAAAATCTCGCCCACCGGAAGGTTGACGATCGTGGCCCCCAGCTTGCGCAGCGCTTCGCCGCCGAAACCGGGGATGCGCATCTTGAGACCCTTGAAGTCGGCGGCCGACTTGATCTCCTTGTTGAACCAGCCGGCCATCTGCACGCTGGTCGAGCCGGCGAGAAAGCCCTTGAGGCCGAATGTGGCGTAGGTCTCGTCCCACAGCTGCTGGCCGCCTCCATAGCGCAGCCAGGCCACGCTCTCGTAGTTGGTCATGCCGAACGGCACCGTGGTGTAGAGGCTGAGGATCTTGGCCTTGTTCTGCCAGTAGTACGGCGTCGAATGCATGACGTCGGCGGTGCCGCGCTGGACCGCATCGAATGCCTCGAAGGCCGGCACGAGCTCGCCGGCGGCGAAGACCTTGATGGTCAGCCGGCCGCCCGTGACCTCGGCAATGTTCTTGGCGAAACGTTCCGCGGCCGTGCCGCCGCCGGGGAACATCTTCGGCCAACTCGTCACCATGCGCCATTCCTGGCGGCCCTGCGAGATGGCCGGTGAGGCCAACGTCGTCGACACGGCCGTCGCGGCAATGCCACCCGCCGCCACCTTGCCCAACTTGCGCCGCTTGATCTTGTCCATCGTCCTGATCCTCCCAATAGTGAAGCCCTGATCTACTCCCCGCACAGCTTGGTCACGAACGGTGATAGCCCGTGCCCATGTAACTGTCATCCTACCGCCACCGACTCGCTTCGCGCATCATCAAACAGCCGCCTCGGGGGCAATTCCGCGAGCCCTCCCGCGTGGTCGGCCTGGCCTCGGCAGATGAAGGCCCACGCGGCGGCGGCGTGTGCCCACATTTCAGGCGCCCTGGCTCGCTCGTGACGACCGCCCCTTCGCGAAGGTTCGGAGGCCGCGCGCCAGCCTGCCACATCCCGACGGCCATCCTGTCGCGAGATTGCAGCGGTGCCTCTTCGTCGCGCCACGGCATCGAGAGTTAGATGACTTGCCATCTATTGGCAAGTCATGGAATATTCGCGCATGCCTTCTCGTCCTGCCGCCACGCGCGACGCCTTCGGCTCGCTGCTGGCGCGGGCGGCCCGCCAGTGGCGACGCGCCGCCGACCTTCGCCTGCAGCCCTACGCCTTGACCGAGGCGACCTGGCTGCCGCTGATCCGCATCGCGCGCGCGCCGACGCCGCCGCGCCAGAAGGACCTCGCCAAATCGATGTCGCTCGACGGCTCGTCGGTCGTGCGTCTGCTCGACAGTCTCGAGGCGGCCGGGCTGGTCCAGCGCCGGGAAGGCGAGCACGACCGGCGCGCCAAGATCATCGTGCTGACGCCACGCGGCCGCGAAATCGCCGACCAAGTCGAGGCGATCGCGCGCCGCATCCGCAGCGACGCGCTGGCAGGCTTGCCCGCGAAGGACATCGAGACGGCGACCCGCGTGCTCGAGCACGTCTGCCGCGTGCTCGACCCCGTTGCGGGAGCCGATGCGTGAGCGCGCCGCTCTGGCTGCTGACGCTGATAACCTTCAGCGGCACGTTCGCCATGCACAGCTTCGTGCCGGCCCTGCCCGCGGCGGCGGCGGCGCTGGGCGCCAGCCTGGGCGAGATGCAGGCGACGATGAGCGTCTACATCTTCGGCCTCGCCGTCGGCCAGCTCGCCTATGGGCCGCTGTCCGACCGCTTCGGACGCCGGCCAGTCCTGATGGCGGGCCTCGTGCTCTATGCCGGTGCCGGCCTCGCCGCTGCTCTCGCGCCGGATGCCCATGCCCTGATCGTGTCCCGCCTGCTGCAGGCATTGGGCGGCAGCGCCGGGCTGGTGATCGGCCGGGCCATCGTTCGCGATTCGGCACTGCCCCACGAGGCCGGGAGACGCCTGGCGGTGATGAACTTGATGATCGTGCTCGGCCCGGGCCTGGCACCGCTGGTCGGCGGCGCCCTCGCCGCGACCCTGGGCTGGCGCTCGATCCTGTTCGGCCTGGCGCTGCTCGGGGTCCTCAACCTTCTGTTCTCCTGGCGGCTCCTGCCCGAGACGAGATCGCCCGGGAACATGCCCGGGATGTCGGCCCTCGCCCGTAACTACGGGCGCCTTCTCGTGACGCCGGCCTTCGTCGGCTTCGCCATCGGCGGCGGCTGCGCGACGACATCGATGTACGCCTTCCTCGGCGCTTCCCCATTCATCTTCATGCAGCAGCTGAATCGGCCGGACTACGAGGTCGGCCTTTACCCCGCGATCGTCATGGCCGGCGTGTGGCTGGGAACGGTCGCCGCGACGCGCCTCATTCGCCGGCTGCCGATCGATCGGTTGGCCGTGGCGGCAAACCTGCTGAGCGTCCTCGCCTCGTTCGTCTTCCTGGGCGCGGTGTTGTCGGACCAGCTGACCGTGCTGCTGGCGATCACACCGATGTTCGTGTTCGGCATCGGTGTCGGCATTGCCTCGCCGGCTGCGCTCACTCAGGCGCTCGGCGTCGATCCGTCGGTCATCGGCTCTGCGTCGGGCCTCTACGGCTTCTCGCAGATGGGCGTCGGCGCGATCTGCACCGCCCTGGTGGGCATCGGGACGAATCCGGCCCTCACGACGGCGCTCATCCTGGTCGGCGCCGGCGCGATTGGTCAGATCGCGTTCTGGATCGCGATGCGCCGGAAGGCAGCCGGCTGACCGGCGGCTATTGCCGCCAGTCCGTGCCCTTGCCCTCGATCAGGCGCACCGCCGCCTTCCAGTCGGAGACGCCGAACTCGGGCGAGGCGCGCTGCTGGCGGGCCCGCTCGCCGTAGCGCCGGACGATCTCGTCGTCGATCGGCGCCGGCTCCTCGTCGAGGCCGCGGGCGATGATCTCGACCTCGCAGGCGCGCTCCAGCATGTAGAGCCGGCGCAGGGCCGCCGGGATGGTGGCGCCGACCGAGAGCAGGCCGTGATTGCGCAAGACGACCGAGCTGCCTTTCTGGCAGGTGATGCCGAGCGCCTCGCATTCCTCTTCCGACGTCGGCATGCCGTACTCGTGATAGACGACCTCGTCGAGCACGGCGAGCGCGTCCTGGCTGATCGGCCGCAGGCCCTTCTTCAGCACCGAGATCCCGGTGCCGGCACGAGTGTGGGTGTGCATGACGCAATTGACGTCGGGCCGCGCCTTGTAGACGCCGCTGTGGATGGTGAAGCCCGCCTGGTTGAAGCTGCCGTCGTCGCTGTAGACCTTGCCGTCGAGGTCCATCTTCACGAGGCTCGATGCGGTGATCTCGTGGAACAGGTCGCCGTAGTTGTTGATCAGGAAGCACTTCGGATCGTCGGCGATGCGCACCGTCATGTGCGTGTTGATGGTGTCGGTCCAGCCGTACACGTCGGTGATCCGATAGAGCGCGGCGAGGTCGCAGCGCGCCTGCCACTCGGCATCGGTCATGTTGAGACGGCTCTGCTGAACAACGGTATCCATCGCTGCATCCCCTTCGTTAGCCGACGTTCATGCCCTTCATGAAGGTCGACGGAACCACGCTCTTCACCGATTGCGCACGCTTGGCGAGCCAATAGGCCTGCGCAGGCGGCACCGAGCCGAACTGCTTGTCGACCCCGAGCTTCTGCGCGGCGTCCATCGGCCAGTTGGGATTGTAAAGCAACTCACGGGCCAGGGCGATCAGGTCTGCCCTGCCCTCCTGCAGGATCTGCTCTGCCTGATCGGCATGGACGATCAGCCCGACCGCCATGCTCATGATGTCGGCCTCCCGGCGCAACCGCTCGGCGTAGGGCACCTGGTAGCCGTAGGTCACGGGGCCGGCGCTCACCACCGGCGAGCCGCGCATGCCGCCCGAGCTGCAGTCGATCACGTCGACGCCCTTCGGCTTCAGGATCTTTGCCAGGGCGACGCTCTGCGCGGGCCCCCAGCCGGCATCGTCCTCGACCGAGAAGCGCACGAACAGCGGCTTGCCGGCGGGCCAGTGGGCCCGGACGCTTTCCACGACCTCGATGCAGAAGCGCATCCGGTTGAGCTCGCTGCCGCCGTACTCGTCGTTGCGCAGGTTGGAGAACGGCGAGAGGAACTGGTGGATCAGGTAGCCGTGCGCGGCGTGGACATCGAGCACGTCGAAGCCGGCCTCGTGGGCCCGCCGGGCCGCCTGTCCCCAGCGCTCGACCACCTCGGGGATCTCGGCGCGCGTCAGCGCACGCGGCGTCGGATCGGTCTCCGGCGAGCTGCGGTCGCTCGAGGACACCAGCTCCCAGGCCTCCCAATCGTCGATCTCCGGCGACGGCGTGAGCGGCGCTCCGCCCTCCCACGGCCGGAGGCGGCGGGCCTTGCGCCCCGAGTGACCGAGCTGGATGCCCGGCACGGCGTTGTGCTTGCGGATGAACTCGACACAGCGCCGCAGGCCGGGGACGAAGGCGTCGTCCCAGATGCCGAGGTCTCCGACCGTGCCGCAGCCGCGCCG
This sequence comes from Reyranella sp., assembly GCA_022844015.1. Taxonomy (GTDB): domain Bacteria; phylum Pseudomonadota; class Alphaproteobacteria; order Reyranellales; family Reyranellaceae; genus Reyranella. The sequence goes on along the minus strand of JALHMO010000096.1, from coordinate 5,560 downwards.
CTCGACCTTTGTCGATTCCATGATCACCAGGCCGGCGCCGCCGGCGGCATAGCGGCCGGCATTCATCAGGTGCCAGTCGGTGGCGAACCCCTTGACCGCCGAGTACTGGTGCATCGGCGCCACCACGACGCGGTTCTTCAGCGTCACGTCACGCAGGGAAATCGGTTCGAAAAGCAGGGGTCCCGCCATGTATACTCCTTGCATGACCGCCGTCAGCCATGATCGCTATGAGGATTCCTACCTGCGCAAAATCCTGCGCGAGTGCAAGACAATCGCCATGGTCGGCGCCTCGGCGAACTGGAATCGGCCCAGCTATTTCGCCATGAAATACCTGCTCGACCGCGGCTACCGGGTGATTCCGGTCAATCCTGCCGCCGCCGGCCAGGAGATCATGGGGCAGAAGGTCTACGCCTCGCTGGCAGAGCTGCCGGCCAGGGCCGACATGGTCGACATCTTCCGCAATTCGGATGCGGCCGGCCCGATCACCGACGACGCGATCGCGCACGGCGCCAAGGTTGTTTGGATGCAGCTCGGCGTGGTCAACGAGGAAGCGGCCAACCGGGCAGAAGCCGCCGGCCTGAAGGTCGTCATGAACCGGTGCCCCAAGATCGAGCATTCCCGCCTCGCCGGCACCATCGAATGGCATGGCATCGCCAGCGGCGTGATCTCGAGCAGGAAGCGGGCGCTGTAACACTTGTCATCCTGAGCGCAGCAAAGGATCTCATCACCGCTGGCCAAGCGCGAGCCTCGCATGCCAGGCGATGAGTTCCTCCGCTCAGGATGACGAATGGAGGGGGAAACGCATGAAGTTCGGTGTCTTCGATCACATGGATCGTGCCGGCGCCAATCTCGGCCGGCAGTTCGACGAGCGGCTGCGGCTGATCGAGCTCTACGAGAAGGCGGGGTTCCACGCCTATCACCTCGCCGAGCATCACGCGACGCCGCTCGGCATGGCGCCCTCGCCCAGCGTCTTCCTCGCCGCGGTGGCGCAGCGCACCAGCCGGCTGCGCTTCGGCCCGCTGGTCTACACGGTCAACCTCTACCATCCGCTGCGCCTGATCGACGAGATCTGCATGCTCGACCAGATGAGCGGCGGCCGGCTCGAGCTCGGCATCGGTCGCGGCATCTCGCCTTACGAGGTCGGCTACTACGGCGTCGATCCCGCCACCGGACCGGAGCGCTTCGCCGAGGCGCTCGACGTGATCCTGAAGGGCCTGACCCAGCCGCGGCTCGATCATGCGGGCAAATACTTCACCTTCAAGGACGTGCCGATGGAGATGCAGCCCATCCAGCGGCCCTACCCGCCATTATGGTACGGCGCCAACTCGCTGGAGAGCGCCGACCGGCTGGCCAGCCAGGCGTGCAACACCGTGGTCGGCATGCGGGCCGACGGCGTCGGCCAGTTCGCGGCGCGCTATCGCGCGGCATGGCAGACGCTCGGTCGCGATCCGCAGGCAATGCCTCTGATCGGCCTCAGCCGGCACATTCTGGTCGGCGACACCGATCGCGAGGCTCAGGCAGCTGCCAAACGGGCCTTCCTGCAGTGGTACGACGCCCTGATCCATCTGTGGCGGGCGCATGGCGTCGGCCTGCCGCGTCAGCTGATTCCCGCCGAGTTCGAGGACGCGCTGGCCCAAGGTTACATCATCGCCGGCTCGCCCTCTACAGTGCGCGACCGCATGAAGAAGGACAACGAGACTGCCGGCATCAACTACAGCCTGTGCCGCCTCGCGTTCGGCGACCTGACCTTCGAGGAGTCGGCGCACTCGCTCGAGCTGTTCGCGCGCGAGGTCATGCCGGCATTGTGACCATGGCGCTGTGAGCTGCCTCGCCGCACAATGCCGGCCCCCAGACTTCGAAAGCTCAGAACGCCTTGCTGAAGGTGAATACCACGCGTGCTTCGCAGTTGCGGGTGTTGGCGCAGTTGGCGACGCCGAGATTGGTATCGACATAGGCAACCGCCAGGTCGAAGCCATACACGTTCGCAGCGAGGCCGATCTGCCAATCCCAGTAGTTGTCGACCCCGATCTCGTAGCTGGGAAAGCGCCCGACATACTGATTGCCGAGCGAGCCGAAGAGCCTGAACGACACGTTCTCGTTGATCTGAACAAATCTCAATGGGATCGTGATCTGACCCCATTTGTACCAGGCGTCACCCGAGTTGGCGTAGAAGTTGGGGCTGTAGTAGACGGCCGCCTTCGCCTGGAAGAGTCCGAAATCGTAACCTGCGACCAGGCTGAACTCGTTGAAGTCGTAGTAAAGATCGGCGGGAGCGCCCAGGTAGTTGTAGCGCACGAAGCCGAGGTCGAACGTCAGCCTCTCGTTCAGGGCCTTGCCCTTGAAGCCGGCAAGCAGATCGACCTCGGTGGTGCTGCCGGGCGAGGAGAAGTTGCTGCCCCACACCCCGACATAGGCACTGACGGCCAAATCCTGGCCGAACGACGGCGTCTCGTAGCCGAAGGACGGCTGGAAGGCGATCTGACGTGCCGTCTGCGAGATGCCGCGGAACGAGTAGTCGGTCGCGAATGTGAAGCTCGCGTTGAAGGTCCCTCCAAAGGGGCCGTTCCAGCCTTCTTTCTCGGCGGGCGTGGTCAATGTCGGCGCTGGCTGGTCCGGCGTCGGAATCGATTGCGGTGCTGGTGTTTGCGCATGAACCGCGGCGGCAGCGACCATGCACGCCACGCAGCCAAGAACCCCGCGCAGCGAGTTCCTCTTCATCCCCCCGTCTCCCCCAACTTATTGCCATGACACCCCGGCTTGGAGCCGGTGAGAACGATTGCTTTTGACTTTTCGTCGCCGAGCGCCTTCTACGCGAAGAGGGAATTGTTGAGCATTCGATAGAAGGCAGTCAGATTCCCGATATCCGTCTCGAACCAATCGGCTATCCACGCATGATAGGCGCGGGCAGCCTCGTCGCCGGGGGCCTTGCCCTGTAGAACGCCGGCGATGAGATGGCCGGACATCACTCCCGTCATGAGCGCCTTCAGGACACCCCGCGACGACGTCGGATCGAGGATGGCCGCGGCATCCCCGACCATGAACCACCCGGGCCCTGCCGCACTGTCGGCCATGCGCCAGGTCATGTCCGCTCCGCGTGTTCGGGAGAGCGGAGTCAACGCGCGAAATTCCTCCGGCAGCCAGTCGGCGTCCGGCACCGCGCCGAAATCCAGCCGGGTCCATTGATACTTTCTGTGATTCACACGCGCCGTCCAGGTCCACCCCGTTTGGTCGGCCACGAGGGCCGGCGCCGCATCGCGCACCGGACAGGTACCTTCCATGTATCCGTACCTCACGATCAGCCGCGGCGAGCGCGCAGGGCTGTCGACGCCCAAGGCGCGCCCCAGCCATCTCGCCCGGCCCGACCCGTCGACCACCACGCGAGCGACGACCGGGCCGTCGTCCGTCATGACACCGTTCAGCCTTGCCTCACCGAGCAGAGGCGCGGTGGCGGCGCAGGGTTGCCGGACATCGACGCCCAGCTCGCGGGCGCGCGCCAGCAGAAGGGAGTCGAAGTCGGCGCGAGAGACCTGCATGCCGCTCCAGGGCCCGTCCCCGTCGGCACCGTAGGGCTCGTACCGGCGTGGGGAGCCCCACTCGATCCAGATTCCTTCGTGACGCGCTCCGATGACCGTCGGCAACCTTTCGGAAAGGCCTAGCTGCGCCAGCAACGGCTCCGCGCCGGGATGCAGGGTTTCTCCCGGGCGTTCGCTGGCGAAGACGTCGCGTTCGAGCAGCACGACTCGCAAGCCCCGAGAGGCACAGGCGATCGCCGCGGCGCTGCCCGCCGGCCCGCCCCCGACGACGACTACGTCGGCATCGAGGTGTCTTTCGACCATGTCCCGCCATTTCGTTGCAGCAGCACCACGGATCCGCTCACGTAGGCGATCGCCTCTTCCAGCATCTCGACACGGACCGTGTAGGTCGGCTGGCCCGGTCCCGCCTTGGCATCGGTCTCCGCAACTTCCTTGCCCCAGCGGAAGACATGAAACCGGAACAGGGGCCCCTTCGGGAGGGCAACGCCCGCCTGCCCTTCGGCGGCGGCGGACTCGGCATCGCCATGGGGGATCTTGCTAAACGACAGGACTGCCCATTTCGACTTGGCTTGCAGGACCTTCTGCGGGGCCGTTCCGAGTTTGTCTCCGACGAATTCGGGGTCACGAACCCCGAGTGCCCAGTACACGGCCGCCATGGCCATGGTTCGCGCCTTGTATTCGGCGATATCGATGCGCGAGGTAAGCGCCGCGGTCATGGTGCCCAGCATGGCGATATAGTCGACATGCCAGGCATCGGCATAGATTGCGTGCCGCAGCGGGCCGACCTGCTCGACACGCGGACCGCGCACGCCATCCCATGGCATGTACGTACCGTCGGCAAGAGGGGTAATCCCGATCTCCTGATCGGTCAGTGGCGTGATCGTCGGATAGGGGTACTTGATACCGCCGACTTCCTTGTCGGGAGCGAAGACGCGTGTTCCATCCGGCGCAACGCCCGGCCAGTAGTTGCCCAGCGCGGCGCACAGCTTGGCATCCTCGATGAATGGCGATCCGAGACCGTAGCCGGCCATGAATCGCTGCAAGGGCCTGCCGTCGCCCGAAAAATGAATGCCCTGGCTGGTGTCCCACCCCGGATCGAACATGCCTGGAGATCCGTCGGGCAGACCCGTCTTGGCGCTGCTCACGGGCCCATTCGGGATTTGCACAGGGCCGAGTTCCGGTACGGGATGGCAGACGATTGCCGTGACGCTGTCGTCCTCCACGCTGAACCCGGCGGGCAGGAAAATGTTGGCCGCGATGCGAGTCTGAGACAAGGCAAACGGCGGTATCACCCACAAGGCTGCCCGCACCTTTTCCGGCACCTCGCGCTGCCACCAGAGCATCAGCTCCCTTTGATTGATCTCCGGGAAGAAATCGGGCAGGCCCACCATGGCATAGGCGGGCAGTCGCGCGTCGACCTTCCCGTCGAGCTGGGGACAGAGCGCCTCTACCCAGCCGTCGCCGGAGCTGTCGGTGAAGTGCAGGGCGTCATAACCGCCCTTGCGAAGGGTCTGCTTGAGGTCGGGCCTATGATTCAGGTTCTCGACCGTTCCATCCGGCATCATCCGGTGACGCATGTTGACGAACTGCGGGGCAAGTCGCTGGAAATCCTGCCCGGCGTCGGCCAGGTAGCGCGGCACGTCATAGGTCGATTCGGCCAGGGTCTGAATCGACGAGAGCTGAAGATTCTGGCGGACGGAAGTATGTCGTCCATCGACCGGAAAGGTAAGGGGCTTCCCCTTGTACTCGGCAGGTGCAACGAGTGGGCCAGGCCGGGGTTCGAGCACGCCTGCCCCGAACTCGGCGCGCCGGGAGATCGATCCGATCTTCTCGTCCTTGATCACGAAGGGATGATGCTCGAGCTCCTCGCCTCGCCAGTTGTTCTTCAGCCCGCGAACGTCGAGGTACTTGTGAAACATCGAGATCAGGTCGTTGCGCAAGCCACTGTTGATCCGAACGTCGAGATCGAGCCCCTCGAGGCACTCCGGACCACTGAACAGCTTGTGCAGCGGAACCCAGAACTGGCG
>JALHMO010000095.1 GCA_022844015.1 Reyranella sp. | reverse complement strand
TCCACGCCGCCGCCTTGCGGGCCGGCCCGGCCCAGCCGCTGGAGATCCTGGACGATCTGCAGGCCGGCGCGAATGGCGCGCTCGCCGTCGTCGTCGTGCGGGAGGGGCCAGCCGAAATAGGCCAGGATGCCGTCGCCGACGATGCGGGCGACATGGCCGCCGAAGCGTGCGACCGCCGTCCGCACGGTCCGCTGATAGTCGACCAGGATGTCCTGCCAGACTTCCGGGTCGAGACGGCTCGCCATCGCGGTGGAACCGACGAGATCGCAAAACAGAACGGTGAGCGGGCGCAGGTCAGTGGCGCGCGCGCCTGGCGGCCAATCGACCGCTGATCCGAGCGGTCGTCCGCACTGGCTGCAATAGTTGGCGTCGGGCATTGCGCTCGTGCCGCATGCCTGGCACCGCACCATCGACGGAATGACCTTCCGGCTTGGCACCCCCCGGTACCTCCCACTGCGGAGTGTGGAGAGTTTGAGCAGGGGCGACAAGAGATCGTGACCCTGTCCAAACGCGCAGCACAGACCGGAATTCCGTTCCGCTCGGCCGGAATCGCCCGGGCGTGTGGCAAACGACACCGACCGTCGAATCCCATTCCCCGCAGTTTCCGCTCGTCGGCAGCGCGGGCGCTGCCCTGCGGGGAAAGGGAAATCGATGGCCAAGTGCAAGCAGCGTGCGTCGACGGGGCGGGAGTCGAGGTCGGTCCGGTCGCAGGCGAGGCGCGCAGGCACGGACCGGTCGGCAGATTGGATCGGCGTGCAATTCATCGTCGAGCCGGCCGGCCGGCGCGGAGCCGAGCTCGAGCGGCGCGTCGCCCGGGGCGAGACGATCTCGCGCGCCCATCTGGATCGGGAATGCACGGCGAGCCGGAAGGCGGCGAGCCGCCTCGACTCCTGGCTGACATCGAAAGGCTTCGACGTCACCTATCGCTCGGCCGACGGGCAAGCCCTCCAGGCTGTTGCCCCCTCCGAATTGGTTGCGCGCACCCTCGGCCTCGGTCGGCCAGCCGCTACGGGCGGCAGACCATCGCATCGAGGGGCAGGCCACGAGGCTTCCTTGCCGAGCGGGGTCGCCGCTTCGGTACGTCACAGCGGCGGCCTCGCTCTGGGCTGTCACTTCCAGAGCTCGCACAGGATGGAAAGCCGGTTGGCGAAGCAGCCGAAGGTGCGCAAGCGCGCGCTCCTGGTCGACGACGTGCTGATGACCTATGGCGCCAGGCTGCCGTTCACCGGGCGCGGCCAGGAGATTGCGGTGATCACCGACACGCTGCCGCGCCGCCGCGACCTGGCGGCCTTCTGGAAGGCCAACGGCCAGCCGGTCGATCAGCGCCGCGTCGTCGGGATCCGCGCCACCGGCACGAAGCTGCCGAAGCCGCACGGCGAGGAGTCGATCGATGTCGAGTGGGCGAGCGGCATTGCGCCGGGCGCCACCGTGCGGGTCTATGCAACCGGTTCGCTCGACCTCCCGGACTTCGCCCGCGCCCTCGATGCGGTGATCGCCGATGCGCGCGTCCGCCCGCAGCTCCGCCAGATGTCGATCAGCTTCGGCCTCGGCGAGGCCGACCTGGTCAGGCATCAGCCGCATGACCTCGAGATCCTGCGCCGCAAGTTCCTGAAGCTGGCGGCGCTCGGGGTCAACGTCTTCGTGTCGAGCGGCGACGAAGGCGCGCGGCCGCAGGGCGCCGTGCCGTTCGCCCCGCGGCGCCTGCAGACGCAGTATCCGGCATCGGATCCGCACGTCATCGCCGTCGGCGGGACGACCCTTGTGCTCGCGACCGACGGCTCGGTGATCAGCGAGACCGGCTGGACCGGCAGCGGCGGCGGCGTCAGCAAGCGCTTCGCCCGGCCACGCTGGCAGGAAGGCGTCAAGCGTCGCTCCAGGCCGGGCCGGCTGGTGCCCGATGTCAGCATCGCCGCGGATCCTCGCCATGGCGCGCTGGTGATCTTCGGCGGCAAGCGCGGCACGATCGGCGGCACCAGCTGGAGCGCGCCGGTGTGGGCCGGCCTGTGCGCCATCCTCAACGAGGCCCGGCTTGCCGCGGGGCGGCGGCCGGTTCCCTACCTGAACCCCCACCTCTACCCCCTGGTCGGTACCGCCTGCTTTCGTGACATCACGGGCGGCGACAACAACGGCTACCGGGCTGCCGTGGGCTTCGATCTCGTGACCGGCATCGGCACCCCCAATCTCGGCGAGCTCATCGCGCGCCTGGTGTAGTGGCTTCTGCGAACACGGCGGACTAGAGCTTGGCGTCGCTTGCCGTTAGGGTCCGGCGCGAAGATGGGGTTGAGCATGGTCGGTCTGTTTCGTCGAGCTGCGCTGGGTGGTCTGCTTTCGGCCGCGGCTGCGCCGCGGGCCCTTGCAGCGACATGGCCCGAGCGGCCGGTCACCTGGATCGTGCCGTTCTCGCGCGGCACCAGTGCCGATCTCTACGCCCGCCCGCTCGCCGAGCTGGTGAGCAAGCGCCTCGGCCAGCCGATGGCCATCGACAATCGCACCGGCGGCGGCGGCACGATGGCCGCGACCCTGTTCGGGCGCGCCGAGTCGAACGGTTACACGCTGATGGTCGGCTATACCGGCCTGACCTACGCCCCGATCATCTATCCCAAGTCCGGCGCGGGCTTCGACTTCGGACGCGATTTCGTGCCGATCAGCGCCTTCGCCCGCGAGCCGCTGGTCCTGGCGATCAACCCGGCTCGGCTCGAGGTCGCCGACCTGCAGCAGTTCATCGCCGCGTCCAAGGCCAAGCCAAAGTCGATCGAGGTCGGCTACGACGCGCCGGGCACCATCTCCCATCTCGCGCTCGAGCTGCTCGAGGAGCGGGCGGGCCTGCAGTTCACCCAGGTGCCCTTCCGCGGCGGCGCCCAGGCGATCGATCCCCTGCTGGCCAGGCGGGTCGATGCGGCCTTCCTGCCGCCGCACATCGCGGCGGCCAATGCCGGCAAGATCCGCGCGCTGGCGATCGCCGGTCGCCGGCGCGACCCGGTGCTGCCCGAGGTGCCGACCTTCGGCGAGGCCGGCCTGGCCGACTTTCGCGTCAGCCAGTGGTTCGGCCTGTTCGCGCCGCGCGGCACCCCGGGGACGGTGCTCGACATCATGCATGGCGCCGTGCAGGCGGCGCTGGCGGAACCGCAGATCGAGGCGCAATGGGAAAAGCAGGGCGCGCGCGTCGAGCTCGAGAGCCGCGCCGAGTTCGCCCGCTTCGTCGACCAGGAGATCACGCGCTGGAGCGCCATTGCGCGGATGGCCAAGCTGACCTTGGAGTAGCCCGGCACGAGCGCCCGCCTCAATGCCTGCTCGCGTGCGCACCTATTTCGGCCTCGGCCGCCCCTACCGGTTCGAGCGGACGATCATCGCGGTCATCGCCCTCGTCGTGGCCGCCACAGTGTTGGCGACGGCGCGCTGGCTCGCCGGCATCGACGAGCTGCATGGCGGCGGGCCACGGGCCGACTACTTCCTCTACCTTCTGGTGCTGCTGGGCCTGGCCGTTGCCCTCGTGCGCAGGCCGTGGATCGCCGGAGCGCTGCTCGTCCTGGCGATCGTCGACTTCGCCTGGGGCGCCGGCGCCTACGCCTTGCGACGGGCGGGAGTCGAGGTCATTCCGCTGCTGCCAGCCGACAAGGCCGAGCCGGTGCGCTTCCAATGGCATGCGTTGCTGCAGGCGGTGCCGATCCCGTCGTTGCAGCTCACCAGCGCGACCGGGCTCGCCATCAGCCATACATCGGAAGGTACCCGCGGGCGCGATCCGAGACCGGAAGGCCTGGCGGACCGCGCGATGGTGGCGACTTATGGCGGCTCGACGACCTACGACATCGCCGCCGGCGAGGGCGACACCTGGAGCGATCGCCTTGCCCTGGCGCTCGATCGCGGCCGCGATGCCGGCCGCTTCCTGGTGGTCAACAACGGCGTGCCCGGCTACTCGACGGTCGAGCACCTGATCCAGACGGCCTTCTACCAGACGAAGTTCGGCAAGACGCCGCGCTGCGCAGTCTACTATGTCGGCTGGAACGACCTGCGCAATGCGCACATCCCGCGCCTCGATTCCGGCTATGCCGACTTTCATCTTCCGAGCCAGGTCGATTCGCTGAAGACGCGCCGCATCGGCGGCTCGCACGTCACCCTCTCGCCGCTGCTCACCATGCTGTCGCGCGTGCTCGGTGCCGGCGTCGATACCGTCCGCTACTTTTCCGATCCCTACGGCCGGCCGCCGGTCGACGGGGACGATCCGAGGGTCGAGGCCCTGTTCGAGCGCAACGTGCGCTCGATCTCGGCGATCAATAGCGAGCGCGGCGTCGCCACGATCTGGGTCGGTCAGCTGCTCAACCGGGCGCAACTCCGGGGCGACGGCCGCTATGGCTGGCTGCCTCTGGTGCGCGACCGAGACCTGTGGCCGATGCAGCAGCGCCTGAACGCGCTGCTGGCGCGGACCGCCAGGGCGCTGGGCGACACCTATGTCGACGTGCCGATCGACGACTTTTCCGACTCGGACTTCGTCGACAACGGCCACTTCTCCGCCGCGGGTGCCCAGCGTTTCGCCGACTTTCTGGCGCCGGTCGTGCGCGACGCGTGCCGGTAGGCGGTGCTAACCTGATCCATGATGACCTCGCATGCTCCTGCCGGCATCGGCAGCTTCGACCGGGCCTTGGCATTCCACTCGGCCGCTCTTGGCGAGCCCGACGGCGACAGGCTCCCTGTCGGCTTCCGTCGGCAGGAGCTGCCGCGATGACCAGAGCTGCCCTGATCACCGGTGCTTCGTCGGGCATCGGCGCGGCGACGGCGCGCGCGCTCGCGGCACCCGGCATGGCGATCGCCCTGCATGCCCGGCGCAACCGCGCCGGCGCCGAGGCCGTCGCCGGCGTGCTGCGAGACACGGGCGCCGAGACTCTGATCGTCGAGGGCGATCTCGCCCAGCCGGGTACCGCGGCACGCCTGGTCGAGGAGGCCGCGGCGCGCTTCGGCCGGCTCGACATCGTGGTGAGCAATGCGGGCTTCGCCGATCGGCGCCCGGTCGGCGAGCTCGACCGCGTCGCCTGGGAGGCGAGCCTCGCCGCCATGACCACGGCGTTCTTCGAGCTGGCGACGGCCGCCAAGCCGCTGCTGGTCGAGTCCGGCGCGAGCGGGCGCCTCGTCGGCGTGTCGTCGTTCGTGGCCCACGCCTTCGCGCGCGGCCTGATGACCTTTCCAGCCTCGGCGGCCGCCAAGGCCGGCATGGAGGCCTTCGCACGCGCGCTTGCCGTCGATCTGGCGCCCGCCGGCGTTACCGTGAACTGCGTGGCGCCGGGCTTCGTCGAGAAGGATGTTTCCGCCCATGCCGCGGTGCCGCGCGAGCGCATGGCCGAGGTCAGTCGCTCGATCCCGATGGGCCGCTACGGCAAGCCCGACGAGATCGCCGCCGTGATCGCCTTCCTGTGCTCGCCGGCGGCAGGCTACGTCACCGGCCAGACCATCCACGTCAACGGCGGCGTGACGCTGTAGGGCGCCCTCCCGGCGAAGAAAGCTCAACGCCCGATCGAGCGGGCCAGCGCGACGACGTCGAGGTCCTTGGCGTCGATGTCGAACCAGTCGAGGATGAGCGGCACCTGGTGGTCGAGCATGTGGCGGCCGTGATGGATGCGCCGGCCGTGCGTGCGGGCATGGTGCAGCAGCGGCGTCTCGGCCGGGCTCATGATGACGTCGGCGACGACGACGTCGGTTGAAAGCACGAGGGGGTCGAACGACAGCGGATCTTCAGGGCGCAGGCCAAGCGTCGTGGCGTTGATCGCGACATGGATGCCCTTGGGCGGCGTCGTCACCTCGGCCACCGGCACGTCCGGATGATGTCGCGACAGCCGGTCGATCGTGGCATCGATCCGCGCCCGCTGGATCTCCGTGAGCAGCAGCCGGCCGACGCCCGCCTCGCAGAGCGCCGCCGCGATGGCGCCGCCGACCGCGCCTAGCCCGACCACCCAGACGCTGGCGCCGCGCAACCGGTAGCCGTGCGCCTCCAGCCCGCGCACGAAGCCGGCACCCTCGACATTGTCGCCCACCAGGATGCCGTCGTGCTCGCGCCGCACCAGGTTGGCGCTGCCGGCGGCCTCGGCGCGGCGGGTCGCGCGGCCGAGCAGGCGCAGCGCCGCCGCCTCGTGCGGTGTCGTGACGGTGAGCCCGGCGAAATTGCGCAGCTTGCCGAGGCCGTCGAGCAGCAGCGGCAGCAGCTCGGCGCCGCCGTCGAACGGCAGCCACACCGCATTGATGCCGGCTGCGGCGAAGACCTGAGGCATCATCGCGGTGAGCCGCAGCTGGCGGATCGGGTCGCCGATCGTGCCGTAGAGGCGCGTCGCTCCATCGATGGAGAATTGGCCGGTGAACAGGCCGGGAAGTTGTGCGTTCATGGCGGTCCAGAGACGACAACGGCGGGGCATTGCGCCCCGCCGTCGATCTTGGCTCCGCGCGATGCGCGGCGCTAGAGGTTCTTCAGCACGTGCTCGGCCGCCGATACCTCGAAGGCACCCGGCTTCTCGACGAACAGATGCTTGATGACGCCGTCCTCGACGACCATGGCATAGCGCTGGCTGCGCGTGCCGAGGCCGAACTTGGAGCCGTCCATGGTGAGCCCCATCGCCGTGGTGAACTCGGCGTTGCCGTCACCCAGCATCATGACCTTGTCGCCCGCCTTCTGGTCCTTGCCCCAGGCGCCCATCACGAACGCGTCGTTGACGGAGATGCAGGCGATGGTGTCGACACCCTTCGCCTTCAGCGCAGCAGCTTCGGCCACGAACCCGGGCACGTGCTTTGCTGAACAAGTGGGGGTAAAGGCACCCGGCAGGGCGAAGGCCACCACCTTCTTGCCGGGCGCGAAAAGCTCCTCGGTGGTGACCGCTTTGGGTCCCTCGGGGCCCAACATGCGCAACGTGGCGCTGGGCACCTTGTCGCCGACTTTCGCCATTATTTGCTCCTCCAATTGCCACCCGGTCCGGGCAGCCTCACGAACCGGCGGACCCTAGGCGAGGGGTGGGCCTTTGTCCAATGGGTGGACCGGCTTGATGTTTGCTCGGACAATCCCCATGAATCTGGAGGATCATCACATCATGTCCGGGTCAGGCTCTCCCTCCGCCACTTTGGCCGGTCGCTTCCTTGTCGCCGCACCCTCCATGCCGGACGAGCGGTTCCAGAAGAGCGTCGTGTTCATTTGCAAGCACGACGAGGACGGGGCGCTGGGCATCATCGTCAACAACCGGGTCGAGGACCTGCCCTTGGGCCAGGTCTACAAGCAGCTCGGCATCGAGGTGCCGGCGGCGGCGGAGGAACGGCCCGTGCTGTTCGGCGGCCCGGTCGAGCCCTCGCGCGGTCTCGTGCTGCACTCGGCCGACTACAAGCGCGACGACACGCTGGTGATCGGCGGCGGCGTGGCGCTTACCGCGTCGATGGAGATCCTGAAGGACATGGCGGGCGGCGCCGGCCCGAAGCAGGCCTGGCTGGCTCTGGGTCATGCCGGCTGGCAACCCGGCCAGCTCGATCACGAGCTGCAGGACAATGCCTGGCTGGTGGTCGATGGTGATGCCGCGCTGGTGTTCGACACCGATTTCCCCGCCAAGTGGCAGCGCGCCCTCGATCGACTGGGCAGTTTCGGCGGCCGGTTCGACCCGGCCTCCTTCTCGCATCAGTCGGGTCGCGCGTAAGCGCCCGCCATCCCTGCAGGGTGGTTCAGGTGTGCAATTTTCGCAACTGATCGCGCTTATCTTCGGAGCCAATTCGGCCTATAGCCCGGACGTGCCGCCGCGACCCTCCCTTCGCCGCGGTACGCGTGTCCGGGACGCCCTCGCTTCGCTCCCCAATCCATCGGAAGCGTGGGCGTCCCGCCCTTTGCCTCTATTCCGCGGCCGCCGCCTGCGCTGCCGGGTTATGGTAGCTGGCGAGCAGGCTCGCCTCGCGCTGCTTGGCCAGCCGGACGTTCTTGTCTTTCACATGGCCGAAGCCGCGCATGCTCTCGGGCACCTCGGCGATCTGGACCGCCAGCGCATGATTGCCCTGGTCGAGCGTGCCGAGCAGCGTCTCGACCGTCGCCCGATACTCGTCGATCAGGCGGCGCTCCGTGCGGCGCTCCTCGGTGTAGCCGAACGGGTCGAGGCGCGTGCCACGCAGGCGCTTCAGCGACGCCAGGATGCGGAACATCGGCATCACCCAGGCACCGTACTCGCGCTTCTGCAGCTGGCCGGTCGTCGGATCGCGATCGGCGAACAAGGGCGGCGCGAGATGGAAGGTGACCTTGTAGTCACCCTCGAACTGCGTCGCCAACTTCTTGTGGAACTCGCCGTCGGTGTACAGGCGCGCAACCTCGTACTCGTCCTTGTAGGCCATCAGCTTGTAGAGCGACCTGGCGACGGCTTCGGCGAGGCCGGAACGACCGCGCGCCCGCTCCTTCTCCACCTTGGCGACCTTGTCGACGAAGGCGCGATAGCGCTCGGCGTAGTTCCGGTCCTGATAGGCTTCGAGCAGATCGAAGCGCCTGGTGACGATCTCCGGCAGCGTGCGCGCGACCTTCTTCTCGACCCGCAGGGTCGGCTCGGCGGCGGCCTGCACGGCGGCGAGGTTGTGCGCCGCGAGCCGACCCCAGGCGAAGGTGCGCTTGCTGGTCTCGACCGCCACGCCATTGAGCTCGATGGCGCGCTCGATCGCGTCGAGCGACAGCGGCACCAGGCCCTTCTGCCAGGCGTGTCCCAGCATGAAGAGGTTGGTGGCGATCGAATCGCCCAGGATTGCCGTGGCCAGCCCGGTGCCGTCGACGAACGACGTCGACTCCTCGCCGGCGGCATCGCGGATCGTCTTCATCATGGCCTCGGCGCCGAGATCCATGTCGCCGTTCATGACGAACGCCGCCACCGGTTGCACGTAGCCATTGATCACCGCCTTGGTGACGCCCTGCTCGATGCGCGACAGCGCGGCGGGCGAGGCTGCCACGACCATGTCGCAGCCCAGCACCAGGTTGGCGCCGCCGGCAGCGATGCGGACGGCATGGAGATCTTCCGGCCTGGGCGCGAGGCGGACGTGGCTCATCACCGCGCCGTTCTTCTGGGCGAGGCCGGTGAAGTCGAGCACGGTGCAGCCCTTGCCCTCGAGATGCGCCGCCATGCCGATCAGCGCACCGACCGTGATGACGCCGGTGCCGCCGATGCCGGTCACCAGGATGCCGTAGGCCTCGTCGAGCGGCCGCAAGGTCGGCATCGGCAGGCTGGCGAACGGATCATCCTTGACCAGCTCGAGCCTGGTCCGGCGCGCCTTGGCGGGCGCGCCGCCATGCACCGACACGAAGCTCGGGCAAAAGCCGTTCAGGCAGGAGAAGTCCTTGTTGCAATTGCTCTGGTCGATCTGGCGCTTGCGGCCGAGCTCGGTCTCGAGCGGCTTCACCGACACGCAGTTGCTCTTTTCGGAGCAGTCGCCGCAGCCCTCGCAAACCGCATCGTTGATGAACACGCGCTTGGCCGGATCGGGGAAGGTGCCGCGCTTGCGCC
Organism: Reyranella sp.; assembly: GCA_022844015.1. Classification (GTDB taxonomy): domain Bacteria; phylum Pseudomonadota; class Alphaproteobacteria; order Reyranellales; family Reyranellaceae; genus Reyranella. The sequence continues at coordinate 18,563 of JALHMO010000095.1, read as the reverse complement.
GGCGCCGCTTCTCGGCGGCGCAGGTCTGGTCGTAGACCAGCACGGTGAGGCCGGGGATGTCGCGCAGCTCGCGCTGCACGGCGTCGAGCTCGTCGCGATGGCGGATGGTGACGCCGCGCGCGAACTCGGTGCCCAACGGATACTTGTCGGGCTCGTCGGTGACGACGACGACCCGCTTGGCACCTTCGGCTGCCACCTGCTTGGTGATCTCCGGCACCGTCAGCGGCCCGTCGTGCGGCTGGCCGCCGGTCATGGCGACCGCATCGTTGAACAGGATCTTGTAGGTGATGTTGACGCCGGCGGCGGCGGCCTGGCGAATCGCCATCAGGCCGGAATGGTAGTAGGTGCCGTCGCCGAGATTCTGGAAGATGTGCTTGTCCGACGTGAACGGCGCCTGGCCGATCCAGGTCACGCCTTCGCCGCCCATGTGGCTGATCAGCGACGTGCGGCGCTCGGGCATCCAGATCGCCATGCCGTGGCAGCCGATGCCGGCCATCGCCCGGCTTCCCTCGGGGACGCGCGTCGACGTGTTGTGCGGGCAGCCCGAGCAGAAGAACGGTGTGCGCGCCACCTTGGGCGGCGGCGCGGCCAGGAGCTTCTCCTTGGCCTCGAGGCGGGCGAGGCGCTGGCGCAGCTCTGGCGACTCGCCGGTGTGCTTCATCAGCCGGTTGGCGATCACCAGGGCGACGCCGGTCGGCGTCAGCTCGCCGTCGCTCGGCAGGATGATGCGGCCGGTCTCGTCGGCCTTGCCGATGACCAGCGGCCGGCGATCGGCCGGGGCGTTGTAGAGGATGCGGACGAGCTGGTCCTCGAGGTTGGAGCGCTTCTCCTCGACGACGATGACCTCCTGCAGGCCTTCGGCAAAGCGGCGCGCGCCTTCCGGCTCGAGCGGCCAGGTCATGCCGACCTTGTAAAGACGGATGCCGAGGGCGCGGGCGCGCTCCTCGTCGATGCCGAGATCCTCGAGCGCCTGGCGCGTGTCGAGATAGGCCTTGCCGGTGGTCATGATGCCGATGCGCGCGCGCGGTGGATCGATCACCATCTTGTCGAAGCCGTTGGCGCGCACGAACGCCTTCACCGCCTCCATCTTCGGACCGTGCAGGCGCCGCTCCGCCTCCAGCGGCGGATCGGGATTGCGGATGCCGAGGCCGCCGGGCGGCAACTGGAAGTCGGTCGGCATGATGACGCGGATGCGCTCGGGATCGACCCACACCGAGGAACCGGATTCGACGGTCTCGGAGATCGCCTTGAAGCCGATCCAGCAGCCCGAGTAGCGCGACAGCGCGAAGCCCAGCAGACCGAAATCGAGATACTCCTGCACGGTCGCCGGGTTGACGACCGGGATCATGGCGGCGGCGAAGACCTGCTCGCTCTGGTGCGGCAGGGTGGAGGACTGGCAGCCGTGGTCGTCTCCGGCGAGGGCGATGACGCCGCCATGCGGCGAGGTGCCGGCGGCATTGCCGTGCTTCAGCACGTCCATCGAGCGGTCGACGCCCGGCCCCTTGCCGTACCAGATGCCGAACACGCCATCGACCTTGGCGCCCGGGAACAGGTTGACCTGCTGGGTGCCCCACACCGAGGTCGCCGCCAGGTCCTCGTTGAGGCCGGGCTGAAAGTGGATTTTGTTGTCCGCGAGGTAGCGCTTTGCCGTCCACAGCGCGTGGTCGTACATGCCGAGCGGCGAGCCGCGATAGCCCGAGATGAAGCCCCCGGTATTGAGGCCGGCAGCGAGATCGCGCTGGCGCTGCATCATCGGCAGCCGCACCAGGGCCTGGATTCCGGTCAGGTAGACGCGGCCCTTGTCGAGCCGATAGCGGTCTTCCAGCGCGTAGTCGCCGAAAACGAGCGGAACGGGTGTGAGGCTCATCGCGGAAGGCCCTCCGGAGGCGGCAGCGTGAACGGGCATTTATGCGCCCGGAGCATAGCGGGCCGGGGCGCCGCGGGGAACGCTGCGGAACGCGGAGCGGGGGCCCAATTTCGCATGGAGTGCATGTTCCTGCTCGGGCAATGGCAGGCGTTCGCCTATGGGTACGCCTTTCACGCACCTCCCCTGCTTCGCTGGGGAGGTGCCCCGTCATACGGGGCGGCGGGGTCATGGCTTCAGTCCCGCTCTCGACCCCTCCGTCCGCGATTACGCGGACACCTCCCCAGCTTCGCTGGGGAAGAGAAGAGTCATGAGGGCGCCTCTCAATTCGTCGGGCGCTTGCCGGCCTTGTAGTTGGCCACCGCGGCCTTGAGCATGCGGTACTCGCTGCAGCCGAAGACGCAGAGCGAGTCGAGCCGGGCGAGATGGTGCTCGGCTTCCTGCAAGCGGCCCAGCATCAGGTAGGCCTCGCCGATGTATTCGTGCGCGCCGATATGGCGGGGATCGAGCGACAGGGCATACTGGTAGTATTGCAGCGAGCCGTTGGGATCGCCCGACGAGCGCGTCGCGAAACCCAGCAGATTGTAGGCGTCGGCGTTCTTCGGATCCTTGGCGACGACCTGTTGCAGGAGCGGCAGGGCGCCGCGGTAGTCGCGCGCTTCGATCATCGCCTTGGCGCGCGCGAAGTTGGGATCGGCGGGCTTGGCCTGCTGGGACGGGGCGGGGTCGGCGCCGCCGGCGGCAAGGGCCGCCGGTGCCAGGGCGAGCGGGCCCAAGGCGAGATAGAGAACGGTTGCAGTGGCGAGCAGGGTCGAGCGCATGATCCACCTCCGGATGACGCCGGATTGTTGTCCGGTCTCGGGAATCGGCAACGAAAATCTCATGACATTGGCGTGAGTGGGGCCGTGAGGTCGGCGGCGTGCCTGACCGCGCGCACGGCGAGCCGGCCCTGCCGTCCGCGGATCTCCACCTCGTGCCGCTCGTGGGCGTCGAGATCGACGCCAGCCTGGTCGACCAGCTCCTGCGAGACGACGAGCTCGGCGCCGAAGTCCTTGGTCAGGGCCTCGAGCCGGCTCGCCGTGTTGACCGTGTCGCCGATGGCGGTGAGCTGGGTGGCGCGCTGGTAGCCCATCTCGCCGACGATGGTCGGTCCCGAATGAAGGCCGATGCCGATGCGCAGCGGCCGGTCGAGGTCGCCGGCCAGCGAACGGTTGAGGTCGTCCAGCGATTCGGCCATGCGCCGGGCGGCATCGAGGGCCTGCCGGCAGGCCGTCCGCGGCTCGTCGGCGAGGCCGAAGATCGCCATCACGCCATCGCCGATGAACTTGTCGAGCCTGCCGCCGGCCGCCTCGATCGCCTGGCCGGTCGCCCGGAAATAGCGGTTGAGCAGGAAGACGACGTCGTACGGCAGCTTGCCTTCGGAGATCGAGGTGAAACCGCGAATATCGGCGAACAGGATGGCGACGTAGCGTTCGCCGCCGTGCGCCTGCGGCTGCCGGCGATAAGCCTCGACGGGTCCTGCTGCTGGCGGCAGCAGCGTCGCCACCTGGTATCGGCCGGGCGGCGGGCGCAACTGGCAGGCAAGCCGCACGTTCGCCGGCGCCGTGACGCGCTGCAGCACCTTGTGCTCGTCGGTGGAAGGCGGCGGCAGCAAGGCGCGATCGGGTCCGCCGATGCGCACCCGGCAGGTCGAGCAACGGCCGCGGCCGCCGCACACCGAGGCGTGCGGGATGCCGGCCAGCCGGCTCATCTCGAGGATGGACAGGCCCGTCGGTTGCGTCGTGGTGCGTCGCTCGCCGTAGTCGAGCCGCACCACACCGGCCCGGCGCTGCCAGAAGTCGCGCGCCGGCCGTGCCGCCAGAACGGTGAGGAGAACAACCAGGGCCCCCACGCGCAGGGCATCGGAGATTTGGTAGAGCGTCGCGATGTCGGCGGCCGACGGCACGCGGACGCGCCTGAACAGCTCGTCGAGAAAGCCGGGCGTCCTGGCGAGCTCGGCGACATCGCGCAGCGCGATCGAGGCGCCGGCCAGGCTGGCCACTGGGACCAGCAGGGCGACGGCGTAGAGCACCGGCAGCCAGGTACGATACCACGGGCGCAATCGCCACGCGAAGTGCAGGCCGATGCAGGCATGCAACCAGACCACAAGGGGCAGCGAGAACTGGATGGCAGTCTGCGTCCAGGGCGAGACGACCAGCGACGCCAGGACCCAGGAATAGCCGATCTCGACCCCGTAGAGTTCGTGGGCGAGGCGCGTGCCTACCACGTGCAGGGCGCCGAGCGGGATGATCGATGCGCCGAGGCCCCACTGGGTCCATTCCCAGGCCGAGAGTCGCAGCGCGCGACGTCCATACAGCGACCACAGAGCGAGGCAGAAATGCGTGAGCAGCGCGCCGTAGAGCGCCGTCTGGCCAAGCGGGTTCTGCCAGAGGAAGGCGAACCACAGGCGGCCCATCTCGAGCACGCGCAGCGAGATCAACCCGAGCGCATGATTGAGCAGGTGCGTGACGACGTAGACGAAGAGGACATAGCCCGACCAGAGACGGATCCGGCCGACCACGACGCGCTCGCTACTTCACGAGCGCCAGCACGGCTTCGGGAGGTCGGCCGATGATGGCACGCTGGCCGGACACGACGACGGGCCGCTGCAGCAGGATCGGCGCCGCGGCGATCACCTTCGCGATATCGGCCTTGGCGAGGCCGGCCTTCTTCTTCCCGAGCTTCTTGAACTCGGGCTCGCCATCGCGGATCAGCGCCGTCGGGTCGCCGCCCAGCTGCCCGATCAAGGTTTCGACCTCGGCCCGGCTGGGTGGCTGCTTCAGGTATTCGCGGATGGTCGGCTCGATGCCGCGGCTGCGCAGCAGCTCGAGCGTTTCCCGCGATTTCGTGCAGCGCGGGTTGTGCCAGATCGTGAGGCTCATGACCGAACCATGGCCGCCCAATGGCGCTTCGTCCAGTATCGAGCGCCGTCCAGTGTCAGGCTTCATCCAGTGCGTCCGGGTCGGTGGCATCGATAACCTTGCGCGCAACGTCGCCGCCGAAGCCGGCGCGGGCCATCGCCGCCAGGTCGCGCAGGCGGTGCTGCTTGCGCTGCTCGCTCGCCCGGAACGGCCCCAGGCGCCGCCGCCGCGCCAGCGCGATGGCGGCCCGGCGCTCGCGGGTCTCGGGATCGGTGGCGAGCTCGTCGTCGAGCGAGGCCATCGCCTTGTCGAGCGTCTCGCGATCGACGCCGGCGAAGCGGAGCTTCTGGTGCGTCATCCGGGTCGACGTGCCGCGACGATGCAGCGCCCGTGCCTTGGTCTGCGCGAAGGCCGCATCGTCGATCACGCCCGACGCGATGAAGCGGGCAACGATGGAATCTATCGCCTGCTCGACATTGTCCATCACCGGCGCCTCGGTCCTTGCGGCACGAAGGACGCGCCGCGTCAGCACGCGGCGCAGGCCGTCGGCTGTGGCCGCGTAGCGCTCGAGGTAGAAACGCGCGGCGTTCTCCAGGTACTTCGCCGTGATCGGACGTGCGATGCGCTTCATGGTCTTGCGGACCGCGAGCGTCTCGCTCGCTCATGAGCCGGAGGGAGCGAGACGCTCGCGGTCCGCAAGACCATGACTCATCCCCTCAGCGGTATCCCCACCATCGCCTCGAGCTCGGCGATCGCGACGTCGGGATCGCCGACCTTGATGGTGCGCATGCCCATGGCGCGTGCCGGCTTGAGGTTGATGCCGAGGTCGTCGAGGTAGACGCAATGCTCCGGCGCCACGCCCAGGAGGTCGCAGGCATGGCGATAGATGCGCGGATCGGGCTTGCGCCAGCCGAGCTTGCTCGATTCCACGACATGCTCGAACAGGGACATGATATCGGCGATGGCCGCCGCCTTGTCGGCGCTGCGCGCCATGCCGGGGCCGTCGCCCGACTTCATGTTGTTGGTGATGCAGGCAACCCGGAACGCCGCCTTGCAGCGCCGCAGCGCCTCCACCATCTGCGGCCGAATGTCGCCGCTCAGGGATTGCAGGATCCGCCAGCCGTCCAGCGCATGGCCATTCAGGCGCGCCTCCTCCTCGAACAGGCCGACGAAGCCTTCGAGGCTTACCTCGCTTCGTTCCATTTTTGCCCAGGCATTGGTGTCGGGATCGCGCGCATTGAGGCTGCGAATGAAATCTTTGGGCAGTCCGGCCTCGCTTTCATAACGATTGAAGGCTTCGAACGGACTGCTGAGGATGACCCCGCCGAAATCCCACAGGATGGCGAGGGGTTGTGGCGCATGGCTCGTATTCATGGTGGGTGCGACGGTGTTGACCTTGTTCCTGCCACGGTGGGCGACTATCTCACCGCCTTCCATAGGCGACGGGTTCGGCGTTGACCACCGTTCGCCCACGATCACGGCTTAGGAAGATGGATGATGAATGAAGCAGCGGCTTTGACGCGCGGCGACGCAATGGTTCTTTCGGGTCAGTCGCCTTCGGGCGACTTGACGGTCCGGGCCGCCCGGCCCGACGGGCGCAATCGGCGGGCGGCCGAGACTCGTCGCCGGATCCTGACGGCGGCCAAGGAGATGATCGCCGAGACCAGCACCGCGCCGACGGTGGTGGCCGTTGCCAAGCGGGCCGACGTCTCGGTTCGGTCGGTCTTTCAGCATTTTGGCGATGTCGAGTCACTTTTTGTGACCACGGTGGACAGCATTGGCGAGGATCTGGTTGTCCCGCCGCCCGCATCGCAGGGCTTGGCGCTCGGGCTCCGGATCGCCACGGCGGTCGAGAATCTGGCCCGGCTGTTCGACAAGATCATCCCGTTGCGAGTGGCTGCCGGCCAGTTTGCCCACCATCCCGCACTTATCGAGCGGTCCAACGGCCTGCGCCAGAAAGTACGCCGGCGGGTTGCCGAGCTGTTCGCCCCGGAGTTCGCCGTCCTCGACGAGAAGGCGCAGGAAGAGCTGGCCGACGCCATCGGCGGTGCGCTGTCCCTGGAAGCCTGGGTGGTGCTGCGGCGGCGCGACGGCTTCAGCTACGATCGCGCCGCAGCGGCATGGCGGCGGACCCTGACGGCCCTGATGGCCCATCGGGCTGACGCGGCGGCGGCAGCCTAGGCGGAGAGCAGCCGCGGATATGCCGACTCCAGTGGACGCATTCCGGCCCGGCCGGTTCCACCTGACCGGAATGCGCCTGGACGGCAAATCCCCCGCTATTGCGTCTGTGCCGTTGACTCGGCGTTGGCGATCAGAGACTTAAAGGCCCCAAAACGAACGGCCAGCGACAGGCACCCTGCAGGACATGGCGACCAGCCAGCTTCACGAAGATTTCTCCCGCGAAGAGCATGTTCAGGCCGGCACGGACCGCGGCTTTGGCCTGGTCTTCGCCGGCTTCTTTGCCATCCTGAGCGCGATCTCGTGGTGGCGCGACCACACCGGCTGGCACTACCTGCTGCCGATCGCGGTGGCCTTCCTGATCGTCGCCTACACGGTGCCGCGCCTGCTGGCGCCGCTCAACCGGCTGTGGCTGAAGTTCGGCCTGCTGCTCTACAAGGTCATGAATCCCCTCATCCTGGGGCTGTTGTTCTTCGTGACGATCATGCCGATCGGGCTCGTCATGCGGGCGTTCGGCAAGGATTTCCTTCGCCTGCGGCTCGATCGAAAGGCCAAGAGCTACTGGATAGATCGCACGCCACCCGGCCCGCCCCCACAATCGATGAAGAATCAGTTCTGACCAGAAAGGACCTGCCTCCATGGGCTCCATCGTCGGCGAACTCTGGGCGTTCATGCGGGAACGCAAGAAGTTCTGGCTGCTTCCCATCCTGATCATGATGGTGATCTTCGGCGGCCTGATCGTGCTCACCAAGGGCTCGGCGATCGCGCCGTTCATCTACACCCTGTTCTAGACGAAGGGTCGGCTCGCCATGCGCGTCCTCGGGATCTCGGCTTTCTACCATGACAGCGCCGCGGCGCTGATCGAGGACGGCCATCTCGTCGGGGCCGCTCAGGAGGAGCGCTTCACGCGCAAGAAGCACGATTCGGGCTTCCCCCAGAATGCCGTGCAGTTCTGCCTCGACCGTGCCGGCATCGCGCTGGCCGACGTCGACTATGTCGCCTTCTACGACAAGCCGTTCCTGAAGTTCGAGCGGCTGCTCGAGACCTACCTCGCCTACGCGCCGCGCGGATTCACGTCGTTCCGCATGGCCATGCCGTTGTGGCTGAAGGAGAAGCTCTTCCAGAAGATGCTGCTGCGCGACGAGATGAAGCGCTGGCAGCCCGACTTCGACTGGCAGCAGCGGCTGCTGTTCGGCGAGCATCACCAAAGTCATGCCGCCTCCGCCTTCTTCCCGTCGCCCTACGAGGAAGCCGCCGTCCTCACCATGGACGGCGTCGGCGAATGGGCGACGACGTCGCTCGGGTGGGGCCAGGGCAACAAGCTCGAGATGACGAAGGAGCTGCACTTCCCGCATTCGCTGGGGCTGCTCTACTCGGCCTTCACCTACTACACCGGCTTCAAGGTCAACTCCGGCGAGTACAAGGTCATGGGCCTCGCGCCCTACGGCGAGCCGAAGTTCAAGGACCTGATCCTGTCGAACATCGTCGACCTCAAGGAGGACGGCACTTTCCGCCTCGACCAGAGCTACTTCGACTATTGCACCGGCCTGCGCATGACGAACGAAAAGTTCGCGGCACTGTTCGGCGGCAAGGCGCGCAAACCCGAGGAACTGCTGACCCAGCATCACATGGATCTCGCGGCGTCGGTGCAGGCGGTGACCGAGGAGATCGTGATCCGCCTGGCGCGCTCGGTGAAGCGCGACACCGGAGCGAAGAACATCTGCCTGGCCGGCGGCGTGGCGCTGAACTGCGTGGCGAACGGCAAGTTGCTGCGCGAGAAGCTGTTCGACGGCATCTGGGTGCAGCCGGCGGCCGGCGATGCCGGCGGCGCGGTCGGCGCGGCCTTCGCCGCCTATCACGGTTTCCTTGGCCAGGCGCGCAAGCTCAATGGCCATCTCGACGGCATGGCTGGCAGCTACCTCGGCCCGGAATACACCGACGAGGAGATCGCCGCGCGCCTGACCGCCGCCGGCGCCAAATTCACCGTGCTGACGCGCGACCAGACGATCGAGCAGACCGCCCAGGCGCTGGCCGACGAGAAGGCGGTCGGCTGGATGCAGGGCCGCATGGAGTTCGGGCCGCGCTCGCTGGGCGCTCGCTCCATCCTGGGCGACGCGCGCTCGCCCAGCATGCAGAAGACGCTCAACCTCAAGGTCAAGTACCGCGAATCGTTCCGCCCATTCGCCCCGGCGGTGCTGCGCGAGGATGTCGGCGACTATTTCGACATCGAGAGCGACAGCCCCTACATGCTGATGGTGGCGCCGGTGAACGACGACCGCCGCCGCGCCATGAGCGAGGCCGAGCAGGCGCTCTTCGGCATCGACAAGCTGAACGTGCCACGCTCCGACATCCCGGCCGTCACCCATGTCGACTACTCGGCGCGCATCCAGACCGTGCACAAGGAAACCAACCCGGCCTTCCACGCCCTGCTGGCGTCGTTCAAGGCCAAGACCGGCTATTCGGTCGTGGTGAATACCTCGTTCAACGTGCGCGGCGAGCCGATCGTCTGCACGCCCGAGGACGCCTTCCGCTGCTTCATGGGCAGCGAGATCGAGGTGCTGGTCGTCGGCAACTGCTTCCTGCGCAAGGAAGATCAGGACCCCGCCCTCAAGCTCGACTACAAGAACGCCTTCGAGCTCGATTAGCGGTGGGCGTTTCGGGATTGGCGCCTCACACACCACCTCACCCTGAGGAGGCCGCGCAGCGGCCGTCTCGAAGGGTGGGCGCAAATGTGCTGCTCGTTTCCACCCTTCGAGACGCCGCGCTACGCGCGGCTCCTCAGGGTGAGGTTTCTTCTGAATTGGCGCTGTGAACTCGATGCGCGTCGTTCTCTGCGATCGCCTGGGCGATCCGTCCGTCCTGAAGATCGCGGAGCGACCGGTCCCGGAGCCCGGGCCGGGCGATATCGTCGTCGAGGTCGGCGCGGCGTCGGTCAATTTCCCCGACATCCTCACCGTGTCCGGCGAGTATCAGCACAAGCCCGAGCTGCCCTTCGTGCCGGGCATGGAAGGGGCAGGGACGGTCCATGCCGTCGGGGGCGAGGTCGCGGCGTGGCGGCCGGGCGATCGCGTGATCTTCGGCATCCGGCCCGGCGCCTTCGCCGAGTACGTGAAGCTCGTGCCGCGCAACGTGATGATGCGCCTGCCCGACGGCTGGAGCTTCGCCGAGGGTGCCGGCTTTCGCGTCGGCGCCGTTACCGCCTACCACTCGCTGGTCCATCGGGCACGCGTCAAGGCGGGCGACGTGCTGCTGGTGCACGGCGCGGCGGGCGGTGTCGGCCTTGCGGCCGTGCAGCTCGGCAAGCATCTCGGCGCGCGGGTCATCGCCACCGGCGGCGACGACGAGCGTCTCGCCGTCGTGCAGATGCTCGGCGCCGATCATGTCGTGAACTATCGCACCGCCGACTTTGTCGCCGCGGTCAAAGGGCTGACCGAGGGACGCGGCGCCGACGTGGTCTACGATCCAGTGGGCGGCGAGGTCCTTGAAAAGTCGGTGCGTGCCGCCGCTTACGGCGCGCGGCTATTGGTGGTCGGCTTCACCTCGGGCGGGCCGAGCAAGCTCATGTCCAATCATATTCTCATCAAGGGTCTTACCGTGCTGGGCGTACGCGCCGGCGAGACCGTCGCCCGCATTGCGCCCGAGCTCGGCCGCGACTACGCGGAACAGCTGCCGCGGCTCGCCGGCCTCGGCGTCATGCGCCCGCACATCTCCCACCGCTTCCCGATGGAGCGCGCCGCCGACGCCTTCCGCGTGCTCCTCGATCGCCGGGTCGTCGGCAAGGCGGTGATCGAGATGACCCCTGCGTTCACCTCCCAAGCGTAGCTGGGGAGGTGCCCCGTCTTACGGGGCGGAGGGGTCATGCGCCACAAGAGGCGACGGGGTCATGGCTCATGACCCCGTCGCCGTAAGACCTTCGGCTTCGCTCAGGGCAGGCGGCGACTCCTCCCCACTTCGTAGGGAGGAGTCACTTGAGGCTCCCCGCGAGGGCCATCTCGACGAACGGCAGGCGGTCGTTGCCGAAGAACATCAGGTCGTCGACGAAGCTCGTCGGGGCGCCGAAAACGCCGCGCGCCACCGCCTCGTCAGTGGTGGCCTTCAACCGGTCCTTGACGTCCTGGTCCTGGATGCGGCCCGCCATTCTCGATGCATCGATGCCGGCTTCCGTCAGCACCGCGCCCACCTCGGCCATGTCGTTGAGGTTGCGGCCATCGACCCACATCGCCTTGAACATTGCGGGGTGGTAGCGCTCGAAGACGCCATCGATCTGCGCCGCCGCCGCGCCGCGCATCAGGGCGAGCGTGTTCACCGGGAAGTGCGGGTTGCGCTGGAACGGCACGCCGTAGAAGCGCGCCCACAGCGCGAGATCGCTGCTCGCCCATTTGTCCTTCTGGTCGATCACCATCGGCGACTGGTTGCCGGTCGACTTGAACACGCCGCCCAGCAGCATCGGTTTGCGTGCCAGGGCGGCGCCGGTGCGCCGGGCGATGATCTCGACCTGGGTGTCGGCTAGGTAGGAATAGGGGCTGCCGTAGTCGAAATAGAATTCCAAGGTGCGGGCCATGCGGTGTCCTCCTCGCTTGTCGTCAGCCTGGGCTGCTTCTAGCCTTGCGGCAACAAAGAGCAGGGAAGGAACGCATGGATCGCGTCGCGGGCAAGGTGGTGCTGGTGACTGGCGCCGGATCGGGTATCGGTCGCGCCACGGCCAAATTGCTGGCCGCCGAGGGCGCCACGGTGATCGTCACCGACATCAACCGCCCCGGCGGGCAGGAGACGGTGCAGCAGATTGGCGGCAAGGCCCGTTTCGAGGAGCACGACACGGCACGCGAGGCCGACTGGAAGCGCATCATCGACGATATCCTCGCGCACGAGGGCCGGCTCGACGGGCTGGTCAACAATGCCGGTATTTCTGGCCCCTTCCCGGCGACCTTCGAGACCGAGACTCTCGAGCAATGGCGGCGCATGCTGTCGATCAACGTCGAAGGCGTGTTCCTCGGCTGCAAGCACGGCGTGCCGGCGCTGCGCCAGTCGGGCGGCGGCTCGATCGTCAACCTGTCGTCGCTGGCAGCCTTCCTGGGGACCCCCGACCTGTCGGCCTATGGCGCCAGCAAGGGCGCGGTGCGGCAGTTCACCAAGACGGTCGCGATCGACTGTGCCCGCAAGGGCTACAAGGTGCGCTGCAACTCGGTCCATCCCGGGGTCATCATGACGCCCATGGGCGAGGGCATCCTGCCCACCGACAAGGCCCGCGAGCGAGCCCGTCAGCGCATCCCGATCGGCGTTTTCGGCGCGCCCGAGGACATCGCCTATGGCATCCTCTACCTGATTTCCGATGAATCGCGCTTCGTCACCGGTGCCGAGCTGGTGATCGACGGCGGCATGAACGCGATATAGGGAGGACGCCATGCGACACGCCGACCAGGTCGCCTATCTCGAGCGCATGCTGCACATGGTGCGGACCAACACGCGCGACGATGGCCCTGGCCTCAGCCACACCCCGGTCGAGGAGTACTACGACCCGGCGCGCTTTCGCAGCGAGGTCGACCTGCTGTTCCGCCGTTATCCCATCGTCGTCGGCTTCTCGGGCCAGGTCCGCAAGCCGGGCGACTTCGTCGTGCACAACGATACCGGCCAGCCGATCCTGGTGGCGCGAGGCACCGACGGCGTGCTGCGGGCATTCCTCAATGTCTGCCGCCATCGCAGCGCCAGCGTCGAGACCAGGCCGTGCGGCTCCAACAAGCGCGCCTTCGTCTGCCCCTATCACGGCTGGGCCTACGACCTGACCGGGCGCCTGGTCGGCATCACCGACGGCGCCATGTTCGGCGACCTCGACAAGAGCACGCATGGCCTGCGCCGCCTCAAGGTGGTCGAGAAGTACGGCCTGGTCTGGGCCGTGCCCCGGGCGCTCGAGGACGGCGAGGACGCGAGCTTCGACATCGATCCCTACCTCGGCGCGCTGCAACCCGATCTCGCCGGCTGGGACATGCAGGGCTGGGAACTGCACAGCTCCGAGCCGATCCGCCCGCGCATGAACTGGAAGCTGGTGATCGACACCTTCCTCGAGCTCTACCACTTCCGCTACCTGCACCCGACCAGCGTCTACCCGATCTTCCTCGACAACATCGCCACCTACGAGCGCATGGACCGCCACATCCGCATGGCCGCGGCCAAGCGCACGCTCACGGAGCTGGAGGGAACGCCCACGAAGCGCTGGGACATCCGCGACCACGCCATCGTGCTCTATCAGCTGTTCCCCAACACGGTGCTGACCTACACGCAGGACCATTGCGGCGTGTTCACCGCCTTCCCGGTGTCGCCCGACGAAGCGGTGATGCACTTCTCGGTGCTGGTCAGCCCGGAGGAGAAGGCGAAGAAGCCCGAAAGCTACTGGAAGGCCAATGTCGACCTGTTCGCCGCGGCGCTGGTCGAGGATTTCGGCATCGGCGAGACCATCCAGCGCAACTTTCCGAGCGGCGCCAACGCGCGCCAGACCTTCGGCAAGTTCGAGAAGGCGCTCGGCTGGTACCACCACGAGGTCGCCAGGACGGTGGAGGCGAACGCCGGGCCCTAACTCGTTGCTTCCCCAGCTTCGCTACTACGGAGTGGACACATCTAGACCGGGATGGTGGTCGCTCATTGGGTCCTCTCCGCCCGCGCAAGCGGGGGGAGAGGAAGGGGCCCCGCGCATGGCGCGGGGGAGGAGAGGTGGGTGGATGCCCCAGCACCGAACCGAACGAGCGCGCGACTTTCGTCGCGACAGTACGCCTCCCGAAATGGACCTAGATAAATCAGTTCCTGGGCGGCGCCCCATGACCCACCTCTCCTAGCCTCTCCCCCCGCTACGCGGGCGGAGAGGAACATGAGGCTTCACATCTTCTCCGTCCGCGTCAGCGGGAGAAGCATGAGTTGTGTCCACTCCGCAGCAGCTTCGCTGGGGAGGGGAAATGACTACTTGATCGTCACCTGATGGGTGAGCTTCTCACCGTCGGTGATGGTGAGTTCCTTGAAGCCCAGAAGCTTCAGCAGGTCGAAGAAGGTGGCGTCCTCGGCAACCGTGCGTTCCTGGAAGAATGGCGACAGGCGCGACATGGTCGTCATGTTGGCGAGCAGGGCGCGCATGCGATAGATCGTGTTCAGCTCACCCTGCTGCATGCCGACGATGATCATCTTGTCGCCCTTCCCGCCCTTGGCGAAGACGGCGTACGGCACGCGATAGGCCGACTGGATGGTGCCCTGCGACACCACGGTCACGAACTGGATGCGCTGCGGCCGCTCGGCCCCGGCGATCGTCTGCATCGACGATTCGAACACCTCGGTCGAGGTCGGCTTGGGATAGTAATAGCCGATGTAGCGGTCCTCGGCCGAAGCGTCGGCAGGCTTGGTGGCGGCCGGCGTCGCCGGCTTGGCCGGCTGCTGGGCCTGGACCGCCATGGGGGTCGCGGTGGAGGCCATCAGCGCGAGCGCAAGGCAGGCGGCGAAAGTCTTGTTCATGTCGATGTCTCCTTTGAAGATCGGGGCGGCAGCCGCCCCGATCGCTGCATCGTGGTGCTGGCGCCCCTGGTGTTTCGCGCGGAATGCCGGAATCGTGGTTGAGCCTAGAACAGGGTATAGCCGCCATCGATGACGAAGTCGCGCCCTGTCGTATAGACGGTCGCCTCGCTCGCCAGGTAGACCGCGATCGGGCCGAAATCGGCGCCGACGCCCCAGCGCCGCTCGGGGATGCGCGGCATGACGTTGCCGGCGAATTTCGGGTTGTTGAAGGCGTTCTGCGTCATCTCGGTCTCGATCCAGCCCGGCAGGATCGAGTTGACCGCGATCTTGTAGCGCGCCAGCTCGACCGACAGCGCCCGCACCATGGCGCAGACACCGCCCTTGCTGGCGCCATAGTGGCTGGAACGCGCCGCGCCCTCGACCGCCGCGGTGCTGGCCATCGCCACCAGCGAGCCGCCCTTGCCGCGCTCGACCATGTGCCTGGCGGCGGCGCGGAAGGTGAAGAACACGCCGTCGAGGTTGACGCGCATGACGCGGCGCCATTCCTCGTAGTCCATCTCCAGGATCGAGCCCTTGCCGCGGCCCGACACGCCCGCGTTGGCGACGCAATTGTCGACGTGGCCCATGACGCGGAGCGTCTCGGCGAATCCCGCCTGGACCTGGCTCTCGTCGCCGACATCGACGATCTGTGTGTGGATCTTGCGGCCGTGCCGCTTCAGCCGGGCAGCGGCATCCTCGTTCTTCCCGGGGTTGGTGCCCCAGATGCAGACGTCGGCGCCGGCTTCCGCCAGGGCGTCGGCCATGCCGAAGCCGATGCCGCCATTGCCGCCGGTAACCAGCGAAACCTTGCCCGTGAGATCGAAGCCCTTGTAGGCCATGTGCGTGCTCCCCTGGTCGCTCCCGTCTCCGCCACGGTACGGCGGAGACGGGAGCAAGAGCACGAAAGCCCCGGTCAGTTCAATTGGTCGGTTTCGACCAGCACAATCTCCGAATCCTCGATCGCCGTGAGCTCGATCTCGGGCAGGTCGACCACCGCCACGCCGTCGCGGGCATTGGCCGTCACCGGCTGGCCTCCGGCGCCCTTGACCTCGATCCGGCCCTTGGCCGGGACGAGGTAGGCTGGCTTGCCGCCCAACGGCTGGCGCAGGGTCTGGCCAGCCTTCAGGGTGCCGGCATAGAGCGCGCCATTGGCATGGAGCGGGATGGCGCCCTCGTGGCCGCGGCCCGAGGCCAGCGGCACCAGCCTGCCGTCGCGCCCCTCGGCCGGGAACTGCACGGTCTCCCAGCGCGCCGGGACGCCCTCCTTGTTGGGCAGGATCCAGATCTGAAACAGCTCGGTCTCGTCGCCCTCGCGATTGTACTCGGCGTGCTGGATGCCCTGGCCGGCGCTCATCACCTGGATCTGGCCGGCCTCGGTGCGCCCCTGGTTGCCGAGATGGTCCTGGTGGGTGATCGCGCCTTTGATGACGTAGGTCACGATCTCCATGTCCCGGTGCGGGTGCGGCGGGAAGCCGGTGTCGGGCGCGATGCGGTCGTTGTTCCACACGCGCAGCGAGCCCCAATGCACGCGCTTGGGATCGCGATACTCGGCGAAGCTGAAATGGAAGTTGGCGTTGAGCCAGCCGTGGTTCGACTTGCCCAATTTCTCGAATGGTCTGAGCTCGATCATGGTTTACCTCTTGCCGCCAAGATGGCCCGGCCATGGGGTGGATCAAGTTTCCGGTTGGTAACGCGCGCGTTGCCCCGCCCCCACGTATTCGCATTGTGGCAAATGAATGCCGTCATCCCGACCGGAGCCGAGCGCAGCGAGGCGTAGTGGAGGAACCTTTCTTGATGCGGCTCGGCAAGAAAGGTCCCTCGACTGCGCCGCCCCTGGGGCGGCTCCGCTCGGGATGACGGGATTGTCCATGCGCCAATGCCTCGCTCGTGATCGAGGGCGAACGCCGCGCCTTCCGGCGGCGGAGCGACAGCGGGGCGCGGCTCACTTTCCAGTTCTGCCCGACCTGCGGCTCGACCGTGTTCTGGGAGAACGAACGCACGCCCGCTTCGATCAGCGTCGCCCATCGGCGCCTCCGCCGACCCGATCTTCCCGGCGCCCGTGCGCACGGTGTGGACGACTTCGAAGCATCCCTGGCTGCCGTTCCCCGAAGACATCGTGCGCCGCCGCGAGGATCCTCGTTGAACGGCGTCGTGGCATGCTGCGTGCGAGGTGGGGCGGGGGAGGAACGCGATGTTTCACATGGGATGGTTCGTCGGCCGCGGGTACTCGGTGCACGCCTGGAACCAGCCATGGTCGGGAAGCATCGGCACCGACTACATGCGGCCCGATCTCTACGTCGATCTGGTCAAGGCAATGGAGCGGGCCTGCTTCGATTACGTGATGATCGAGGACGGCTCGTTCGTGCCCGATGCCTACCAGGGCTCGCCGGAATGGTACCTGCACAACGCCTACACCGTGCCCAAGCACGATCCGATGCCGCTGGTCCCGCTGCTGACCCAGGGCTCCCACCATCTCGGCATCGTCGCCACCATGACCACCGGCTTCTATCCGCCCTACCTGGCGGCTCGTCTCGGGGCGACCCTCGACCATCTCACCAACGGCCGGGTCGGCCTCAACCTGGTGACGGCGCATAACGATCGCACGGCGCAGAATTTCGGCCTCGAGCGCCATCACGAGCACGACCTGCGGTACGAGATCGCCGACGAATGGATCGAGGTGGTGGGCCGGCTGTGGAATTCGTGGGAGCCTGGCGCCGTGGTCGCCGATCCGGAGACCGGCCTGTACGCCGACGTCCGCAAGGTCCATCCGATCGATTTCGTCGGCAAGCACTTCAAGTCGCGCGGCCCGCTCAACATGCCGCCCGGGCCGCAGCGCCGGCCGGTGATCTGCCAGGCCGGCATGTCGCCCGCGGGTCGCGAGTTCGCCGCCAGGCACGCCGACACCATCGTCGCTGTGTGCCGCGGGCCCGAGGCGGCGAAGCGCTATCGCGACGACGTGCGTCAGCGCATGGTGAAGCACGGCCGCAACCCCGACCATTGCAAGGTGATGTTCTCGGTGAGCCTCGTGCTCGGCGAGACGATGGAGGAAGCCAAAGCAAAGAAGGCGCGCGCCGACGCCGCCCTGGCGCGCAACCTGGATTTCCGCCTCGCCCGGCTATCGTTTCTGAGCGGGCTCGACTTCTCCAGATATGCGCTCGACGAGCCGCTGCCCGAGGTCGAGACCAACGCCTCGCGCGGTCAGACCGCGCTGATGACCACCGGCACCGGCAAGACGACCTTGCGCGAGATGCTGACCGACCCGGCGAGCGGCGGGATCGATTTCGTCGGCACGCCCGACAGCATCGCCGCCGAGATGGGCGAGGCGGCACAGGAGATGGGCGGCGACGGCTTCATGATCACCGAGAACGTCACCCGCCGGTCAATCTCGGAAATCACCGACGGCCTCGCACCGGCGCTGAAGCGGCGCGGCCTGATCCGCGATGGCTTCTCGCACAGGCTCTTTCGCGACAACCTCCTGGCGTTTTGATCGCCGCTGCATTCTTCGGTCAGCAACACGACCTCATCGTGAGCCGCCAGCGCACCAACAAAATCCCTCATCCTGAGGAGGCCGCAGGGCGGCCGTCGCGAAGGATGGGCCCGAACGACGGTGCCTGTTGCCCATCCTTCGAGACGCTCGCTGCGCTCGCTCCTCAGGATGAGGTTAGCGGGATTGCGAAGCGCGACTGGAGATCGTCGCCCTACGTCCGGGCCGTCGCGCTGGCGATCGTGTACTTCTCCACGGCGGCCTTATCGAGCGTGATGCCGAAACCCGGCCGGTCGGGCACCGCCAGCACGCCGTTCTTCGGGCGCGGCGCATCGGGAAGCAGGTGCGGCCACAGTGGGTCGCGCGCCGGGTCGGCGAAGCACTCGACGCAGATGCCATGGGGAATGCCGGCCAGCATGTGGGCGGCGATCTGCGGCTCCTCGTGATGGGCCATGCCGATGTCGACCAGGGCGCAGGCCGCGGCGGCGCGTCGCCATTCGGTGATGCCGCCGGCTTCGGAGGCGTCGAAGTTCACGATGTCGACGGCGCCGGCATCGATCAGCCGGCGCACGCCGCGGGCGCTGTACTCCGATTGCCCGGCGTTGATCGG
>JALHMO010000094.1 GCA_022844015.1 Reyranella sp. | reverse complement strand
CCGCCCGAGACGTTGACCGGCAGCTTGCCGTCGCGCTCGACCCAGCCTTCGTGGATCGCCCGCTCGCCTTCGCCCGGCGCGGTGAGGCCCATCGCCTCGTACTCGATCAGCTCGGCCGAGGTGAAGCAGTCGTGGCTCTCGACGAAGGAGAGATCGAGCAGGTCGAGGTGCGCCGACGCCAGTGCCTTCTTCCAGGCGAGCTGCGGGCCCTCGAACTTGATGATGTCGCGCCGGCTCATCGGCAGGAAATCGTTGACGTGCTCGGCGGCGCGGAAGGCGATCGCCTGCTTCATGCCGAGCGCGGTGCCGACGTCGGCCAGCACGACGGCGGCCGCGCCGTCGGTCACCGGCGAGCAGTCGGTGCGCTTGAGCGGCCCGGCGACGAACGGGTTCTTGTCCGACGGGGTGCGGCAGAACTCGTAGGCGAACTCCTTCTGGAAGTGCGCGAACGGGTTCTTGGCGCCGTTCCGGTGCGCCTTGACCGCGATCTTGGCGAGGGCGTCCGACTTGTCGCCGTAGCGCTGGAAGTAGGCCGAGGTGATCTTGCCGAAGATGCCGGCGAAGCCCGCCTCGATGGCCGCCTCCTCGGCGACGTAGGATGCCTTGATCAGCACCTCGCCCGCCTGGGCGGAGTTGAGCTCGGTCATCTTCTCGACGCCGACCACCAGCACGAAGCGCGCCTTGCCGGCGGCCAGCGTGTTGAGACCCATGTGGATCGCCGCCGAGCCGGTGGCGCAGGCATTCTCGACCCGGGTCGACGGCTTGAAGCGCAGGTCGGGATGGGTCTGCAGCGGCAGCGAGGAGTGGAACTCCTGGCGCACGAAGCCGCCGTTCATGTTGCCGACATAGATGACGTCGATGTCCCTGGGCTCGATCCCGGCATGGGCGATGGCGTCGCTCGCCGCCTTGACGATCAGCGACTCGCTGGTCTCGCCATCCAGCTTGCCGAACTTGCCGTGCGACCATCCGACGATGCAGGCCGTCATGGAACTCTCCTTCGCTGTTGCTGCCGCCGACCCTAGGCGCGCGGGCTCGGCCGGTCGAGGGTTACGATTTTAGGTGCATATACACTAATGTCGAGGGGCGGGAGCCGGATTTTCGCCTCCCGGCCGTCCTTCGGATCGTGGCCCGCTAGATCTGCGCCCGGTCCAGATCGAGGGGAACGCCGAGCAGGAACTTGCCGACGGCCTCGAAGTGCGACTTGCGGCCCTGCAGCTGCTGGGTGACCGCGTGGATGTCGCGAAAGCGCCGCTCGAACGGCCCGGACTCCATGATGGCGTTGGCGCCCGACGCGTCGTACAGGCTGTCGACCACGTCCTTGGCCGAGTGGATCGCATGCGTGGCGGCGAGCCGGATGGCGACGCGCTGCGCCTCGGTCGGCCGCGCGCCCTTGTCGATCTCGCGCCAGGCATCGGCGATGGTGGCGCGCAGGTAGTGCCGGGCGGCATTCCACCTGGCCTCGGCCTGCCCGAAATCGGCCTGGACGAGCGGGCTTTCGCGAAGCGTGTTGCGGGAGTCGCGCGGCGTCTTGTGAGTGGCGAGCGCCACGAACTCGTCGATCACGGCGCGGGCGATGCCCAGCGCCACGTGGGCGAAACCCGACGAGTAGACCATGGTGCTGGTGTAGCGATAGTGCGGGCTGGGATCGAGGCGCGTTGCCTCGTCGTCGCGCAGGAAGCTGTGACGGGCCGGCACGAACAGATCCTTGACGACGAACGAATCGCTGCCCGTGCCGCGCAGCCCGACGACATGCCAGACGTCCTTGACGTCGGCCTGCGACTTCGGGAACAGCATGGCGCGCAGCTCGGGCCGCTTGCTGGCATTGAGGCGCGGGCTTCCGTCGGCCTCCTGCACCAGGCAATGGGCGCCGAGCCAGGTCGCATGGCGGCTGCCGCTGGCGAAGGCGCCGCTGTAGTTGACGATGTAGCCGCCGTCGGTCGCGATGGCCTTGGCGCCGGGGCTCGGTCCCCAGGCCAGCACGCCATCGGGATCGCGGAAAATCTCGCGTGCGGTCTCGCGGTCGAGGTAACCCGCCGCCATCGAGCAGCCCGAGCCCTGGTTGACGCACCAAGCGGCGCTCGCATCGAAGCGGGCGATCTCCTCGACCACGCGGGTGTAAGAGAGCGTGTCGAGCGCGCCGCCGTTCAGCCAGTGCGGCAGCAGCATGCGGAACAGGCCGGCCGCATGCATGCCGGCGACCAGCGTCGGGTCGAGCTCGCGCGCATCCTCCTCGTAGTTGCGTGCCGCCGCGAACAGCGGCGCCAACGCGCGCACGCGCTCGATGTAGTCCTCCGCGGTCGGCGCCGCGGCCTTGGCGGGCGCTCGCGCCTGTTCGGAGAAAGTGGTGCTATTCATGCTCGTCCGCGCTCGCCTTGATTTTTCCTACCCCGTAATCGGGGGAGGTGGTCCGCAGGACCGGAGGGGGAGAGCCCCAGTGCGGATTTCTCCGATTCCGACGTCGGAATCATGAACATCTCGACTGCGGCCTTCCGCCTCCGCCCCGCAAGACGGGGCACCTCCCCATAGGCGTTAAATTACAAAGCAACCTCACCCTGAGGAGCGGCCCGGAGGGCCGCGTCTCGAAGGGTCGGCAACAGACAAGGTGTTGCGACACACCACTTTTCTAGCGATTTCGTGTGTGGCCCATCCTTCGAGACGCGCCCTTCGGGCGCTCCTCAGGATGAGGTTTCCTCCTAGTTTAACGCCCATGGGGCACCTCCCCCGATTGCGGGGGAGGCGAATGACCTGGTTAGGCCGGCGCCATGCGCCGCGCGGTCTCGGACATCTGGCCGGCATCCTCGACCTCGGCGGGGCCGGTCTCCTCGGGATCGAAATCCATCTCGACCTCGATGCCGTTGGGGTCGAAGCAGAAGAGCTGCCACGTGCGGAACGGCTCGGGCGCGCGGCGCAGGCGATACTTGACCTGGTTCCTGTCGAGATGGGCGAGCACGCCGCCGAGGTTCTCGCCCCGGAAGGCCATGTGGTCGAGCCCGCCGCGCACCGGGTTCGGCATCTGCTTGACCTCGATGACGTGCAGGATGGGCTTGCCCTCGTCGGCATAGAGCCAGTAGCCGGGAACCTGGAAGTTCGGGCGGTCGCCCGGATGCAGGCCGAGCGCGCCGTAGAACGTCTTGGTCTGTTCCGGCTTGTCGGTGACGATCGTGAAGTGATCCATGCGACGGATGAAGCTCATGCGGGACCTCCCTCGTGCGGCAATGCTTGCGCGTGGCGTGAACGATAGGTCGCCGCCGCGGTAGCGTCAAAGCGGTGGCATCGCCCTGCAGCCCTCCGTCCGCCTAAATTCCGCCGCCCGGAGGGTATTGACTGCGCCTTCTCCGCGGAGCCCAACTTCCATCCCATGGCCGAGAACCAACCGTCGAACGAACCCTCGCAGCCGCGCTGGCCGCTCATCCTCGGTGCGTTGGTCGGCGGCTTCCTGTTCATCGCCGTCGGCCTCGCCCTCGGCTGGTATCTGTTCTACCGGCCGATCGTGAACGTGGCGGTCCAGCTGCCCGCGCCACCGCCGCCGCCTGCGCCGCCCGGTCCCGACGCCGCCCAGGTGAAGGCGATGGAGGAGCAGATCGAGAAGCAGAAGGCCGCCAACAAGCAGATCGAGGATCAGATCGCGCTCTTGAAAGAGCGGCTGCGCGCCGACGTCTGCACGATCAAGGATCCCCTGGGCAAGGATCCGACCGGCAAGTCGGTGCCCGGCAGCACGCCGGCGCCCGCGGGAACGATCCCGGAGCGCAAGTCAGAGGCCGTCCCCGGTCCCGCCCCGGCCCCGGCTGTCGTGCCGACGGTCGCGCCGGCGACCGCGGCCAAGGCAGCCAAGATGAGCCCCGCGGATCTTGCCGCCGCCCTCGAGCAGGCCACTGTGCTGGTGATCTCCGAACGCGGCGACAGCGGCACGGGCTTCTTCGTGGCGTCCAACCTCGTCATCACCAACCGCCACGTGATCGGGCGCACCGGCCCGGGTGGCGAGGCGCTTGTGCTGAGCAGGCATCTCAAGACCGGCTATGTCGGCACCGTGGTGGCGACCTCGCAGCCCGGCCAGGCGACCCAGGCGGATTTTGCCGTGATCCAGGTCGTCGTGCCGCCCGGCACGGTGCGGCCGCTGCCGATCGCCGCCGAGCCGTCGGCATTGAGCGAGGTCGTGTCGGCGGGCTATCCCGCCATCGCCATCGCCCAGGACCGCAACCTGCGGCGCCTGGCGGCGGGCGATCTCAAGGCCTCGCCGCAGGTCGTGCTGACCAAGGGAACCGTGAGCGCGGTGCAGAACAAGGAGCGCAACGCGCCCATCATCCTGCACTCGGCCGACATCTCGGCCGGCAACTCGGGTGGGCCTCTGGTCGACGCCTGCGGCCGGGCGGTCGGCATCAACACCTTCATCGCCACCAACCAGCAGGCGACCAAGGCCAACTATGCGCTGGGCGGGACGTGGCTGGCGGCCTTCCTGCGCGCCGCCAGCAAGCCTGTCGACTGGCGGGCCGACAGCTGTGTCTAGCTCCTCACCTTGAACGATGGTCGCCTGCCGCCGTAGCGCCATCGCCTGCGGCAATCTACTCCGTCATCCCGACCGGAGCCGAGCGCAGCGAGGCGCAGTGGAGGGATCTGTCTTGATGCGCTGCCCACGAAGACAGGTCCCTCGACTGCGCCTCGCTACGCTCGGCTCCGCTCGGGATGACGGAGACAACCGCACGCGCGAAGGCGGGCCTGGCGGAAGACGCGCGCAGTTCGGATGCGCGGGCGGTTGGTAACAAAAAGATTCGTTGCCCGGCACTACATCTAGCCTCACTCTAGCGCTGCTGCTCAACGACAGGTGAGAGCGGGGGAGTGACAGAGGTAGTGAAGAGAGCCCGGCGTTGGGCGACGGCCATCGGCGTGGCCCTGCTGGCCGGCGGCTGCGACCGCATGGTCGTGCTCAACCCCAAGGGTCCGATCGCCGACGCCGAGCGCGGCCTGCTGTTCGACGCTTTCACGGTCATGATGCTGGTGATCGTGCCGGTCATCGTCATGGCGTTCTGGTTCGCGTGGCGCTACCGGGCGTCCAACCGGTCGGCGCGCTACGAGCCGAAATGGTCCGAATCGAAGCTGATCGACGGCATCACCTGGCTGATCCCGGCGGTCATCGTCATTGCTGTCGCCGTCCTGGTGTGGCGCAGCACGCACAAGCTCGATCCCTACCGGCCGATCGCCTCCGACGTGCCGCCGCTCGACATCCAGGTCGTGGGCCAGGACTGGAAGTGGCTGTTCATCTATCCCGAGCAGGGGGTGGCGTCGGTCAACCAGATGGCCATTCCGGCCGGCCGGCCGATCAGCCTGCGCATCACCTCCGATACGGTGATGAACTCGTTCTACGTGCCGGCGCTGGCCGGCCAGATCTACGCCATGGCCGGCATGCAGACCCGCCTGCAGATGCTGGCCAACCAGCCGGGCAAGTTCGTCGGCCGCAACACGCAGTACAGCGGCGACGGGTTCTCCGATCAGTTCTTCGAGGTGCTGGCGATGACGCCGGCCGAGTTCGATGCCTGGGTGGCCAAGGCCAGGCAGTCGCCCGACAAGCTCGATGCGCCGACCTACGCCAGGCTCGCGGTGCGCAGCCGCAACGTGCCGTTCACCTTTTACTCGACGGTCGAGCCCAAGCTCTTCGACTCGATCATCGCCAAGTATACCCACGCCCATCGGATGCCGGAACCCGCCGCGGCGGCGCCGGCCCGGAGATAGACGATGTTCGGCAAGCTCACGATCGAAGCCCTGCCGCTCTACAGCGCCATCGCCGCCGGCGGGGCCCTGGTCACGGTGGGCGGCGCGGCCCTGGTCGTCCTGATCATCACCTGGCTGCGCGCCTGGAAATACCTGTGGACCGAGTGGCTGACCAGCGTCGACCACAAGCGCATCGGCGTGATGTACATCGTGCTGGCGCTGATCATGCTGCTGCGCGGCTTCGTCGACGCCATCATGATGCGCACCCAGCAGGCGATGGCGCTCAATTCCGGCGGCTACCTGCCGCCCGAGCATTTCGACCAGATCTTCAGCTCGCACGGCACGATCATGATCTTCTTCATGGCGATGCCGTTCATGACCGGCCTGGTCAACCTCGCCATGCCGCTGCAGATCGGCACGCGCGACGTCGCCTTCCCGTTCCTCAACTCGCTGAGCCTGTGGCTGAGTGCGGCCGGGGCCGGACTGGTCATGGTCTCGCTGGTGATCGGCAAGTTCTCGACCGCCGGCTGGACCGGCTATCCGCCCTACTCGGGAATCGAATACAATCCCGGCGTCGGTGTCGATTACTGGATCTGGGCGCTGCTGATCAGCGGCGTCGGCTCGACCCTGTCGGGCATAAATTTCGTCGTCACCATCCTGAAGCGCCGGGCGCCGGGCATGAGCCTGATGCGCATGACGCCGTTCACCTGGACGGCGCTGGTCACCAGCGTGCTGATGATCTTCGCCTTCCCCGCCCTCACCGTGGCCTGCGGCCTGCTGGCGCTCGATCGCCTGCTCGGCATGCATTTCTTCACGAACGACCACGGCGGCAACATGATGAACTTCGTCAACCTGTTCTGGATCTGGGGCCATCCGGAGGTCTACATCCTGATCCTGCCGGCGTTCGGCGTGTTCTCCGAGGTCGTCTCGACCTTCGCCCGCAAGCGGCTGTTCGGCTACGAATCGCTGGTCTACGCCACGGCGGCGATCGGCCTGCTGTCGTTCACCGTGTGGCTGCACCATTTCTTCACCATGGGCTCCTCGGCCACCGTCAACGCCTTCTTCGGCATCATGACGATGGTCATCGCCGTGCCGACCGGCGTGAAGGTGTTCAACTGGCTGCTCACCATGTTTCGCGGCCGCATCACCTTCCACCCCTCGATGCTGTTCACGATCGGCTTCATCGTCACCTTCGTGATCGGCGGCATGACCGGCGTGCTGCTGGCGATGCCGCCGGCCGACTTCCTGCTGCACAACACGACCTTCCTGGTCGCGCACTTCCACAACATGATCATCCCGGGCGTGCTGTTCGGCTACCTCGCCGGCTACATGTACTGGTTCCCCAAGGCGTTCGGCTTCAAGATCAACGAGCCGTGGGGCGTGCGCGCCTTCTGGTTCTGGATCGTCGGCTTCTATCTGGCGTTCATGCCGCTCTACGTGCTGGGCTTCATGGGCATGCCGCGGCGCATGGAGCAGTACAACGATCCGGCATGGGCGCCCTGGCTGATGGCCGCCGCCGCCGGCGCCTTCCTGATCCTGATCGGCATCGCCTGCCTCGCCATGCAGGTGGTGGCGACCTTCCGCGACCGCCGGCGCGACGCCGACGTCACCGGCGATCCCTATGACGGCCGCACGCTCGAATGGGCGACCGCCTCGCCGCCGCCCGCCTACAACTTCGCCATCCTGCCGCAGATCCGCGACCGCGAGCCGCTGCTCGACATGAAGGAGCGCGGCGTGGCGTGGCAGAAGCCCGCCCGGTACGAGGACATCGAGATGCCGAAGAGCTCGGCGGCCGGCGTCGTCATGGGCGCCTTCGCCTTCGTGCTGGGCTTCGCCATGGTGTGGCACATCTGGTGGCTGGTCGGCGCGAGCGCCCTGGTCATGTGGTTGACCATGATCCTGCGCTCGTCGGACGACGACCAGGAGTATCGCCTGAGCGCGGCCGAGGTGGCCCGCATCGAGGAGGCCCGCTACCGCGCCCTGGGCAGCCGGGCATGAGCACGCGGCCCGGCACGGTGGCGGCGCACGGCGGCGGCGGCTCGGAGGCTGCCGAGATTCACGACCAGCGCGCCCTGGGCTTCTGGCTCTACCTGATGAGCGACGCGATCATCTTCGCGCTGCTGTTCATGACCTACGGCATCATGGTCGGGAACACGGATGGCGGGCCGACCGGCAAGGACCTTTTCAGCCTGTCCAATGCCGCCTACGAGACCGCCCTGCTGCTGGTCAGCAGCATGACCTTCGGCTTCGCCTCGCTGGCCGCGCGCGACGGCAACCGTGGCGCCGTGCTGGGCTGGCTCGCGATCACCTTCGTGCTGGGCGCCGGCTTCGTCTTCCTCGAGGTGCGCGAGTTCGTCGGCATGATCGGTGCCGGCGCCGGTCCCGACCGCAGCGGCTTCCTCTCGGCCTTCTTCACCCTGGTCGGCACGCACGGCGTTCATGTCAGCACCGGCCTGATCTGGATCCTGATCATGAGCGGTCAGATCATGGTCAAGGGCCTGACCCTGCCGGTGACCTCCCGCCTGTTCCGCCTCGGCCTGTTCTGGCATTTCCTCGACATCGCCTGGGTCGGCATCTTCTCCGTCGTCTATCTTCCGGGGCTCATGTGATGGAAAGCCACGGCACGCGCGCGAACTACATCGTGGGCTTCGTGCTCGCCGTCGTCCTGACGGCGATCCCGTTCGCCCTGGTCGCCACGCAGTCGCTCTCCAGGACGCAGACCGTCCTGGTCATCGCCGCCGCCGCCGTGCTGCAGATCCTGGTTCATCTGCGCTTCTTCCTGCACATGAGCTTCAGCCGCAGCCCACGCGAGAACCTGCTCGCCGTCGCCTTCACGGCGGTGCTGATCTTCCTGATGGTCGGCGGCAGCATCTGGGTGATGCTCGACCTGCACATGCGGATGGCGCTGTAGGGGCGATCGTTCCGCGCGGGCCAAGAAATACTTCTCCACGGCGACCACGATGTTCCGCGACCTCGGCATGTCGTCCCGGCTGGAGCGGGACTGCAGGACGCCCGGCGGCAGGGCCCTGCAATCATCGAAGCCGCCAAAGGGCCGGCAATGTCAGTCGAGAAGATAGACACGCTTGTCGTCGGGGGCGGCCAGGCGGGGCTGGCCATGAGCGAGCATCTGAGCCAGCAGGGCGTGCCGCATGTCGTCGTCGAACGGCATCGGATCGCCGAACGCTGGCGGTCGGAGCGATGGGACTCGTTGGTCGCGAACGGCCCGGCCTGGCACGATCGCTTTCCGGGTCTCGAGTTTTCCGACGTCGACCAGACTGTCGGTCCGGACGATTTCGCCGCCAAGGAAACGGTGGCGGACTATTTCGTCGCCTATGCCAGGAAGATCTCGGCCCCTGTCCGTTGCGGTGTCGAGGTCCTGAAGGTCGAGAGGAACATTGGTCGTCGTGGTTTCCGCGTCGAGACCTCCGGCGGAACGATCGATGCCGACAGCGTCGTGGCGGCAACCGGCGCCTTCCAGCGTCCGGTCGTTCCCGGGTTGGTCCCCCCTCGAGCCGGGATCGTGCAGATGCACTCCACCGGTTACCGCAATCCGGCCCGGTTGCCCGAAGGAGCGACCCTCGTCGTGGGATCCGGTTCCTCGGGCACCCAGATCGCCGAAGAGCTGCTCGAGGCAGGGCGGCGCGTCTACCTCTCGGTCGGTCCCCACGATCGTCCGCCACGAGCCTACCGCGGCCGTGACTACTGCTGGTGGCTCGGTGTCCTGGGCAAATGGGATGCCGTGGCCCGGGAGCCGGGCAGGGAACACGTGACGATTGCCGTGAGCGGCGTGCGCGGCGGCCATACGATCGACTTTCGCCGTCTCGCGGCGAAAGGAATGATGCTCGTCGGGCGAACGGAAGCCTATGCCGACGGCACGATCGGCTTCGCGCCGGACCTCGTCGACAATCTCCAACGGGGCGATGCGAACCTTCGCTCCCTGTTGGATGAAGCCGACGCCTATGTCGCCCGCAACGGGCTCGATCTTCCGGAAGAGGCCGAGGCGAGGGCCATCGGGCCGGAGTCCGATTGCACGACCAATCCCCTCTCGGCGCTCGACCTGGCGAAGGCGGGGATCACCACCATCATCTGGGCGACGGGATTTGTCGCCGACTACAGCTGGATAGAGCTCGATGTCCTCGACGAGGATGGCAAGCCGCGGCATCAGCGCGGCGTCTCGGCGGAACCAGGCCTCTACTTCCTCGGCCTGCCCTGGCAGTCGCGGCGTGGCTCCTCGTTCATCTGGGGCGTGTGGCACGATGCCCGCTACCTGGCGGAGCAGATCGTCATCCAGCGCAAGTATGTCGACTATCACCTCCGGAACGGTGCAGGGTCCCGACGGCCTGGAGGAGCGTGACTGGCTCGAGCGGAAACCCTCACCCTGAGAGCCTGTGACTTATTCGATAGTCGTTTTTGGCGATTGATGAGTTCGCTACCGCGAACTTTTCTGTCGTCCTGAGCAAGGCGCGGTTTACCGCGCCGTAAGCGAAGGACCTGATCGCCGCTTGGTTCGAGTGTACTTTGGAACTTCTGGCGATGAGATCCTTCGCTGCGCTCAGGATGACAAGAGGGAGGCGACAGAGTGCAATGAAGTCACAGGCTCCGAGACGCGGCCTGCGGCCGCTCCTCCGGGTGAGGTGGTGCTTGGTGCTTCGATCTGCAGTGTTTTGTCGAGTTGTAGAGCCTTCCCTCAGGCCGACGTCCGAAGTCATGCCGTTCTGAGTCCGAGGGCCGATGCGTCATCGTCGGGCGGCCCGTGCAACCGTCGTCGCAACCTCGTCCACCGATGGATGGTCCGTCACCTAGTGCCCGCCCTTCTGCTGCTGCCGCGTGCAACCGTCGTCGCAACCTCGTCCACCGATGGTCCGGCGGGATCCACGACGACACCATAGTCGTGGAACGCGGCCGCGATCGACAGCTTCTCCTGCACGACGTCGCGCAGCACCAGAGCGGGGTCCCGCTCGAGCGGGTCGCCGTAGCCGCCGCCGCTCGACATCACGTGACGGAAGACGTCGCCCTTCCTCAGGGTGATGGCCTCGGTCACCAGGACGGGCAGCATGCGCGTGCCGGCGGCGGTCTCCAGCCGGCTGTCGCAGGGACGGCCATCGTGGCCACCGGCGAGCCCATGGGGCGGGAAGGCGCGCTTGTCCGACCGGAGGCCGAAATAGCCGTCGTCGGCGAGCAACTCGTAGTCGCGCGCGAGCGCCAGGCCGCCGCGGTACTTGCCCGGGCCTGCGCTGTCCTGCACCAGCCCGTAGCGCTGGATGCGCAGCGGGTAGTTGGCCTCGATCATCTCGATCGGCACGTTGGACTGGTTGGCCCCCATGTGCGGCACGCCGTCGGGCCCGTCGTGGCTGGCGGTGCCGCCCCAGGTGCCCATGACGGTCTCGCAGAAGACGAAAGGCTTGCCGCTCTGGTAGCCGCCGAAGGTCGGCAGGGTCGAGCCGCCGCTGCCGTCGGCGGCAACCCGGTCCGGCACTGCCTGGGCGAGCGCGCCGAACATGCAGTCGATCACCCGATAGCCCGTGATGCCGCGCGCGCCGGTCGGCGCGGGGTGCACCGAGTTCACCACCGTGCCGGCCGGGGCGCGCACCGTGATGGGCCGCGTGAAGCCGTGGCAGTTCGGCACGTCGCTGGCCATGACCGAGCGCAGCGCGGTGTAGACGCCGGCCTTGGTGAAGGGCAGCGGCGTGTTGATGCCCCCCTTCACCTGCGGGCTGCTGCCCGTCCAGTCGGCCGAGATCGTGTCGCCCGCTACGGTGACGCAGACCTGAAAGATCACGGGCTCGGGATCCTCGCCGAGCCCGTCGATGTGGTCGGTGAAGCGATACTCGCCGTCCGGGATCTCGCTGATCTCGGCGCGCGCCAGCTGCTCGGCATAGTCGTGCAGCTCGTCGATGTAGCGCAGCATCACGGCAGGGCCATGGCGCCTGAACAGGTCGGCATAGCCGCGCTCGCCGGCGACGCAGGCGGCGATCTGCGCCCGCAGGTCGCCGGTCACCATGTCGGGCACGCGCACGTTGAGCGCGATCAGCTCCCACAGCGGCTTCACGTCGCGCCCGGCCTCGACGAGCTTCAGGAAGGGCAGCCGGATGCCCTCCTGATAGATCTCGACCGCGCCCAGCGCGTTGCTGCCCGGCACGATGCCGCCGACGTCGGCGTGGTGGGCGACCGTGGTGGCCCAGCCGACGATGCGCGCATCGTGGAAGATCGGCTTGACGATGTAGATGTCGGGCAGGTGCTGGCCCGCCGCGGCATAGGGGTCGTTGCCGACGAACACGTCGCCCGGCTGCACGTCGCCCCTGTAGCGCTCAATCAGGAACTGCATGGCATCGTAGAAGCTGCCGAGATGCATCGGCGTCGTGACGCCCTGCGCGAGGGTCTGACCGGCCTCGTCACAGATCGCCGTCGAGAAGTCCATCGAGTCGCGCACGATCGGTGAATGCGCGGTGCGCATCAGGATCAGGGCCATCTCGTCGGCGACGGTGTCGAAGCCGCTCTTCAGCACCTCGAGCAGGATCGGGTCGATGTCGTTGCGCATGGCTCAGCTCTCCGACAGTGCGACGACGAGATTGTCGAAGCCGTCCCGCCTGACCGTGCCGTCCGGCGGGACCACGGCGGTGCCTTCGTATTCCTCGATGATGACCGGCCCGGCCAGCGGCGCGGGACCGATGGCGGCGCGCGCCAGCACCGGGGTCTCGACCATGCCGAAGCGCCGGCCGAAATACGCGTGACGTCGGCGGGGTGGACCGGCGGACGCCACTGTGGCGGAGGCCGACAGGCTCTTGCAGCCACCGGTCGGCAGCGCGCCGGTGACCCGCAGGCTGACGATCTCGCCGGTGCGTGCAGCGTCGAGCCGATGGCCGTACGTCCGCTCGTGCTCGGCGTCGAGGGCGCCGGCCAGCGCTGCGACGGCGGCCGCGTCGAGGCGGCCAGGCGGCACCGGCACGGTCAGCTCGAAGGCCTGGAGGGAGTAGCGGAGATCGACCTGGCGGCGGAACTGCACCCGTTCGACCGGGGCGTCGAGCTGGCGCGCGACCTCGCGCTCGAGCGCCTCGAAGGCTGCTTCCATGGCGTCGGGGGCGGTCCCCGCGATCGGCCGCAGGAACGCGCGCGAGAGGCCGAGCTCCACATCGGCGAACAGGAGACCGAGGGCGCTGAAGACACCGGCGCCGGCGGGCAGGATGATGCGCTGCATGTGGAGCCCGCGTGCCAGCTCGGCGGCGTGGACGCCGCCGTTGCCGCCGAAAGCGAACAGCGCGAAGTCGCGCGGGTCGCGGCCGCGATAGGTCGAGACCGCCTTGACGGCGCGCATCATCACGGTGGTCGCCACCTGGTGGATGCCGAAGGCCGCCTCGACCACAGACAGGCCGAGCGGCCTCGCCACCTTCTCCTCGATGGCCGCGTGGGACTTCGCACCGTCGATGGGCACGCTGCCGCCCGCCAACGCAAGCGGATTGAGATAGCCGAGCACGACATTGGCGTCCGTGATCGTCGGCTCGGTGCCGCCGGCACCGTAGCAGACCGGCCCCGGCACCGCGCCGGCGCTGTGCGGCCCGACCTTGAGGGAGCCCGCCTTGTCGAGCCAGACGATGCTGCCGCCGCCGGCACCGACCTCCGAGATGTCGATCACCGGCAGCCGCAGGGCGTAGCCGCCGCCCTTGACCAGCCTGCTCGACAGCGAGATCCCGCCGCCGACCTCGTACTCATCGGTGCGCACGAGCTTGCCGTCCTCGACCAGCGAGGCCTTGGCGGTGGTCCCGCCCATGTCGAAGGTGATGAGGTCGCGATAGCCGGCGAGCGCGCCGGCATGGGTCGCACCGATCACGCCGGCGGCCGGGCCGCATTCGACGATCTGCGCCGGCTTGTCCATGGCGATCCGCGCGTCGAGGATGCCGCCCGAGGACTGCATCATGAGAAGCCGTTCGCTGAGGCCGGCATCGCCCAGGCGCCGGATCAACGAGCGCAGATAGGCCCTCACCGGCGGGCCGACGAACGCGTTGATCACGGTCGTGCTGGTGCGCTCGTATTCCCGCATCTCCGGCAGGATCTCGATCGACAGCGTGACGAAGGTGTCCGGCAAGGCCCGGCGGAGCGCCTCGCCGACATGGCGCTCGTGCTCCGGATTGGCATAGGAGTGCAGGAAGCAGACGGCGACCGCGTCGATCTTCTCGCGCTTCAGGCGCTCGATCGCGACCGACAGCGATGTCTCGTCCAGCGGGGTCACGATCTCGCCGCGCGGTCCCATGCGCTCGACCACCTCGAGCCGAAGCTGGCGCGGCACCAGGGGCGGCGGCTTGACATAGAGAGGCTCGTATAGCCGCGGCACGCGGATGCGCCGCAGCTCCAGCACGTCGCGGAAGCCTGCCGTGGTGATCAGCACGGTGCGCGCGCCCTTGTTCTCCAGGATCGCGTTCGTCGCGACCGTGCAGCCATGCAGCACCTCGCCGAGCTCGGCTTTCGCGAGCCCGTACCCGGCCAGCAGCGCCAGTATCCCCTCGACCACAGCCTCGGCGTAGTCGTGTGGCGTGGAAGGCAGCTTGCGGGTGATCAGGCTGCCATCGGCCAGGATCGCGGCGATGTCCGTGAAGGTGCCGCCGATGTCGGCCGCGATGCGCAGGGGAGCCGTCATGACAGGTGCGTCTGTGATTCCGGGATTGGGTCCATCAGCCACCATGGCATTCGTAGATGGAAAAAAATGCCGTCATCCCGACCGGAGCCGAGCGCAGCGCCTGCCCTGAGCGCAGTCGAAGGGAGGCGTAGTGGAGGGACCTTTCTTGTTGAAGCAACAGCAAGAAAGGTCCCTCGACTGCGCCGCCCTACGGGCGGCTTCGCTCGGGATGACGGAATCTTTGCCAATATTCGATTATCCTGCGTCGGCCACGGAGTGCCGCCCCACGTCATCGTTTCACCCATCGCAGCACCCTTTTCCGCAGGGCATTCGCATACGCCACTTTCTCCGTCATCCCGAGCGGAGCCGCCCGTAGGGCGGCGCAGTCGAGGGACCTTTCATTGCTAACAATAAGAAAGGTCCCTCCACTACGCCTCCCTTCGACTGCGCTCAGGGCAGGCGCTGTGCTCGGCTCCGGTCGGGACGACGGAGCTTTTGTCATCTTCGAGTGCCCCGCCCTCTCCCATCGGCAGTCTCGTCAATCGTCGGCGCCGGCGGCAGCGCCCCAGCCGCCGCCGCCGGGAGTCTCCACCACAACAATCTCGCCGGCCTGCAGCGAGAAGGAGGCCTTGCCGGGCTGCGGCGTGATGCGGCCGTCGCGCGCGATCACCGAGTTGCGGCCCGGCGATCCGGGCGTGCCGCCGCCGATGCCGTAGGGTCCGGTCTTGCGCCGGTCCGACTGCAGCGACACTCGCGCCTCGTGATCGACCACGCGCAAGGCGCGAACGATGCCGAGACCGCCGCGGTTCAGTCCCTTGCCGTTCGAGCCGTCGCGCAGCTCGTAGCGCTCGACGCGCAGCGGGTAGGCGATCTCGAAGCTCTCGATCGGCGTGTTCATCGTGTTCGTCATGTTGCACTGGACGCCGTCCTGGCCTGGCCCCATGGGCCTGCCACCCTGCCCGCCGCCGATGGTCTCGATGTAGGTGTAGGGGCGGCCGTTGCGCGGATCGCGCCCGCCGATGCCGATCAGGTTCATGGTGCCCTGGCTGGCCGCGGGGACGCGATCCGGGGCGAACTGGTGAAACACCTTCAGGATCGTGTCGGCCAGGCGCTGGGTCGTCTCGGTATTGCCCGAGCAGACCGCCGCCGGATGCCTGGCGTTCAGGAAGCTGCCTTCGGGCAGGTTGACCTCGACCGGCCGGAAGGTGCCGGCATTCACCGGCAGGCTGGCGTCGGTCATGATCTTGATGGCGAAGAACACGGCCGAGTAGGTCATCGGCGCGACGGCGTTGATGTTGCCACGGCGCTGCGGGGACGAGCCCTCGAAATCGAGCAGCATGCGGTCCTTCGAGACCGTGACGGCGAGCTTTATCGCGACCGGCTCGTCCGACCAGCCGTCGTCGTCGAGATGATCCTCGCCGCGATAGACGCCGGGCGGCAGCTCGGCGAGGCGCTTGCGCATGCGGCGCTCGGCATAGTCGAGCAGGGCGTCGAAGCCGCGCATCAGAAGGTCGGTCCCATAGGTCTCGGCCAGCTCTTCCAGACGCCGCGCGCCGACCCGTATCGAGGCGAGCTGGGCATTGAGATCGCCGCGGCGCTCCTCCGGCGTGCGCACGTTCGCCAGGATCATGCGCAAGATGTCATCCTGCAGCTCGCCTTTCCGGTAGAGCTTCACGGCCGGGATGATCAGGCCTTCCTGGAACACCTCCTGGCTCTTGCCCGGCATCGAGCCCGGCTCCATGCCGCCGACGTCGGAATGGTGCGCGCGGGTCGCGACGTAGGCGACACGGGTGCCCTTCACGTCGACCGGGGCCACCAGGGTTATGTCGGGCAGGTGTGCGCCGCCGACATATGGATCGTTGACGATGACGACGTCGCCGGCCTCGATCTTGCCGACGGCCGCGACCGTCGCCTGCACCGCCTTCAGCATCGCGCCCATGTGGACCGGCACGTGCTCGGCCTGGGCGACCAGCTGCGCCTTGCTGTCGAAGATCGAGCACGAGGCGTCCATGCGCTCCTTGATGTTGGGCGAGAAGGAGGTGAGCTTGAGGACCGCTCCCATCTCGTCGGCGACCGACTCGAGGGCATTGCGCAGCACCTCGAGCGTGATGGCATCGATGTCGTTGCGGCGCTCCGTCACTTTCCCACCTCCACGATCAGGCAGCCCTGGGCATCCACGCGCGCCACGTCGGCCGGATAGAGCACGGTCGTGGCGGAGATCTCTTCCAGCACGGCGGGGCCCTGGATCACGTTGCCGGCAAGCAGGGCCTCGCGCTGCCAGACCGGACAGTCGAGCCAGCCCGCCGCGGCGCCGGACAGCGATTCGAAGTAGACCTTCCGCGACCCGAGCCGTGCCGCCTCGGGTGGCTTCCTGCGCCCTTTGGCAGGCCGGGGGAGCTGCGGCGTATCGATCAGCCCGATCGCCGTCATGCCGAAGCTGACGATCTCGACCGGCGCCTGCGGGTCGGCATGGCCGAAGCGCTGGCGATGGATCTCGTGGAAACGCCCGGGCAGCGATGACCAGGCGGCGGCGTCGACCGGGTCGAGCGGCACCGCGAGCTCGTAGGACTGGCCGATGTAGCGCATGTCGACTCGCGCCGTGACGCGGCGGCGTGGCTCGGGCACGCCGTCCTCGTCCAGCAACCGGCGGGCTTCAGCGGCCATCGGCGCGAGGATCGCCTGGCCGCGCGCGAAGCCGAAATCGGCATAGGGGCCAAGGTGGGTCTCGATCAGGTCGTGGCGGAGATCGGACACCAGCATCCCCAGCGCACACAGGATGCCAGGCGTGGGCGGCACCAGGATGCGCGGGATCGCCAGCTCGCGCGCCACGGCGGCACCGTGCATCGGCCCTGCACCACCGAAGGGGACCAGCGTCAGGCGGCGCGGATCGTGGCCGCGCTCGACCGAGACGACGCGGATGCCGCGCACCATGTTGGCGTTGGCGACCCGCACGATCCCGGCCGCGGCCTCCACCACGGACAGGCCGAGCGGCCTGGCAACCTCGGCCTCGATCGCGCGATGGGCCGCGTCCCTGTCGAGGGTCAGGTCGCCGCCGAGCCTGGTGTCCTCGCCGAACCGGCCGAGCACCAGGTTGGCGTCGGTCACCGTCGGACGCGTGCCGCCGCGGCGATAACAGGCGGGGCCCGGGATCGCCTCGGCGCTGACCGGCCCGACTCGCAGCGCGCCGCCGTCGTCGATCCACGCGATCGAGCCGCCGCCGGCGCCGATTGCGTTGATGTCGATCACGGGGATGCGGACGGGGATGCTGGCGAGGCTGGCCTGGCGCGTCACCTGCGGCTTGGCGTCGAGGATCAGGCTGATGTCGGTGCTGGTGCCGCCCATGTCCATCGTGACGATGTCGCGGATCCCCGACAGGGCCGCGACATGGGCGCTGGCGACCACGCCTCCGGCGGGGCCGGACAGCACCGTGTGGACCGGCTTGGCGCGCGCGGTGTCGACCGTCATGAGCCCGCCCGAGGCTTCCATGACCATGACGGGCCGGTCGGCGCCGAGCCCGAGCCCCGTTTCCGGGTCGGACAGGAGCGCCACGAGCGAGCCCAGATAGGTGTCCATCACGGGCATCAGGTAGGCGTTGAGCACCGCCGTGCTGGCACGCTCGTACTCGCGAAACTCGCTCAGGATCTCGGTCGAGCAGCAGACCACGACCGCCGGGAGCGCGGCCGACAGGATCGCCTTGGCGCGACGCTCGTGCTTGGGGTTGGCATAGGCGTGCAGGAAGCAGATCGCGACCGCGAGCACGTCGGTCTGGCTGATCTCGGCGGCGATCGCGGCGACGCCAGCCTCGTCGAGCGGGGTGACCTCGCGGCCGTCGGGGCCGATTCGGCCGGCAACGGCGTAGCTGTCGGCGCGCGCCGCGAGCGGCTCGGGCCGCACCTTGGTGAGGTCGTAGAGGCTTGGGCGATCCTGACGCCCGATCGACAGCAGGTCGCGGAAGCCTTCGTTGGTCACGAAGGCGGTGCGCCCGCCTTGGCGCTGGATCACGGCGTTGGTCGCGGTCGTCATGCCGTGGCCGACATAGTCGACCTCGGCGCCGCTGCGCTGCTGGAGCGCGAGCGCACGCTTGAGCCCTTCGACGGTCCCGATGGCGCGGTTGTGAGGCGTGGTCGGGACCTTGGCGACCGTGACGGTCCGGGTCACCGAGTCGTAGGCGAGGTTGTCGGTGAAGGTGCCGCCGACGTCGGAGGCGACCCGCAGGCGAAAGCCGTGGCCATCGGTGCTGGCGTGCAGGTCGGAGACGATACGGGGCTTCAACGGCGGACTCTGGTACGGGTGGCGTGCCGCGTCGATTGTTCACCGGCAGTTGCCGGGGCACAAAGGCTTTCTTCGCGCGGGCGCCGAGCAGCGGCTTCGGCGAGAGGGCGGCTACCGTTGCACTGGATCAATCACCTCGAGAAAGGGAAATACCATGCTCCGGATTGCAGTCGTTGGCGCTCGAGCCAATCTCGGCAAGGTGCATGAAACTGCGAATCGGCGTCGGCTGCGTATACCAGGACGTTGGTGTCGACCGCGAGCACTAGCGGCCTTCCATGGCCTGATAGAGCGCATCGCGATCGGCGATATCGACGAAGGCGCCGCCGCTGTTGAACTTCGGCAGGACAGGAACTGGTCCGCGCTTTTGCCGCGAGCGGAGCAGCAGGCGTAATGCCGTCTCCACCATCTCCGACATGGTACGGCCCTGGCGAGCCGCTTCGGCCTTGAGCTCTGCCATCACCTGGTCGTCGATGTTGAGTGTCGTTTTCATATGGAAAGCCATATCAGAGATATGGAAGTAGGGCTAACCGATCCTGCGGACATCCGGATGACCAAATGACTTCACGCGAACCTGAAGGGACTGAGGCTGATCCCACTCGACGGCGTCGGGTCGCCACTCATGGCCGCCCCGAGCACTGCGTTGCGCGGATACTGGGCATCTCGATCATCTGGTGATCGGCCGCAAAGGGCATGCGAGTTTCAGGAGCTTGGACCTCGTGACAAATGAGAGCATTGCCATATGGCCTCAAACGCCCCATTTTAGGCCATAGTGAGAGGTGGCGATGTCTGTGCTGCAACCAATTCCCACGGTACCGGCGGAGTTCTCGCCTACACCTGTTACGGATGAAGAAGCCGCCGCGATGTTTCGTGCCGCGCTCAGCCTTTTTCGCCACTGGGACCTGTCAGATGATGAGGCTGCCCAGCTTCTCGACTTGCCCGTGCGCACCTTCCGGCGCTGGAAAGCGGGACACCTGGGACGCATCGACCGTGACGGCAGGGCACGGCTTTCCAACATCATGGGCATTCACAAGGCGCTGCGAATCATCTTCGACAATCCAAATCGAGGCTATGCCTGGATCAAGGCACCCAATGAGACCTTTGCCAATCGAAGTGCGCTCGACGTCATGCTGGGTGGAGAACTGACCGATCTGATGCGCGTGCGGCGATACCTCGACGCCGAGCGGGGTGCCTGGTGATCGATGTCTCGATCGTTGCCGTCTCTCGGGTCGATTGGCGAGGCGCAGTGAGGGTCGTTCGAAGCCGCTTCCCACCAATCGATCTGTTCGAGGATATCGCCGATCCAGCCGACTGGCCTCTTCTGCTCTCTGCGGAACAGAAGACCAATCCGCGTCTGATGGAGAGCATCGGCAATCTCGACCTGGTACCATTCGGGCGCCGCGTCGGAGGGGTGGGCGCGACCTGGCTGATGGCGCCCTTCGTCCATGTAAGTGCCGACCGTCCAAGCCGCTTCAGCCGGGGTCTCTTTGGTGTTCTCTACGCTGGCCGAGAGTTCGAGACTGCATTGCTCGAGACAGTTCATCATCACGCACGCTTCATGGCCAGGACGAAGGAGCCGCCGGGCTGGACGTCGCAGTTCCGGGAGATCGTGCTCGACATCGATGGCCACCTTCACGACTTGCGCGGCGAGAGGCCCGGCTTTGCCGCAGTCCTGGTCCCTGACGACTACGGCGAATCACAAGCGCTGGGCGAGCTACTTCGTGACGGAACATCCGAAGGCCTCGTCTATCCAAGCGTTCGTAATCCGGGCGGAGAATGCGCCGGGCTCTTCTACCCGGATCTCGCGTCTAATCCCCGGCAGGGCAGGCACCTCGACTACCACTGGGACGGAACGCGCGTCGATCTATTCCGCGAGCCGGAGAGCGGCAGCGTTTTTCGAATTGGCTGAACACCACGGGGCGCCCACGATTTGACGCGTGGCGTCAAGCCTCGCAGTTTGGGATGATCAACCCTCGGGTACAAACGAAGTCATTTCGGCAGCGCGTCGAGTGCCTTCTTCGCCTCGGCGTCGTTCTGCGCCGCCGCCTGCTGCAGCCAGCTCTTCGCGCGGCCCGGGTCGGCGCCGAGCCCGGCGCCGCCCTTGGCGAGCAGCAGGCCGAGGCGGCGCTGCGCCTCGGGCAGGCCGGCCAGCGCGGCGCGCTCGTACCAGTCGACGGCGCGTGCGCCGTCGGGAGTGAAGCCGCCTTTCGCCGGGGTGACCAGCGGGTCGTAGAACGTCGCGATCTCGAGCTGTGCCGGTGCGCTGCCGCTCTCGGCGGCGCGGCGGAACACCAGGAACGCTGCCGCCGTGTCGCCCGCCTTGGCATAGTCGCGCGCCTTGGCGAGCATCGCCTCCTGTGTCGGCTTGGTGGCGAGGAACTCGCCCACGACCTCGCGCACCGATTTCTTGGGTGGGCTGCCCGGCGTCGCCGCCGTGGTTGGCACCGGTGCCGTCGGTGCCGCGGCCACCGGGCCATCGTCCACCGGCGGCGCGATGTGGTTGGTGTAGACGTAGTAGCCGCCGCCCACGAGCAGCACCACGACCGCGGCGGCGATCAGCCAGCCGGTCCGGCCCGTCGGCGGCTGGGGATCCGGATCGAAGGCGCGCGAGGCGCGCAGCTCCGGCCGCGGCGGGGGTGATGGCGGCGGAAGAGGGGGCGGCAGCTCGGGCTCCGGCTCGGGCTCGGGCTCCGGCGGCGGTGCCGCCTGCTTGCGGCGAAACTGGATCGTGTCGTCGAGAAGCCGGTTCGTCGGGTCGGCGGCGCCCGAGGTCAGCATCGCCGGCCACGCGACCACGGTGGTGGCGACGACGCCGATATCGGGCTCCCTCACGCGCAACCGCACGGTGGCGATGCCGGCCAGGCGATCGCAGATCTCCGGGCCGAGATGGAACTCCAGCACCTGGCCCTTGCGCTCGACATGCGCGGGCTGCAGCCAGGTTTCGGTGCGCCGCCAGCCGTCGTCGCCGAGATGGATGTCCGGCCCCTGCTGGCGCTGGATCGACAGCGCCAGGCCCTGCGGCGCGGCATCGAGCTCGCCGATGCGCAGGATGGCGTGGCCGGGATCCGGCAGGCTCTGGACGGAAGCGCGGATCGCCATGGCGGTGGCCTAGGCCGGCACCGCGCGAAGGATGGCGCCCAGCCGGTCGTTCTGCTCGGGCGTGATCTCGCGACCGCCCTCGTAGCCGACATTGTCCATGGCGAGCTGCAGGAAGGCGCGCATCCAGTCCTTGCAGTAGTCGGCGTAGATCGGCCGCGGATCCTCGCTCAAGGTCGGCACGCCATTGACGATGGCCGGCGCCTCGAACACCCGCCGCACCGGGTTGTTGGGCGGCAGGCCGGGACGCTGGTCGAGCGGCAGGTGATCGAAACCCAGGGCGCTCACGTAGCCGTTCAGCGCCGTCGAGGCGGTGCGCACCTGGCGCTCGGCGATCTCCTCCCACTTGGCGTTGGCGGCGTTCTCGAGCGCGCGCACCTCGTGGCTCAGCTGGTCGATCAGCTTCAGGCGATGGGCGCCGACCACCAGCTCGTCGATCAGCCAGCCGAGATGCTGGCGGTCGACGCCGAAATGCGACAGCGCCTTCTCGTCGGCGCCGACGCGGCGCATGTTCTCCAGCCAGTACTCGGCGGCCTCGCGGGCGAAGCGTTCGGCGCGGTCCTCCAGCACGCCCGACGGCGGCGCGCTGCGGCCGGGCTCGTCGCCGAACACGTCGGCGAAGATCGCGCCGAGATCGACCGAGGCGCCGGTCGCCTGGGTGACGTGGGCGGCCGGCTTGCCGTTGCGGCCCTCGGCCTCGTCGGCCGGCCGCGCCGTGGAGATGCGGAAGTAGATCTCGCGCAAAGCGCTCTCGGCGACATGCAGGGCGGCGACCAGCTCGCCGAACAGCTGCTGCTGGATGCAGGGACCGAGCCCGCGCAGCACGGTGTGCACGAGGTCGCGCTTCTTGGCGCGCGAATCGCCGTCGGCGGCGCTGTGGAAGCCGGCCAGGCGATCGACCAGGCGGCGGATCTGCACCTCGAGCTGGCCGCGCACCTGCGCCCGCTTGATCGCCGGGTCGCACACCGGGACCAGGCTGCGCACCAGGTAGGACACGCCGCCATCGTTGGCCCGGAACGCCTCGTCCCAGGCGCGCGCCGGATCGGCGAAGTGGCGGCGCACGTCGGGGTTCCCGACGAAATGGCCGCGCAGCTCGACGGCGCGCTCGGCAAAGGACTCGGCGATGCCACGCTCGCGGCCGCCCTCGTAGTCCATCAAGCGTTCGTCGATCACGGTGGGATTGCGCAGCCAGAAGCTGTTGTCGAACGGCCGGCCGTTCCAGTTGGTCGGCCATTCGCCGCGGAAGTTGTTGATCAGCGAGTTGTTGAGGCGGGCCGACCAGCGCAGGCGGCGCGATTCCTCGGTCTCGCCGGCCTTCTGCTCGAACTCGCGGTCCATCTTGCTCAGCACCAGGAACAGCGCGTTGCGCTGCTTGGCGCGCTCGCCCGGCGTGGCGCCGATCGTCTGGTCGATCCACGCCGTCATCATGTCCGAGAGGTCGCGGACCTCCTGGTTGCCGTCGGGAATGCACAGCAGGATGGCGCTCAGCTCGCGCTCGGCCGAGTAGCGCTGGAACAGGTAAGCGACCTTGCCGCGCAGCAGCAGCTCGCGCAGCGGGTTGGCGCCCTCGGCGACGCCCTTGGCCTTGGCGACGTCCTCGAGGTTGGCGAGCTTTAGCCGCGAGCGCGCGCCCGGGAAATCGAGCAGGTCGGTGTGGTCGAAGAAGTCCCACGGCTTCTCGGCGATGGCGACGCTCAGCTCGGCGGTCAGCGCGCAGACCAGCGAGCGCGGCAGGCGCGCGTCGGGCGCGGCGCGGCCGTCCGTATGCAGCGGCCGCACCTCCAGCGTATCGGCCGAATCGGCGCCGAGGCGATCGAGCGTCAGCACGTCGACGATGCTCTTCTCGCGCGGGATCAGCGCATCCATGCCGAGCGACGCCTCGGGTGCGAACGACAGCTTCTGCAGGCCGTCGTAGAGCGTCAGGTAGAGCTCGGTGAAGGGCTCGAAATCGTACCACAGCAGCGACCACAGCCGGGCGCGGTCGCGGCCGCCCAGCCGCGGCGCCAGCTCGATCGCCTCGCGCCAGTAGTCGGTGCGCAGCTCGGCGGTGACGCCGGCGAAGAACGTGTCGAAATACTCGATCAGGTCGAGCACGTCGTCGGCGTCGAGATC
The DNA here is from genome assembly GCA_022844015.1 of Reyranella sp. Taxonomy (GTDB): domain Bacteria; phylum Pseudomonadota; class Alphaproteobacteria; order Reyranellales; family Reyranellaceae; genus Reyranella. The sequence continues at coordinate 4,588 of JALHMO010000094.1, read as the reverse complement.
GCCCGGCGGCGAGGGCATCGCCTTGGCGCGCAACTCGGCGATGCGCTTGCGGATGGCCGCGCCATCCGGGCGCTCGAAGGCAGCCTTCTGATGATCGAAGTCGAGCAGGAAGGAATTGCCCAGGATCTTGACGATGTCGGTCTGGGTGAGCAGGCGCACGCGGACCGGAAAAGCCGCGTCGCCGGCGCTCAGCCCCAGGCCGAAGCGCGTCACCAGGCCCGTCGATTCGCGGTTGCCTGGCGGATTGATCTCCTTGAGGAAGTCGTAGCTCCGGCCGGCGAACCTGGCCTGCAGGGGATTGCCGTCGCGGCTCGCCAGGATCGAGACGAGATAAGACTTGCCGGCCTGGCTGGGGCCGAACACGCCGACGCACATGCGCCGCCGCGCGGCGCGCGCCAGCTTGCGGCTCTGGTTGCGAACCTTCTGCAGCTCGCCGATCAGCGACGGCGCCTGCTGCGCCACGGTCGGCGACTGCTCGGCCGCGCCCTTCAGCCAGGCGACGCCCTCGCTCGCCGCGACGGCGAGCGTCTCGCAATCCTGGGCCAGTCTCAGATCGACGGTGTCCATGTCCTCAACCGGTCTTGAGCATGCCTGTATCGAGCCAGTAGCCTTCGCGCCGCGGCAGCGTCTGCAGGCGCAAGGTCAGGCGATCGAGCGCCACGGCGCGGCCGTCGCGATTGGTCACCTGGCGCAGGCGGAAGCGTTCGACGTCGCCCGAGTCCTTGTCCTTCGGCTTGACGCGGGCGAGCGCCACCTTGAACGGCGTCTCGCGGGCGTGCCGCTCGGCGTGCTCGGGCCGCGCGAACTCGAGCGCATAGAGCCGCGCCGCCGGCCAGCGCACCAGGTCGAGCTGACGGGCGCCCAGCCACATCGGCCCGCGGAACTCGAAGGTAATCTCCGGCAGCTCGTACTCGCGATTGTCGAGATCGACGTCGCGGTACACGAGATCCTCGCGCTGCAGCCGGCCGCCGCCATCGAGCTTGCCGATGAACCTGGCGATGCTGCGCGAGCGCAGGAGGTCGGAGCGGAAGGAGAAGTCGGGCAGCTGCGACTGGGCAAGGGCTGCGATCATCGCGCCGACCGCGACCGTGGTCTTGGGATCCTCGACGCGCAGCCGCGCATCGCGGAACGGGTACCAGGCGCCGACGCGGTACTCGTGCAGCGAGATCACGCGCTCCGGCGGCAGCGGCAGCAGCTCCATCAGCAGGCCGCGGATGCCGGGCAGCCGCGACGGCCGGCCCGACAGCAGCAGCACGTCGCAATCGTAGGCGTGCACGATCTCGGCGAGCGGCGCCAGCACGCGGCCCATCTCGGCGCGCACCGTCTTGTCGAGGCTCGGCAGCTCGACGGGGAAGACCGTCGCCTTGAGATCGAAGCCCTTGGCGCCGCGCTTGCGCGCCGCCTCGTTGACGAAGGTCACCACGTCGTCGGACGGCTTGGCGCCTTCGGCGAAGAACGAGTCGTAGGGGCGCGGCTCGGCGGCGACGACGCCCGTTGCCGGATCGTAGGTCTCGGCGGCGCGCATCAGCTCGAGCGCGATCGGATGGGCGATCTGCAGGGCGAATTGCTGGCGCAGGTTGCGCTGGATCACGTCCTCGCCGCCGCGATCGCCGCCCACCAGCTCGGCCATCAGGTCGTCGGGATTGGCGATGCCGGCGGCACGCAGCGCCGCCTCGACCGGCGGCAGCACGTGGCCCTGCACGACGCGCAGCAGGATGTCGTCGCCCGCCACGTTGAAGCCTTCGCGGAAGCGCTGCTCGGGAAACAGCGTGACCGAGGTGCCGGCACCTTCGAGGCGGTAGGTGTTGATGATCAGGTCGGTGGTGCCGCCGCCGACATCGATGCTGGCGATGTTGAGCGCGCCGTCGGCCGGCTTGCCGCGCGGCCTGCTGGTGACCTCGAAGAAACGGCGGGCGTCGCCGCCGAAATTGCGCGCCACCTCGGTATAGAGATAGACCAGCTGGGTGCAGCTCGCCTCGTCCCAGTCGGTCAGCACGCGCGGCGGCGGGGCGGCCGGATCGTCGAGCTTCCAGCCCAGCATCATCCACACGAGATCGCGCGCCGCCTCGGCGCGCTTGCGGAAGATCAGGCGCTCGGCCAGCGGCATGCCGGTCGGCAGGGTGAGCACGACGCGGCGCAGGCGGCGCGGCGTCTCGGCATGGGCACGCCGGCCACGCTGCTGCGGCGAGTTCATCAGGGTCAGCGCCTGCAGCAAGATCTCCGACAGCACGAAGGTCATCACCGAGGAGCGCGAGTAGAGCGGCTCGAACACCGGCAGGTGATCGGCGCTGTCGGCGTCCGAGTCGACCAGATGCAGCGGCTCGCCCTTCTGGTTGACCAGCTGCGCCATCGGCCCGGCCGCCGCCGGCATCGCCGTCTGGTCCTGGGCGTAGGCGATGTTGAAGCGCCATTCGCGCGGCTGCGGCTCCTCGTCCCACAGGTAGCGCTTGGGGCTCGACATGCCGGTGTTGCCTTCGGTGCCGCGGCGGCGCGCGGCGAGGCGGGTCGCTTCCGGCCCGACCCGCGTCATGGTCGGCCAGACGAAGGCGTCGGCGCGGCCGCCGAGCCGCGACAGGTGGTTCTTGCCGAACCACGCCTGGGCGAACTCGACGCGCGATTCGAACGGCCGCGCGTGCACGCATTCGGGATGGGAGAGATCGCGCAGCGAGAGCTCGTAGGAATCGTTCAGGTTGACGCCGAGCTCGCCGGCCGCCTCGATCAGCAGGCCGCAGGTGCGCGAGTTGCCGACGTCGAGCACCAGGTCGACCTCGATGGCGCCGCGGCCGGGCCGCTCGGCATCGCCCACCAGCTTGATCGGCGGCAGGGGCAGCGCGCTCGCCAGCAGGCCCAGGAAGGCCAGATAGCGTGCCGTCGCCTCCTGCGGCTTCTGCTTGATGTCGCTCTCGATCTCCTCGGGGGTGGCGCGCGGATGAAGCTCGCGGAACAGCTCCTCGAGCCACTGGTTCATCCAGCCCTGGCGCAGCAGCCAATGGTTGGCGCGCTGCTGCGGCGCCAGCGCGAACAGCGCACCGGCGGTGACGTCCTTGGACGACGGCGCGAGATAGGCGCGGCCCTCGGCCTCGGCGATAAGCCCGGTGTCGAAGGCGATCACCGCGCGATAGCGATGGCCCTGCTCGTCGCGGTAGCCGGCGCCATAGCGCGCCTCGAGATCGACGACGCGCACGCGCGCCCAGTCGGCAGGGCCTTCGCGGAACTGGTTGTTGGGGCGCACCTGCAGGAAGGGCAGCGGCAGCCACTTGTCGAGGAACGGCGCCAGCGCATCCTTGGCGGTAATCACCAGGTTGGGCTCGGCGGCGCGCCGGCGGCCCGCTTCGACCACCTCGTATTGACCGTGCGCCTCGTCGAAGTCGAGCTGCACCAGATCGTCGACGCCCTTGCCGGAGGCGCTGTCATGGAAGCCCCATTCGCGGATCTTCAGGCGCGCGGGGTCGAAGCCGAAATCGAGGAACTGGATGCCGGAACGGGCAATCAGAGTCGTCGGGCTGGGATAGCTCGGCAGGCGGGCGAGATCGCTCATGTGATGCTGTTCAGATGTGTGCCGATACTAGCCCAAACGGGACCTGAATGTGTGGCATTCCTCGAATGGTGCAACGTGCTTCCTGGGCAAGAGGTGCGCTTGATTCTTGGCCACAGATGAACACAGATTGCTCGACTGGAAGAACGCACACGCGATGTCTCGGTCATGGTTGTGATTGATGGGGTTCCGCTCGGCCGTCTTGTCAGATATCCGTGTTCATCTGTGTTCATCTGTGGCTGATTCTTTCGGCGAGAACGACGAGTGCATGCTTCTCCGGAGCGACGCCTCGCTTGGTAGTCAACGGCCGATCTGCACCCGATAGCTCCGCGAATCCCCGGGCTGGCTGCCGCTGCACTTCGCCACGCCGTCGGCCCCGACCTCGCAATTGACCGTGTTGCGGGCATAGGTCCGCCCGTCGGCGCATTTGGGGTTGGCCTTCTCCTCGATGGTGAGCTTGTCGCCGTTCCAGCGCGCCTCGGCCGGCGCCTCGCAGACGCTGCCGTTCTTCTGCGTGAAGCTCACCTTGCCCTTGCCCTTGTCGTCGAGGGTATAGGTCGGCCGGATGTCGCGCTCGCCGGTCGCCGTTGCCAGCCCGGTGCGCGAGCGCCAGTCGCCCTTCAGGAAGGCGAGATCCTGCTTCTGTTTGGCGTCGGGCGGCACGACCATCGGCTTGGGCTCGTCCTTGGGCGCTGCGGCACGCTTGTTCTTGTTGTCCATGCGATCGTTGCTGGCGTTGCCCTTGTCGGCACTCTTGTCGTCGGCGTTCCTGCCGAGGTTCTTGTCGTCCGCGCCGCCTGCGCCCTGGTCCTTCAGGCCCTGGTCCTTGCCGCGATCCTTGTCGGGCTCGTTGCCCGGCACCATGCGCCTGTCGAGGCCAGCTCCCTTGTCGATGGCAACTCCCTTGTCGACGACCGCAACGTCCGGGCCATCAGGCGCGGCGCCGCGCTCGATCGGCGCGTTGCCGACGATCACGCCGCCCGGGACGACCAGGCCGGCGGCGCAGTCGCCGCCGCGCCGCGCCAGCTCGTCGGTGAGCCGCGCCAGCTCGAG
>JALHMO010000093.1 GCA_022844015.1 Reyranella sp. | reverse complement strand
CTTTTCCCAGCGCGCGGCGGCCGCATCGTCGCCCTCGTGCGCGCCGACCCACTTGTCGCCGGCCGGCGTTTCCTCGAGCTTCCAGAACGGCGCCTTGGTCTTCAGCCAGTCGACCAGGAACTCGCAGGCCTCGAACGCCGCCTCGCGATGCGGCGAGCCGACCGCCACCAGGACGATCCGCTCGCCCGCTTCCATCCTGCCGTAGCGATGGACGATCAGGGTCGCTTCGAGCGGCCAGCGCCGATGGGCCTCGGCCTCGATGTCCTCGAGCGCCTTCTCGGTCATCCCGGGGTAGTGCTCGAGCGTGAGTGAATCGATGCGCTCGCGGTGCAGGCCTTCGCGGACATGCAGCTCGCGCACCAGGCCGACGAACACCGCCAGCCCGCCGATGCGCTTGTTGCCCTCGCTCAACCTGTCGAGCTCGGCGCCGACGTCGAAGTCGCTCTCCTGGACGCGCACGCTCATGTCGTCACCCGCCGGTGAAGGGAGGGAAGAACGCGACCTCGCGGGCGCCGGCGATCGACGCGTCGAACGGCGCGGTACGCTGGTCGACGGCAGCGCCGAATGCGGCGCCCTCCGCAAGCGCCTCGGCGTGGCCGGGGCTGCGCGTGCGCAGCCAGGCGACGAGGTCGGCCACGGTGGTTACGGTCGCCGGCGGAGTCACGTCCTCCTCGTCGAGACCGACGCGGCGCTTCATCCAGGCGAAGTAGCGGATCTTCACTCGGCACCCCCGGAGCTCGCCTGATCGTCGGCCATGTGGCGCAACCCGGTCCGCAGATAGTCGTAGCCGGTGATCAAGGTCAGACCCGCAGCGATCCAGATGAGCGCCAGCCCGGTCGTGGTGACGACCGGCGGCGAGACGTTGCGCAGCAGCAGGAAGGCGATGGCGACCATCTGGGCACCCGTCTTCCACTTTGCAAGCTGGCTTACCGGCACGCCGACTCGCAGCTCGGCGAGGAACTCGCGCAATCCGGAGACCAGGATCTCGCGCATCAGGATGATCAGGGCGGCGAGCACGTGGATGCCGTGCAGCGTGCCGTTGTAGACCAGCATCAAGAGCGTCGCCGCGACCAGCAGCTTGTCGGCGATCGGGTCGAGAAAGCGACCGAGACGCGAGATCTGGTGATAGCGGCGGGCGAAGTAGCCGTCGAACCAGTCGGTAACGCAGGCGATCACGAACAGGCTCATGGCCAGCCACTGCGTCCAGGGGCGGTCGAACCACAGGCAGGCGACCACCAGCGGGATCGCCGCGATGCGCGACAGCGTCAGCAGGTTGGGAAGGTTGAGCATCGACGACTGTTAAAGCCCATTTGGAGGGGGCCTGTCATCACGGAGGAGCGGCCGCCGGCGAAGGCGAGCCTTGCGCCCCGCGAGGAGGGTCCCCTCAGCCTCCGCCGCGAAAGTGGGCGTGAATCTTCCGGGCGAGCGCGTCGGAGATGCCGTCGACGGCCTTGATGTCCTCGAGCGTGGCCATGGCGACGGCGCGCGCGCTGCCGAAATGGTGCAGCAGGGCGCGCTTGCGGCCGGCGCCGATGCCGGGCACCTCGTCGAGGGCCGAGCGCGTGATGTCGGCGGCCCGCCGGGCGCGATGCGTGCCGATGGCGAAGCGGTGCGCCTCGTCGCGCAGGCGTTGCAGGAAGTAGAGCACCGGGTCGCGCGGCTCGAGCGAGAAGGGCGGCCTGCCCGGCACGAAGAAGCGCTCGCGGCCGGCGTCGCGGTCGGGGCCCTTGGCGATGCCGGCGATGGCGATGTCCTCGAGGCCGAGTTCCGTGAGGACGCCGCGCGCGGCCTCGAGCTGTCCCTGGCCGCCGTCGATCAGCACCAGGTCGGGCCAGTGCTCCTCGGTGCGCTCGGGGTCCTCGCGCAGCGCCCGGCCGAAGCGCCGCGACAGCACCTCGCGCATCATGGCGAAATCGTCGCCCGCCGCACCCTCGGTCTTGATGTTGAACTTCCGGTACGAGTTCTTGACGAAGCCTTCCGGCCCGGCGACCACCATGGCGCCGATCGGCGCGCTGCCCTGGATGTGGCTGTTGTCGTAGATCTCGATGCGCTCGGGCGGGCCGTCGAGCCCGAGCACGCGGGCCGTGCCCTCCAGCAGCTGGCGCTGCGTGCCGCGCTCGGCCATGCGCCGCGCCAGCGCCTCGCGGGCGTTGGACACCGCCTGATCGAGCGCGTCCTTCTGCTCGCCGCGCCTGGGATGGCGGATCTCGACCTTGTGGCCGGCCGTCATGGCGAGCGCGCTTTCCAGCAGGTCGGCCTCGGCGACGTCGTGGCTGGTCAGGATCAGGCGCGGCGCCGGGCGGGCCTCGTAGAACTGGCCGATGAAGGCCGACAGCACGGCGGGCTCGTCGAGGTCGCGAGTGTGAGCCGGAAAATAGGCTCGATTGCCGAGATTCTGGCCGGCGCGCAGGAAGAAGACCTGGACGCAGACCTGCCCGCCCTCGGCATGGGCGGCGAAGATGTCGGCCTCGTCGATCGAATGCAGGCTGATCGACTGGTGCGACTGGATGTGCGCCAGGGCGCGGATGCGGTCGCGCAGGACCGCCGCGCGCTCGAACTCGAGGCCGGTCGAGGCCAGCTCCATGCGTTGCGACAGGGCCTGCTGCACCTCGCGGTTGCGGCCGCCCAGGAAGCCGCGCACCTCGTCGACGATCGCGCCGTACTCGGCCCGGTCTATGCGGCCGACGCAGGGCGCCGTGCAGCGCTTGATCTGGAACTGCAGGCAGGGCCGGGTGCGGGTCGAGAAGACGGCGTCGGAGCACGAGCGCAGGGGGAAGGCGCGCTGCAGGGCATAGAGCGTCCGGTTGACCGCCGTGGCCGAGGCGAAGGGGCCGAAATACTCGTTGTCCGGCTCGCGGGTGCCGCGGTGCTTGGCCAGCTGCGGCCACTCGGTGTCGCGCCGGATGACGATGTAGGGGAACGATTTGTCGTCGCGCAGCAGCACATTGAAGCGCGGGTGGAAGCGCTTGATCAGGTTGTTTTCCAGCAGCAGGGCCTCGGCCTCGCTGCCGGTGACGGCAAACTCCATGGTCCGGGTCGCCGACACCATGCGCATCAGGCGGGTGGCCAGTCGGGTCGGCTGGGTGTAGGCGGCGACCCGGCTGCGCAGCGAACGTGCCTTGCCGACATAGAGCACCTCGCCGTCGGCCGCGATCATGCGATAGACCCCGGGCTTGCGCGGCAGGGTGCGCACGAGCTCGGCGATGATCCGCATGCCGTCGGCAAGCGAGCCCTCGGCCGGTATTGCGTCGGTGTCGATATCGGTATCGTCGGTCACGGAGATCCTGTCGGAAGCCGCCCTAATATAGGGGTTGGACGAACCGTTCTCCCCCGTCAGCGGGTCGATGTGGGAAAGTCTGTGAACAAACGAACGGGCCGCCGACCGATGGGTCAGCGTCACTGTATTGACTTGAAGTAGCCATGATGGCAATCAACCCGATAATCATCCTTAAGTCATTGATATATAATATGATATTTTGCTGAAAGGACACCATAGAAATCGCTGGCCGCGGCGAATGTTCCCGGTTTGATCCGATTGTCAGTCGCGCTTCGATCAGTGGGTAAATGGCGACGTTACACCTCACGCTTCGCGCCCTGTAGATTGATGGACCGTAGGGACAGCGCGAGACTTTGCTGGTATGGTGCGAATACACCTCGGTTGGGAGCCGGGGTGGGAAACTGGGAACGGGAATGGGTGTGGGCCATGCGATGCCACCTGATGAAGGACGGCCAGCTTCGTGGCGTGTTGCTACTCGAAGACGGGCCGCACGACCAACTGATTGAGCACGCAGAAGCGACACTCAGGGAATGGACGCCGTGGATCACGAGCGTCGAGGTGTGGGGCGGGACGAGCGCGATCTACCGTTCGTCGACCCCGGTGTCGCCTTCCCTCGAAATGGCGGCCGACTAAGGCCGCTCGTCTTTTTCGCTTATGGCCGTCCCAGAGGCGGTCGCGTGCTCCGCGTGCGCCAGCCCCTCCGGGCTGGCTTGCCCTGTTGCCGGGCACCTGCCTCGGCCGAGGCTCGCCGGCGGCCATGCGGCGAGCGGCAGTGGGTTGCCCAAAGCCTGAAGTCCGTTGGGAAGCCCGGCAACTCCGGCCCGGTCGGACGCTACAGCACCGACAGCATGCGGCCGACCAGGGGATGGCGGACGACGTCCTTGTCGGTCAGGCGGACGACGGCGACGTCGTCGAGGCCCTCCAGCCTGCGGCCGATCTGACCCAGGCCGCTGAGCTCGGGCAGCAGGTCGGTCTGGTCGGGATCGCCGGTGATCACCATGGTGGAATGCCAGCCCAGCCGGGTCAGCAGCATCTTGAGCTGGCCGTAGGTGCAGTTCTGCGCCTCGTCGATCAGCACGAAGCTGTTGTTCAGGGTACGGCCGCGCATGAAGGCGACGGGGGCGATCTCGATGGTGCCGTCGTCGAGGTTCTGACGCAGCCGCTTGGGGCCCATCCGGTCGTTCAGGGCGTCATAGAGCGGCCGCAGGTAGGGATCGAGCTTTTCCCGCATGTCGCCCGGCAGGAAGCCGAGATTCTCGCCGGCCTCGACGGCCGGACGGGACAGCACGATGCGCGAGACGCTGCCGGCCTCGAGGGCCTCGACGGCGGCCGAGATGGCCAGGTAGGTCTTGCCGGTCCCCGCCGGGCCCATGGCGATGGTGAGCGGCGTCGCCTCGATCGCCTCCATCAGGTGGCGCTGGTTGTCGCTGCGTGGCCGGATCTTGCGGACGTAACTTTGCTCCCGGTCGTTGGCCGGCGCCGGCTCGAAGACGACATTGTGAATACGACCCGTGTCGATGGCGTGCAGCTTGGCGCGGCGAGTGGCGCGTTTTGCCATTGGCGTACTCCGGAGCAAGGGACGGAAGTGGGGAGCCGCCCGCGGGAGCGAACCTGCGGGTCGCCTGCGGGGTCACCCCGCGGGCCTGTCGCCAAAGAAAAACGCCCCCGCAAGCGGAGGCGTCGGCGATCGGCAGTCGTGAAGGTGCGGTTGCCAAGGCACCCGGTGGGCTAGCCACCGGTGATCCACAGTCCGTCGGGCACAGCGACCTCGAACGGATAAGCGACCTCCTTCATCGACCAAGCCGAGCGTATCGTGAATAGGGCCAACCGGCCACAATATTTATGGACCGCAACGCAAATTTCACACAAGGGACGGGGTCGTTCGGCTATGGGCGAGACGGCCCGCGACATAGGTCGCCTGGACGGCGCGATCATCGGCCAGGGTCATCTGGACGAACAGCTGCTCGGCGAAGCCGGCGGCCTGGTTCATGCGGAAGTCGATCAGCGGCGTGGAACGCATGTCGAGCACCACCAGATCGGCCTCCATGCCGGGAGCCAGGCTGCCGATGCGGTCGTCGAGATACATCGCCCGCGCCGACCCCCGGGTCGCAAGATAGTAGGCATGACAGGCCGACAGGGACTGGCCGTTGAGCTGGCTTGCCTTGTAGGCCTCGCCAAGCGTGGCCAGGATCGAGAACGAGGTCCCCGCACCGATGTCGGTGCCCAGGCCGACCCGGATCGGCCGCTCGGGCGCCAGGGCACGAGAGAGGTCGAAGGCGCCGCTGCCCAGGAAGAAGTTCGAGGTCGGGCAGTGGGCGATCGCGGCGCCCGTCACGTGCAGGCGCTGCAACTCGTCGTCCTGCAGCCAGATGCCGTGGCCGAACACGGCGCGCCGGCCGCACAGGCCATGATGGTCGTAGACGTCGAGGTAGCTGCGGCGGTCGGGGAACAGCTCCTTGATCCAGGCGACCTCGGCGCGGTTCTCGGCGATATGGGTCTGCATCAGGCAGTCGGCGTGCGCGCGCCACAGTGCGCCGGCGGCGGCGAGCTGGGCGGGCGAGCTGGTGCCGGCGAAGCGGGGCGTGATCGCATAGAGCAGCCGGCCGCGGCCATGCCACCGGGCGATCAGGGCCTGCGACTGGTCGTAGCCCGACTGCGCCGTGTCGCGCAGGCCGTCCGGAGCGTTGCGATCCATCAGAACCTTGCCGGCCGCCAGCCGAAGGCCGAGCGCGTCGGCCTCCTCGAACAGGGCGTCGACCGATTGCGGATGGACGGTGCAGTAGACGCAGCTGGTGGTGATGCCGTTGCGCAGGTTCTCCCGCAGGAAGACCCGGGCGACGCGGCGGGCGTGCTCCTTGTCGGCGAACTTCAGCTCGTTGGGAAAGGTGTACTTCTCCAGCCAGTCGAGCAGCTGCTCGCCGTAGGCCGCGATCATCGGCGTCTGCGGGAAGTGGACGTGGGTGTCGATGAAGCCCGCCGAGATCAGCGCGTCCTTGCCGTAGTCGCGGATGTCGGCGCCCGGCGGCAGCATTGGCAGGATGGCACTGGCAGGGCCGAACTGCGTGATGCGGCCATCCTGGATGGCCACGATGGCGTCGGGCTCGTGCACCATCGTGCGCTCGAGACCGTCGCTGAAGGGATCACCGGAGAACGAGAGCGCCGGACCGCGAAGGGCCGTGACCGGCGACTCCGCGGGCCGTTCCGTCACAGGAAGACGACACGCGTCTCGCGTTCGAGCATCTGCGGGATCTTGCTCGGGTCGTCGAACTCGATCTCGGCCTCGACCTGGTGAACGCTCCCGACGCCGAGGTCGGCCTTGCTGCGCTTGACGCGCGTCACCGATATCGGCGAGCGCACCACCTTGCCGGTGTAGACCGTCGGGCTGCCGCGGAAGGTGATCTCGACCCGCGCGCCAGGCACCAGGCGGTCGAGGTGCAGCTCGTCGACCTCGGCCACCACGCGCAGCTTGCTCATGTCGACGATCTTGGCGACGCCGAGGTGATTGACGCGCTCGCCCTGGCGCGTGAAGACCTGCACCACCACGCCGTCGATCGGCGAGCGCACCAGTGCCGCCTCGCGGTTGGTCAGCGCGCGGTCGAGGACCGCCTTCGCGTTGGCGATGTCGATCGCGTTGATCGCCAGATCCGACGCCAGAACCTGCTTCTGCAGGACCAGGTTGGTCTTCTGCCGTTCGAGGTTCTGCTCGGCGAGGCTGAGCTCGATCTCCTTCTGGTCGGGCGGCTTGCCCGAGCGCTGCAGCTCGAGCGCCTTCAGCCGGTTGCGCTCGATCGTCTGCGCGATGTTGTCTTCGGCCATGCCGAGCTCGGTGATCCGCGCGCCCTTCGTCATGGTCTCGCGCACCTGCATGAGCTTCTCGAGGCTCGCCTCGGAGGTGCGCACGGCGATGTCGGCCCGCGGGTACTCCGACAGCACCCCGATGATGTCGCCTTCCTTGACGGTCTGGCCGTCCTTGATGCGCAGCTCGATCAGCGTCGCGCCGCCCGCCGGATCGCCCGCCACCGTGAACGTGCCGGACGGCGCGTCGGTATAGCCGCGCGAGATCAGCGGCTGGAGGTTGGGCCGCGCCGCATCCTGGGCGATCCCGGTCGGCAGGCTCGGCGCGAACCAGGCCGCAACACCGGCGATCACGCCGATCACCGCCACGCCTATGATCGCGAGGAATCTTCTTACGCGCCCCATGGGCGACCGCTCCCCATCCACACCATCTGATTGTTCATTGTAACGCGTTCGCCGGGCAAAATCGCGGCACGAATGTACTGTTCAGACCGCCCGTGTCCCACCGGATGGCGGCAAAATTGTGCACAAACCTGCAAATGTCGAGGGGCCATTGGTCGCGCACGCCGGGTGGCGAGGCTTTGCAGATTGCCGGTCCACCACGGGAAGCGGGGCCGGAAGGGCGGGCGGTCGAGCGCCGGGATCATCGCGGCGGACGTTCTGCCTGTCGCGCGAGGAAACGCAGGGCGGAGCGGCTCGGCATGAAGAAGTAACCACCGGCCTTCACCGTTACGAAGCTCGCGAGGCCCTCGAGCGTGATGGCGCCGGCCGTCGTCGGAATCGTGAAGTCGTGCGTGCCGGCGCACGATGGCGGCCCGGTGATGGGATCGGGCTCGTTGGTGAGCCCGTGGAAGGCGGGCGAGCCGATCCAGGATTGCTGCAGGAACTCGAACTGCCGCTCGAGGTCGGCACACAGGGCGACAAACAGCATGCCCCGTTCCGCCGGATCGCCGTCGGCACCGGTATAGGGTCGACCGCGCCGCAACAGGCGATGACGCCGCTCGATCAGGCCTTGGGCGGGATCGTCGGGTGCCAGGCTGCCGCGCGGGTTGGCCCGACGGATGTGCGCGCCGAAGGGGCAGCGCAGCCCCTGCGGGTCGTCGCTGGCGAAGTTGAAGTCGTTGTCCGCGGTATCGGGCGGCGGGCGGCCCTGGACGGCGTGCGGCGCGCGGATGAGCGAGGCGCCGGTGTGCCAGCGACCCATCATCTTGGCGCCGATCCAGTCCTCGGTGATCGGGCCGCCGATTGCTTCCTGGATACCCGGGTAGCTCTCCAGCTTCTGCCGCTGGGCGGCGAGGCAGCCGTTGAACCCGTCGACGTCCTGGGCTAGTTGCCGGACGGCCATGAAGGTTCCGTTGCGGCCGAAGTCGCGCGAGTCGGAGCCCTGCGAGGCGTCGAAGCGGGGGAAGCGCGACGCGAAGGCAGGCGTGTCGGTTTCCAGGTCGTCACCCGGGTCGTGCTCGGCCGGCACGGTCACTGCCGGCGCGACGTAGCCCCCGCTGTTCCGGTAACCCAGGATCATCTCGCCGGCGGCGACCAGGTCGGTGGCGCTGCCGGTCGCCGCGGCACGCTGGCTGCCGCGGATGATCGGCTGGGAGATGCCATCGCGGAAGCCGAAATGCTCGTACATCGGGGCCGCGCGCTCTCCCTTGGATCTGCTCGCCTCCTCAGCCTGGAGCGTCTTCTCCGTCGGTTGGGTCGCGATCTCCCAGGTCGCCGCGGGCTTCAGGATCGCATAGTGACGCTCCAGGGTTTGCCGGCAGTCCTCCATCGTCGTGCCGTAGATGAAGAGCATGACGTCGGCCGACCTGGCCGAACCCTCGGTGGTATCGGCGTCCGTCCAGCGCCAGTTGTCCGGCGCCGACGTCCCTCGATCGCCGAGGATCGCGGCGCGGCCCGCCATGCCGAGGCGGAAGGCCGACGGGAAGGTGCTCATCACCCGCTCGGCCTCTTCCGGCCGGTCGTGGCAATCCAGGCAGCGGGCGATGCCGCGCGCGGAGAAACCGACGAACGTCGCGATCCTCTGCGACAGATCCGGGTGCTCGCCGAAGCGCACCTGCCTGCACAGGAGGTCGAGCCACGCGCGCCGCCGGGCGCGGTCGTCGGGCAGGGCCATCGCGGCGCTCAGCGTGTAGCGATAGGCAGGCAGGCCACGGAAGACGATCGACTGGACCTCGTCGCTCTCGAGGGCGTCGTCGGGACGCGGCATCGTTCCGATGCAATCGAGCCACGCGCGCGCCGCGGTGTCGGTCTGCGCCCGCATGAGGCCGTCGTGGACGAGGGCGTTGGTGCGGATCTGGTCGGTCGTCAGGTCGGGGAAGCGGCTGTACCAGAACTGCGTGGCGATCTGCTGGCGTCGCACCCAGCGCTTGAAGCGGTCGCCGTCCTTCGCGCCCTCCAGGATCAGCAGGATCGTCCTGGGAAAGCCGCGGCCATTGCTCCACGCCGCCGACTGGCCATTGTGGGCCTTGGTGACGAAATCCTCGAGATAGCTCTGCCAGCTGCCGTCGTAGTTGGAGAAGAACACCAGCATCTCGCTGTCGGGCAGGCGGAACCATCGCGCGTAGTGGATCGTGCCCATGTTGAGCACGAATCCCGGCCGGAACCAGTAATGCACCAGCTTTCCGATGCCCCACAGCGACACCGCCAGCGTGAGCTTGCGGAAGGTGCCTGGCTTCAAGGGGGTGACAGCGGTGATGTGGTTCTGGACATAGCCCGGAGGGTTTTCCGTGGCGGCGATGCGGGCGATCGCGTCGAGTGGCGCCGTGCGTTCGTCGGGCACGTCGCGCGACTCGTGCCAGTAGAGGATCGCCAGGAAGGTGCCGGCGACCGCGAGGAACAGCAGGACCGTTGCCAGGATTCCGCCGGTCACGGTGAGCGCCAGCGCGCCCAGGTGCTGCGACACGAAGGAGAGGATGGCCAGGGCGACGACCGTCGCCGCGGCCAGGCCGAGAAGGCGGCGATACCTCCAGAGCACGGGCACAATCGCGGCAAGGAAGCGCAGGACGACAGCGGTGGCGACGAGGCCGGCCGTCACCGCCAGCACCCAGCGCACGCCGGCGCCGAGGTCGGGGAACCAGTGCTGCAGAAGCAGCGATGCTGCGCAGGAGGCGACGCCCGCGCCGCCGATCACCGCGGCGATCGCCAGCAGGCCGGCCAGCGGCGCACCGAGGTAGACGAGGATCGTGACGATGCGATTCCAGCCTTCGCGAATCCGGGTGAAGCCGTCGTCGACGAAACTCGCGACCAGCAGAGCGGCCGTGGCCGCGCCTGACGCGATCAGCAGGGCCGGCGTGATCCAGGACGTCGTGCCGACCACGCAATGGATCGCCGCTCCGTTCAGGCACACGACAGCAATCACCAGCAACAGGCCGTAGATGCCGACGCTGGACCTGAAGAGCGCCGCCCAGCCGACGCTGTTGCCGCGGCCCGACCAGTCGGACATCGCCAGCCGTCGTCCGGCCGGGCGGATCAGGAACCGCCGCAGCGCCTCGCCGCGGTCGCGCAGCGCCGATTCGGCGGCAACGGCGTCGGGAGCCGACGGTGATGCAGCCCTTGCCGACGGCATCGTCTCGTGCGGAAGCGTCAGGCTCCTGACATAGGCCAGGACGTCCATCGCCCGCTTGTGGACGCCGTCATGGGCACGCAGGAAGCGCGCGAGGGCATCGCGCACGAACACCGAGACCTCGCGCTGCCGCGCGATGTCGCCCACGGGGCAATCGGGCGTGCCGTTGAACTCGAGACCGGTCGCGCCCCAGGGGAACGAGTGGAGCTTCGTCCGGTGCGCGTGCATCAGCTCGGCGAGCGGCCGGGTTCCGCTGCCGGCAATGCGCCGGAAGATCGGCTCGAGCATCGGCCCGGCTTCGCCGACGATCCGCCCGAGCGCATGGCCCGTCTCGCCGTCGACGCTGAGCTCGAGGACCAGGCGGGGATCGGGGGCGGCCTGCGCGTCGTCCGGATCGGCGGCGTCGAAGGCCGACAGCGACGCGAAGTGGACCAGGCCGGTGCGCCCGAGCGCCTGGCCGATCGGGCTGTCCGCGGTCGCCGGATTGCCGAGCGCCACGATCATGTCCCGTACGCCGGCCAGGCTGTCCGGCTCGAGCCGCGCCTGGATGGTCACCAGGCTCTGCTGCGCCGGCGCGCCCGCGGGCTCGAACACCATGTCGAGCCGGCGCGGGTAAGGGCCGATGTGGGTCATGATGCCGGCGGCGCCGCGGGCGACCTGGATGCCGGGCTGGGCCAGCAGGATCTGGAAGATCTCGGTGATCTGCTCCATCGCAAGGTGGGCGCCGAGGCAGCGATGCGATCCGGTGCCGAACATCAGGTCGGGGTCGATGGTGCGCCCCGCCTCGAAACGATCCGGCGCGCTGAAGGCCCGGCGATCGCGCAGCGCGGAGAGGGTCGCCACCAGGACGACGGAGCCGGCCTCGACGGTCTTGCCGGCGATGGTGGCGGCGCGCGGCGCGAAGCGCCATTGGCCGGGAAACAGCGCCGGGTTGAGACGCGACGCCTCGAGCAGCAGGGCACGCAGGACCTGGCGATGCCGGTCGGCCGCCGGCGGATCGCTGTCGCGATGGCGCTCCGCCGCCGCCGCCGCGTCGATGGCCTTCGCCAGCAGGCCGCGGCGCATCAGCTCTTCCAGCATCTTGCCCGCACCCAGGAGGTTGGTCGGGATCAGGCCGGTCATCGTGCCGATCGTCATGGCGCGAATCTCGTCGTCCGGGATGGCGCCGCCGTGCTCGTCACGGAACTGGACCAGCCGGTCGATCACGGTGTCGCGTGGCAGGACGTGGGCGCGTGCGATGGCGCGGTCGACGAGATGGCACACGCGCCGGGCGCCATTCATGGCCAGCTGGCGCGTTCTCGGGCTGCCGAGCGGATCGGCGAAGATCAGGGCGGAGATGCCGATCGAGCGGTCGAGGAAGGCGTGCGGCTCGTCGAGGTCGAGACCGAAATACTCGCTGCAGGTCTCGGTCAGGACGCGGCCGAAGAGGTCGGTCATGACGTCGATCCGGCCGCCTGAATTCTCCAGCAGCGCCCCGGTGAAGAACCGCGTTCGCTCCAGGATGCGCGTCGCGTCGGCCCGGCGCACGACGGCATCGAGGAAGCGGCGCTGCCGGTCGTGCGCCTCGCCGTCGAGGCCGAGGGCGAAATCGGCACCGCCGGTGAGGCTGCGCATCTCCGGGCCGAACGGCACCCGGAAATGCTCGCGGTCGAGCAGCACCTCGCGGACATCGGCGTGGCGCGAGACGATGACCAGCCGGCCGATCCGCGCCACCGGCCAGAAAGCCCGCAGCAGCTTGAAGACGATCAGCACGGCGACTCGCGCCACCTCGGCGATGGCCCGCTTGATCGTGCTGTCCGGGCCGAGCTCGTCGATATCGAAGGCGCGTGCCGGCGGTGGCTCGGCCGCTTCCCGTTCCGAGCGCTCGTAGGCGTCGATCAGCCTGAAGTACTTGAGCTCGAGCATGGACGGCGGCCTCGCGAGCGTGGAAGGATGGGCGCTGCTACTGGCGCCGGCGCGACAGCGGCTTGGCGTCACCCGTCACCGCGGCGATGCCGTCGGCCAGGCGCTGATTCCAGGTGCGATCGATGAACGGTGTCCAGTCGATGAATCGCGGCGTGAAATCCGGCTTCAGGGTCATCAGCTCGTCGTAGGCGCGGCGCGCCGCCGAGCGGTCGCCCTTGCCGATCAGGGCGTTGATCTTGATGACCAGGGCGTACCAATAGGCCGGCCGGCGGACCAGCGACTGGTCGGCATGGTCGATCGCGTCGTCCCAGCGGCCGAGCATCCAGTACGACAGCGCGAGCTCGCCGATGATGAAGAAGATGTGGATGTCGTTCGGGCTCAGCCGCTGGGCGCGGCGCAATGGCTCGATCGCCTGGGCCGGCTCGCCCACCAGGTTGTGCTGGCAGCCGAGCTGGGCATGGGCCTGGCACAGGCTGGGGTTGAGGGCAATGGCGCGCTCGAACAGGGTGCGCGCCCGGCCGGTCTGGCGCAGCCACAGCTCGGCGATGCCGGCCAGCATGTGGCCGCGCCCGTCGTCGGGATCGGCCACGATGGCGCGATGCGCCAGCCGTCGCATCTCGCCGATCTGGGCCTCGCTGCCGCGCTGCGCCCACAGCGTCCAGCCGAGGCAGTAGGTCGCCTGGATGAGCGCCTCGGGCGAATCGGGCTCGAGCTCGAGCGCCTGCTCGAAGAGCTGGCGGGCGATCCCCGAATCGGCGCTGGTGAGCCGGTTGAGATGCCAGCGGCCGCGCCAGATCAGGTTGTTGAATTCCAGCCGGTTCTGGCGGTTGCCGCGGGCGCGTGCCTGCTCGGCATAGTCGACCTGCGTATCGAGCACGCCGACCAGCTCGGCGACGATCGGGTCGAGCGCATCCTGCGAGCGGTCGGGCGGCAGCGGCACGCGATGCGACCACATCGAGTAGCCGCTCGCCGCGTCGGACAGGTTGACGGTGAGGGAGAAGCCGTCGCTCGACGTCTTGAGCCGCCCTTCGAGCAGGTACTTCGCGCGCAGTCGCTGGCCGACGACCCGCGGGTCGACACGGTCGGAGGCGAAGGCGAAGCTCGAGTTGCGCGAGATCACCGGCAGCCAGCGCAGGCGCGACACGCGGTCGATCAGGTCCTCGCTGACGCCCTCGCACAGATAGTCGTTGGCCGGGTCGCCCGTGAGGTTGGCGAAGGGCAGGATGGCGAGCGCGGGCCGATCGACGAAGCCGCTCTCCGGCGCGAGGGCGGCGGACACCGCGCGCAGCACCGGCCGCTCGCCCGCCGCCTGGCCCGGCGCTCGTGCCGCCAGCAGGCTCCGCTGCTCGCGCAGCCAGTCCTCGAAGCCTTCCTCGCCGGCGAGATCGAAGCCCTCCAGGAAGTCGCCGACCACGCCGCCTTCCTGCCGCGGCCGCACGACGTCGATGTCGAACTGCTGCAGGTCGAGCCGCACGCGTTGCCGCTCGCAGATCAGCGCCGGCGTCGGACCGGCATTCAGGTGCTCGCGCAGATGGCTGAGCTCGCGTCGCAGGCTGCCCTGGGCCTGCGGCCGGTCGCGCTGTCCCCACAGCTTCTCCTGCAGCCAGCCACGCGTACGCTCGCCGCCGTCGGCAGTGGCGAGCATGGCTACCATCGCCATGCCCTTGCGGCTGACGATGTCGATGCGCTCGCCATCCGGGCCGGCGAGGCGGAACGAACCCAGGAGCGAGAGCGAAAATCGGTGGGCCGGAACAGCCATCATTCCCCCGATCGACAGCGACGGCCGGCACTGTAGCCCGCCGGCCGAATCTCGTCGATACACGCGGAAATCACGCTTTCCGAACGCTGGCTTCCCACTCGGCTAACGCCCGGCGGCGATACTCGATCGGGCCGAAGCCGCGTGTGGGCGGCATTCGTCGCAAATCGACGGGGAGCACGATGAGCAAGCTTGGACATCTCGATCGCATGGACGCCTTCGAGTTCGCCCACTACCTCTGCCTGACGGGCGTCGGCTCGAACCCGACGCTGGGCTGGACCAACTGGTTCGCGCCGATCCGCGCGGTGCCGAACACCTACGAGTTCCGCCAGGAACCTCCGGCCGGCATCGTGCTCGAGGTTCCCATGCCGCTGCACGTCATGGGCATCTTCGACTCCAATGGCGTCAGGGAGATCGTGGTCCGCCATGTGGTGAAAGGCAAGCCGACCGACATTCGTGTACCGCTTCGCCCGATCTCGCGCCTGGAGGAGAAAGAGATCTCGGGGCTGATGTCGTCCTCGGCGCTTGCGTACCTTCGCAACCGGGGCGCCGATCGGATCCTGCCGTCGATAGGCTCGAGCTTCACCATGCGGCTCGGTTCCGTCGACATTCCCTTCGCCTGCGGCCGTTGGAACGATCCGCCGCGGCCACGCCGCTACGACGTCCGCCTCAACGTCGACGCGCTGCTCCCCGGCCCGTCCGACATCGAGCTGGCTGTCCTGGAGTGCTTCGCGCGCGGCGCGTCCGCCGCGGCCCTGGCTGCCCTGCTCACGCCGGCCGGCTGGGCCAACGGCATGGGCGATTTCCAGCACGCCATCGAAAGCGCCTTGCTCGACCAGCTCGGCGACAAGCTCGTCAACGTCTCGGTGACGGCGTGGTCGCGCTGTCTCGAGGGAGCGGTGCCGCATTTCACCGCCCAGCTCGAGGGGCTGCCGGCGCCGTCCGTCGGCTGAGGAGACCACGGCACGTCGGCGCGCACCACGATGCTGAGAAAGTGGCGCGCTCCCAGCGGATCTTCACAGGAGGCGCGCAGCCTCAACCGGACAACACAGGAGGGGAAAATGCCGATCGCAATTCGTCGCCGCGCCGTCCTCGGTGCGGGTCTCGGCGTTGCCACGCTCGCGGTTCCTCCGCTCGCCGGCGCCGGCCGGGCCCAGGGGTTCACGCCGGTCGATGGCGTCGCCCGCATCGTCGTGCCGTTCGCCGCCGGCGGCACCACCGATGTCATGGCACGCGTGGTGGCGCACATCCTGGGGCAGGCGACGGGCTCGCCGTTCATGGTCGACAACATGATCGGCGCGCGCGGCGACGTCAGCGCCGAGATCGTCGCCAAGGCCTCGCCGGACGGCCGCACCCTGCTTCTGGGGCACGTCGGCACGGCCGTCACCAACCAGTATCTGCACAAGTACGTTCCCTACGACAGCGTCGAGAGCTTCGCGCCGATCTCGCTGGTCGGCGAGGTGGCGAACGTGCTGGTCGTGCATCCGCGGTTTCCCGCCCGCTCGCTCCGGGAGCTCGTCGACTACTGCGCGACGCTCGGTCCCTCCCGGGTGCGCTATGCATCGCCGGAGGTGGGCAGCGCGGGTCATCTGGCCATGGAGTACCTGCAAAGCGTCGCCGGCATCCGGCTGCGGCACATGATCTACGACAGCCGCTCGCGCATGCTGGCGGATCTTCTCGCCGGCAACTTCCACGTCGCCATGGACAATCTGCCGTCCTGCCTGCCGCACATCCGCTCGGGCGCGCTGCGCGCCCTGGCGGTGACCTCCAGCCAGCGCTGGTTCGCCGCGCCCGAGATTCCCACCGTGGCCGAGCAGGGCTACGCCGATTTCGAGGCGACGCTCTGGTGGTACCTCGCGGCTCCGGCGGGCACGCGCATCGACCTCGTCAACAGGCTTTCACTCGCGGTCGGCAACGGCATCCGCTCGGAGGCAATGGTGCGCAAGATCCGCAACATCGGCGTTCGCGAGCTGTCCTGCGCCCCGCAGGACCTCGTGACGCGGATGGCCACCGAGAGAGCGAAGTGGAAGAAGGTGATCGGCCATGCCGGGCTGGAGCCGCAGTGACAATGCGTTGCCGAGCGACCCGATGCGCGGGCTGACCACGCCCGGCAGTGCGGTTGCGGGACCGCTCGGGAGCCATCGAACGACTGCTTCGCGAGCCAAATTAGGACATTATGCTGCGGTCGATTGACCGGCCGATATTGGCTCGAAGGAGAGATCCCCCTTGCGTTTCGTGTCCCGCGGCTCTGCCGGAGCCGCCGCCGGATTGAGGCGTCGTGACCTCGTCGCGCTCGCCGGCGGCGCGGCGGCATGGACAGTCACGGCCGATGCGCAGGCCTTGCCGGTCATCGGCTATCTCGGCTCCGAATCGCCGCAGCAATACGAAAGTCGCCTCGTCGCCTTCCGGGAAGGCCTGGCGCAGGTCGGCTATGCGGAGGGTCGCAACGTTGCGATCGAGTTCAGGTGGGCAGAAGGCCGGTACCGGGAGCTGCCCGCACTGGCAAGGGAGCTTGCGAGCCGTCAGGTGACGGCAATGGTCGCGGCAGGCGGCGCCGAGGTGGCGCTCGCAGCGAAGGCGGCGACGGCGACCATCCCGACCGTGTTCGAGATGGGCGGCGATCCGATTGCCCTCGGCGTGGTGGACAGCCTGTCCCGCCCCGGTGGCAACCTGACCGGCGTGTCGAGCCTGAGCGTGGAGGTCTCGCGCAAGCGTCTGGAGTTCATGCGCGAGGTGCGCCCGGGCAGCAAGGTCTTCGCTGTCGCCATCAATCCGGCAAGCCCGACCTCGAGCTCGCAGCTGAGCAATCTCCGTGTCGCGGCGGAGAGCCTCGGTGTGAAGCTTGCCGTCCTGAAAGCGAGCTCCGAGCCGGAGTTCGACAGCATGTTCGCCGCTGCGCACGACCTGGGCACCGGCGGGCTTGTCTTCAGCTCCGATCCCTACTTCGCCTATCGCAGCCAGCAGCTTGCGGCGCTCGCTGTCCGCCATGGCGTTCCCGCGATGACGCAATCGCGCGACTTTCCGCTCGCCGGCGGCCTGATGAGCTATGGCGGAGATTTCAGCCAGACGCACCGCAATGCCGGGATCTATGCCGGTCGCATCCTCAAGGGCGAGAAGCCTGCCAATCTGCCGGTGCAGCGCGTCACCAAGGTCGAGTTGTTCATCAATGTGAAAGCGGCCGACGAGCTCGGCCTGGCCTTCCCGTCCTCGCTCCTGGGCAGCGCCGACCGCGTGATCGAATGAGCAGGCCGGTCGACCGGCGCGCGAGCTGATACGATGCCCGGTCCGGTCGCCGCCCCGCGCGCGACTCTTTTCAAGAAGTACTTCCGCACCCTGTTCGCGGCAGTCGTCGCGCCCCTTTTCATTGCCGGCGCGAGCGAGGCGTGGTTCGGTTACCACGACCAGCGCGCCAGGCTGAACGATCTCCTGGCTGCGGAAGCCCGGCTGGCCGCCGCCAGGATCGCGGATTTCATCGACGGGATCCGCGACCAGATGGGCTGGACGGTGCAGTTGCCCTGGTCGGAGACTCCCGGCAACCGGCGCCGGCTCGATGCCCTGCGCCTGCTGCGCCAGGTCCCGGCCATCGAGAGTCTCAGCCTGGTCGATCCCGCCGGACGGGAACGCCTGTTCGTCTCGCGTATCGGCCTGAACAGGGTCGAAGGAGGCGACGATCTCTCCGCGACCCCTGCTGTCGTGGGCGCGCGTGCGCACCGGGTATGGTTCGGGCCGGTCGCCTTCCAGAATGGCTCGGAACCGTTCATGACCATCGCCCTCTCCGGCAACAGAGCGGCCGACGGGGTCGTCATCGCCGAGGTCAATCTCAAGTTCATCTGGGACGTGATCTCGGACATCCGGGTGGGACGCACCGGCGAGGCGTTCGTGCTCGACCAGCCGGGACGTCTGGTCGCCCATCCCGACATCAGCCTGGTGCTGCGCGCCGACGAGAGCGCACACAAACCGCTGCAGGCGTTGCGGGCCGCCATTCTGGCCCAATCCGGCCAGGCGGCTGCCGGACGGGACATTGCCGGCGACCGGGTGCTGGCGGCGATGGCATCGATTCCCGGCGTGGGCTGGAGCGTCATCGTCGAGCAACCTGTCGCCGAGGCATTCGAGCCGATCTACGCTGCGCTGTGGCGCACGGCGGCCTTGCTCGTCGCCGGCGCTGCTCTCGCGGCCGCGCTCGCCTACTGGCTGACCCGGCGCATGATCGAGCCCATCCGCGTGCTGGAGGACGGGGTCACGCGGATCGGCGCGGGACAGTTCGATCATCGGATCAGCCTGACGACGAGCGACGAGTTCGAGCGGCTGGCGACGCGGTTCAACGAGATGGCAGGCGAGCTTGCGCTGTCGCAGGAGCGCTCGGAACGAATCGGACGGCTGAAGCGTTTTCTCGCACCGCAGGTCGCCGAGCTGATCGATCGCACCGGTGACGACCGCGTCCTGGATGGCCGCCGCGTCGACGTGGTCGTGATATTCTGCGACCTGCGCGACTTCACCGCCTTCTCGGCGCGCGCCGAGGCGGAGACCGTCATTGGCGTGCTGCGCGAGTACCATGACGCGCTGGAGAGGGCCGTCAGTGCCCACGAGGCCACGTTGATCAACTTCTTCGGCGACGGCGTGATGGTGCTGGTCAACGCGCCGGTGTCCTGCTCCGACCCGGCCTTGCGTGCGATCGATCTGGCGAACGACATGCAACGGAGCGTGCAGAGTCTTCTGATCGGATGGCGCGCGCTCGACAGCCGGCTTGGCTTCGGTGTCGGGCTGGCGATGGGCCCCGCCACGGTCGGGCAGATCGGCTCCGAAGGCCGCCTTCACTACACCGCGATCGGCAACGTCGTGAACCTCGCATCGCGCCTGTGCGCGAGCGCCCAGGACGGCGAGGTCCTGATCGATCGCGTCGCAGCTCGCGAGGTTGCTTCCAGGGTGCCGCTCGTCGAGCTGGATCCGCTGGCCCTGAAGGGGTTCGACGCGCCGGTTCCGGTGTTCGCCGCCGCCGGCGATGGCAAGGCAGGCGGCTAGCCGGCCTCGGCATTTGCTCGCCATGGCGGGCCATGGGAGTGTGCCGGGCGAGGGCGGGATGGAGTTGTAGTGCATCGCCATGGGGGCCCGACGGAGGCATGATGGCGTACTACCAGCTCGACCACGCGACCTATCTCGATCTCGACAGCTACTTCAACGATGCCCTGAGCGACGGCGGCACGCCGACCGGCAGCCAGACGGCGCCCCACGATTTCGTCATGAACGTCGCGCTGGTGCTCGACAGAGCAGCCCCCGAGACGCAGCTCGAGTCTCTGCTCGGATCCGACTGGGCGTCGCGCCAGAAGCAGCTGGCCGAGATGGGCACGGCCGGGATCGAGGCCGCGTTCGGCGCAAGCCAGGCCGACTACCAGACGGTCATGGATGGCCTGGCGGGCTTGAACCTCCGGACCGTCGAGCAGGCGGCCGGGCACCAGACGACGGGCTACGTCTCATCGGCGGCGTCGCGCACGATCTGGGTGCAGCTGGACACCGCGGGCTTCGAGACCCTGTTCGACACGACGCTCCTGCAGCAGGACCCGGAGAGCGGCGGCAAGTACTACTGGGCGGGCAGCCTTTCGCTTCCGGACGGCTGGCAAGGCATCGTCGAGGGACTCTGGTTCGACGTCGACGACAAGACGTTTGGCACGGTCCTTCCGGAATCGGGCGGCCCGGAGCACGCGCTGGAGGAGGGCTACCAGGGTACCGGCAACGGCATCGGCAAGCCGCACGAGACCCAGCAGCTCCCGCAGACGATCGCCGGCTACTACAATTTCCCGTTGGCGGCTCTATCGGTCGAGACCGATGCAATCGCCATCCTGGAATCGGGGTTGGGTGACGCATCGCCCGACGAGCACTCCTTCGAGCACCTGCTCAACGAGTATCGCCACGAGATCCATCTGCCGAAGACCGTGACCGTGATCGGTGTGCAGCCGGGCGGCACCGACGGCTCCTCGAGCTCGGAGCGCTCGCTCGACGTCGGCGTGGCGACGGCGATCAACCCGAACAGCACGCTCCTCCTCTATGCCGGGTCGGGGGCGAATGCCGGTGCTGCATCGGAGCCGTTCACGACCTACCAGGCCGCGATCTGGGACACGGTCAACAATCCCGGCGTGATATCGTCGTCCGAGCGGTTCGCCGTCGCCCAGCCCAGCCCGGGCTCGCCGTTCTGGTGGGCTGCCCAGCAGCTTTTTGCCGATGCGGCCTTGCGCAACATCACGGTCGTCTCGTCGAGCGGCGATGGTGGCTCGGGCTACGAGATCGCCAA
Source organism: Reyranella sp. (assembly GCA_022844015.1). Classification (GTDB taxonomy): domain Bacteria; phylum Pseudomonadota; class Alphaproteobacteria; order Reyranellales; family Reyranellaceae; genus Reyranella. Next base: position 7,829 of record JALHMO010000093.1, on the reverse strand, counting down.
CGGCCATTCCAACGTCACCTACACGCGCTCCAGCCCCTACGGCATCGTGGTCGGCGGCACCTCGGTAAGCCTCGGCAGGGAGGCCGCCCAGGATCCGACGCTCAATCAGACGGCGGCGACGAGCTCCGGCGCCTACACGGCGATCTACACCGAGGCGGTCCATCACAGGAACCCGGAGGTGCTGTGGTCGCTGGTGGCCGGCGGGATGACGGCCCTGCCGACGGCGGCCGATGCCGACTGGTTCATCGAGACGGTGTGGAATCGCTACAAGCTCGATGACCACGACCTGCACCCGGGATATCAGTCGAACGAGTCGGGCAATGGCGGCGTCGACCCGACCCGGCCGACGCCGTGGTTCCAGTCGGCCCTGTCGCCGTTCTTCGCCTTCGAGACAGCCGACGGGACCAATGTCGCCGGCCGCGGGGTGCCGGACGTCGCGGCCGCGGCGGGCGGCAACATGTTCTACACGGTGCCGACGGCGGACATGAAGAGCACGCATGGCGATGGCGGCACCAGCGCGGCCACGCCGCTTTGGGCCTCGCTGATCGTGCAGCTCAACGCCATCTTCGAGGACCAGGGGCTGCCCGACCTCGGCTACATGACGGACCTGCTCTACATCGCCGCCGCCGTCGCGCCCGCCTCCTTCAACGACGTCACGGTCGGCGACAACATCTCCTCCTTCCTGTACGGCGGCGACCATTACCGGAGCGAGGGCGAGCACATCATCCCGACGGGCTACGGCTACCTCGCGGGCGCCGGCTACGACCTCGCCAGCGGCCTCGGCTCGCCCAATGGCCTGTTGCTCGCCCGGGCGCTGAGCGCCATCGCCCATTCGCAATGGTCGTACGATTCGGTCCCCGGTGTTCTCGCCACCGACGCCGGCGGCGGCTGGCAGAGCGGCGCCAGCCAGTCGCTCCTCCTGCAAAGCATCTCCTACGACGGCTCGATGTCCGTCACCTTCGAGGCGGGGGCGAGCGCGGTTCAGCTCGACAGCGCAGCCACCGCGGAACTGGCCTGGACGCCGCGCTTCGCCGGCCAGGTGCTGCAGTCCTCGTTCGATTCCGATCTGGTCGTCCTGTTCGACCAGCAGAGCCAGGGCGCGCTCGGCCAGGCGACGGTGGCCGACGGCGCCGAGCTGCTGGTCACGCTCGACGACGCGTATGCGCTCGCCTTCGGCATGGACCTGACCAACCGGTTCGGGTTCGCCGATTTCCAGAACTCGGCCACGGCGGCCCTGCGCGTTGCCCGGCCGATGGCGATTGCCGAGATCCCGGGCGGCCCGAGCCCCGACAACACGCTCGACGCGGTCGTGCGCCTGCGTCAGTCCGGCATCGACGACGTCGCCGTCGGCTTCTACAGGGTCGACGATCTCATCGGCAGCATCGCCGGCCTCGCGCCGGACGACGCCGGCTATGCGGTGCAGGCGCAGGCGCGTGCCTACCACCTCGCCGGCGGCGGCACGCTGCTCGACGGTCCCGGCTATGGACAGTTCGTGCAGGCCGCGCTGCTGGATGTCGGTGCCGGCGACATCGTCGCCATGGTGCTGCACAACCGGACCTCCGGCCACGCGTTCTGGGGCTTTGCGTCCGCCAACGAGACGGTCGACGGCGTCGACATCGCTCATCTGTGGAGCTACGGCCTCGGCATCTGGGGCTTCGAGGATCAGTACGGCGGCGGCGACACCGACTATAATGACGTGGTCGTCCAGCTCGACTTCATGAGCGCCGCGGGCCACGGCTGGCTGGTCGCCTGAGCGTTCAACTCCTCGGGTTGCGCAGAACGATGCAGGCGCCGCCAGCCGCCCGCAGCCTGGCGCACAGCGCATCCGCCGCTGCCCGGCTGCTCTCCGAGACGCGGACGATGACCGACGAGGGTATCCGCCGGCGCGCGTTCAGGACCAGCGGCAGGCGGTCGCCCAGGATGGCGGCGTGCCGGCGCCGCAGCCGCTCGTAGGTGGCGAGCACGCGTCCTTCGGACCACGTGCCGGCAAGCTGGACTCCCCATGGTCCCCACGCCGGGTCGGACGCAAGGTCGCGGCGATGGGGCGGACTGTCGATCATGAGCTTGGCGAGCTCGATGCAGCGCGTGCCCTCGGCCGTGCTCGCGGACGGCAGCTGCGGCGGCTGCGACGCCCAGGTCTGCGCGCTGTAACCCGTGATGATGAGGACGTAGGAGAGCGTCTCGCCCGGCAGGCGGCGGCGACCCGCCAGCCATGCCTCGACCTGGCCGGGGCCGGCATTGTAGGCCGCCGCGGCCAGCCCGAGATTGCCGCGGAAGGTCGCGCGCAGCTCGCGCAGGTAGCTCGCCGATTCGCGCAGCGCCTGCAGCGGGTCGAATGCGTCGACGAGGCCGCGCATCGCGGCGGTCCGCGGCATGAACTGCGCAATGCCCTGCGCCCCGGCCGGGCTGACTGCCTTCGGATCGAAGCGGCTCTCCTGCCAGATGAGGCGGGTGAAGAAATCCTCGGGAAGGTCGTTGTCCGCCGCCGCCTGTGCCAGGGTGCGGCAGATCTGGTCGATCGAGGGACGCGGTTCCTTGGCTGGCGTCCCGGTCGCCGCGGCTTTCGGGGAAGAGTTGTTCTCAGCGCCGGCGGCCCCCGGCGGCTCGGCGTGCGCCGCCACCAGGGGCGAGAAGGCGGCCGCGAGCAGCGCGACGGCGGTCGCGAGTCGCGACGTCGACCTGCATCGAGCCAACGCGTGCTTCATACGAGGGAAAGGCGTGACGCTGACACGATCGGGTTCCTTCCGTGCCCCATCGCTCAGGCTACAGGCGGCGGCCCGGACGCGGAACGGGAAAGAGAGGATGCCGAAAGGCGGCCGCGACATCGACGACACAATTTCCCCGGTCGGCAACACCGGCGGGATACAGGGGATCGGTACACGGGACCTCGTTCGAGGATTGATCCTCGGACAGTCGATAGCTTCCCGGCCTGCCTCGCGCGCTCGAATGCGTGGAGGCCACCGGCTTCACTTGCCAGACACTCGGGGCATCACCGTGTCCGACATGATCATGCGCTCGCCGCCGGCGTCGAACCATCTCCCGCGGCTCAGGATGCGGGGCCCTCGCGGCATGGCGATCGAATGCGTCCTTGCCGCCTTCCTTGTCGTCTTTGCGGCATTTCAGGTCGTGCTCGTCGCGGGTGCGTGAACGAGCCGGGGCCAAGGCAGGCCGCGCCGGATGACCGACTGAGCGAAACGCAGGCCTTCGACGGTCGCGTGCCTGCTGGTGCCGCGGAATCTCCAGCAATTCAGGCCGAAGGAAATGGCGGCTCCCGGACGTGCGCGTTCCGCCGAGAACCGGTTTCGCGAGTTGACGCATGCGATCCAGACTGGGCTGATCCTCAGCCATCAGTCGCTGAGACCGGCCGGGCGCGGCAACGAACGCGTGGTGTCCGTGCTGAAACTCTCGGGCGACTTCGCATCGCGCGACGCGAGCTGAAGGAAGCCGGCTCCCCGAAGCCTGCCGAGGTGCGCGCTGCACCTGGATCAGCGCCCGCAACCCGCGGCGCCCCCGCAATCGGGCCCCTGCCGGCCGATGCGCTCGGCTTCGGCCTGGTCGGCGGCGGCGCCGGCCCGATCGCCCTTTGCCTCCCTGGCCTTGCCGCGGTCGCGATAGGCAATGCTGAAGGCCGGCCGAAGCCGGATGGCCTGATCGAAGTCGGCGATGGCGCGATCCCAGTCGCGTTTGCCGGACCACGCGACGCCCCGATAGTAGAGCACGAGGGCAGAGCCGGGGTCGATGCGGATGGCCTCGCTGAAGTCGCCGATCGCGCGATCGAGCTGGGGCCTGGCGAACAGGTGCACGAAGCCCCGGCTGGCGAAGGCCCGTGCGAGGTCGGGCGCCACGCGGATGGCCGCGTCGTAGTCGGCGAGCGCGCGGTCGATGTCGTTCCGGCGCAGGCGGTAGGCATCGCCCCGGTTGACCAGGGCCTCGGCCAGGACGCGCGACGATGCCCGGCCCGAATCGATCACCGCCGTGCAGCCCTCGATCGCTTCGATCGGCGGCAGGCGCGGCACGGGATCGATGCCGCAGCGCTCGATCTCGCGCCGATAGTCCTGTGCTGTCGCGGAAGTCGCGAAGGCACACGCCATCAGCGGGATGGTGAAGGCATTCCTCATGGACCTGGCTTCGACCGCCCTCCCTCGCGCGAAAGCATCGGATCGTACCGGTTACCTCCCGAGCCTTCCCTCCGGAACCATGAATGAGCCTCGCGCGATACGCATCCATGCGGCATCGGGCTCGTTGGTGTCGGCGAACGGCAGTGGAGGTTATCATGCCCAAGAGCGATCCGATGCGCCGCGAGCTCGACGATATCGAGCTCAAGCTCCGCAGTGCGCAGGATCTTGCAGATGCGCCCGGGGCAACTGAGAAGGACAGGGCCGACCTCAAGCTGATCGAGCAGGAGTATCTCGCGACCCGGCGCAAGGTACGCCACGGCGCGCCCGCCGCCGCGGCCGGGCCGAAGCAGACCGACCCCGCGAAGACGCTCGAGAAGAAGCTCGACGAGGCATTGGAGGACACCTTCCCGGCCAGCGACCCCGTGTCTTTCGTCGAGGCCGCTCCCGTCAAGGAACAGGATCGGACGCTTCCCGCCGTCGAGATGGCCGAGCGACAGCAACCCGGGAAGACGGCGGCAGCAAGAAAGTCGAGGTGATCGGGGACCTGCCGGGGGCGGGCCCCATAGCCGCTGGCTGGCGCAAACGCCAGGCTCGGCAGCCGGCGCAAGTCGCCACGGCCCGATATGTCGCCCGGTGCTGCCCCTTGCGGGACTTCTGCGCGGAAGGCACCTTGTTCGCGGGGCGTTTCAGCGATTCGTGGATGCGATCAGCTCAGCGTGGAACGCATGGACCTGGGCCTGAGCTTCCTCGCCACACGAATGCGCTGAGATCACGGGGGGCAGCAAGGACGTCCTGTGGTCCATGCTTCCAGGGCCGTGAGCAGCAAGCCCACGTGATCGACTCGCACCGGCCTGGCGATTGCGAGCGTGGCGGAGAGCACCTCCCATGGACGACGACGAGATAAGATCCGCGCTGCGGGCAATCGGCAACTCGCTGCACAGTCTCGCAGACTACCAGGGGCGCGCCGAGGTGGAGCGGCTGCTGGACAGGATCCGGGACGATCCGAAGCGCCTCGAACCTCACGGGCGCAAGGTGTACAGCCAGAACGACGAGGACGGAATCATCGAGGAGATATGCCGCCGGCTCGGCATCGAGACCGGGACGTTCGTCGAGATCGGCGTGGAGCACGGATTGGAGAGCAACAGCCTCTACCTGCTGCACAAGGGCTGGAGAGGCGCCTGGGTCGAGGGCGATAGCAAGCACGGGAAAGCGATCAGGTCGAGGTTCGAAAGCCTCCTCCACAGCGGCCGGCTCGTGCTGGCGCAGGCGGTCGTCACGGCGGAGAACGTAAACCGACTGCTCGAGGATCCGAGGCTGGGCCTTCGCCAGCTCGATTTCCTGTCGATCGACATCGACGGCAACGACATTCACCTCCTGCGGGCGCTTCAGCGCGATCCCAAGATCATCTGCATCGAGTACAATGCGAAGTGGCCGCCGAGCATCAGGAAGGTGCCTGTCTACGACCCGGCACGCCGCTGGACCGGCACCGACTACATGGGCGCGAGCCTCGCGGCATTGAACGATGTCGCGAGCGACAAGGGCTATCGCCTGGTTGCCACCAACATCACCGGGAGCAACGCATTCTTCGTGCGGAACGATCTCGCGCAGGCCCACTTCCCCGACGATGCCTCGCCGGAGGCCTTGTACAATCCGCCACGCTATTGGCTGCGCTTCGCCCTGGAAATGGGACATCCTGCGGACTTCGGTCCCTACGAGGACCTGGTGGACGGTCCGCCATGACGTCGCAACAGCGCGCGGATGGTGGCGCCGGCCCGGCTAGACGACGCCCTCCCGGCGCAGGCGCTTGGCCTCGTCGGGCTCGACCCCGCACAGGGCTTCGAGCAGGGCGTCGGTGTGCTCGCCGAGCAGGGGCGGGCGGCTGACCGCGACGGGCGAATCCGACAGCTTGATCGGGCAACCGACCGTCTGGAAGGTGCCGCGGGTCGGATAGTCGACATCGACGATCATCTCGCGCGCCTTGAGATGGGGATCGGCCAGCACCTCGCCGGTGTCCTGGCAGGCGCCGCAGGGAACGCCCGCGTCGCCCATCAGGCGCATGACCTCGTGCTTGCTGAGCTGGCGCGTCCACGCCTCGATGATGGCGTCGAGCTCGGTCCGATTTTCCCAGCGCGCTTCCAGGGTCTTGAAGCGCGCGTCCTCGGTCAGCTCCGGCTGCCCCAGCACCTTCGTCACCGCCGGCCACATCTGCGGCTGCGCGAACAGGTAGACGTAGTCGTTCGGGCCGCCCGGCGCGCAGGCGTAGGTCGTGCCGGGCACGTTGCGCCCGAGCTGATTGCCGGTGCGCGGCATCGGATGGCCGAAGCGCTGGTGGTCGCGCAGGCTCACCCGCACCAGGTTGACGACCGCGTCCTGCATCGACACCTCGACATGCTGGCCGCGGCCGGTCGCATGGCGCTGCTGCAGCGCGGCCAGGATGCCGATCGCCATGTGCATGCCGGTGCCGGAATCACCGATCGCCGGATAGACATAGGTCGGCGGATTTTCGGGGAAGCCGGTGACGCTCATCGCGCCGCCCATCGCCTGGGCGACCGGCTCGAAGCTCTTGAAGCCGCTGTAGGGCCCGTAGGTGCCGAAGCCCTTGATGGTGGCGTAGACGAGCCGCGGGTTGATCTTGGCCAGGGCTTCGTAGCCGAGCCCGAGGCGATCGAGCGCGCCCGGCCCGAAATTCTCCACCAGCACGTCCGACTGGGCGATCACCTTGCGGAACAGATCCTTGCCCTCGTCGGTCTTGAGATTGAGCGTCAGGCTGCGCTTGTTGGCGTTGAGGATCAGGAAGAACAGGCTGTCGCTGTTCGCCTGGTCGCGCAGGTTCACCCGCGCGATGTCGCCGCCCTTGGGCTCCTCGAGCTTGATCACGTCGGCCCCGAGGAAGCCGAGAATCTGCGTGCAGGCGGGCCCCGCCTGGTTGTGCGTCATGTCGATGATGCGGACGCCTGACAAGGCCTGGTCCATGGTACGCTCCTTCTCCCCTTGGCCGCCCATGCTAGTCGGAAGAGTGACGGCGATCATCCCCCGAGAATTCGCGCCAGCCGGCGCGGAATGGCGCTTGGCCGCGGCTGCTGCTCGCCGACAGGCGCAGCCTCGGTCCTCGATCGCTCGTCCGTGCGCGGTTGAAGGTCAAAGGGCCTGGCCGTTGCCGGCCAAGCGCTCGAAGCATCCACCATGATATGAGCGGCGTTACATGTCGCCGTGCCAAAGGCAAGCAGCGTCGTCACGGCTGAACTCCAGAGCGATCTCCCGGTGATGCTCGCGCTTTCGCCGAACCAATTCATTGGTTCCGCCAAGTTTCCGCCGCAAAAGCAAAGAGCCTGGCCGCTGCCGGCCAGGCCCTCGATTTAGTTGGTGGAGCCAAGGGGGATCGAACCCCTGACCTCTACAATGCCATTGTAGCGCTCTCCCAGCTGAGCTATGGCCCCGAAATCCTTGGGAAGCGGGCGCGAGGTATAAATCCTGACTTTCCCGCTGGCAACAGCGCTAGCGGTCGCCCTCGCCCTTGTCGTCCTCGACCTCGACCTCGACCTCCAGATCCTCGGTGTCGTCGGCCAGATCGTCGGCTTCTTCCAGCGCCTCGTCGCCCTCCACGTCGGCCACCTCGTCGCCGACCAGCGCCGCCTCGTCGACCTTCTTCTTGGCGGCCGCCTTGGCTGCCGCGGCGGCGGCCGCCGCCGCCGATGCCGCCGTCGCCGCGGC
>JALHMO010000092.1 GCA_022844015.1 Reyranella sp. | reverse complement strand
GATGCGCGCACGCGCCACGCGCTCAGCCGTCTTGATCGCGCCATCAGGGCGCTCGATAAAGCCGGCATCACGCTGGTCGATCCGACCGGCACGCGCTATCCCCCTGGCGGCGAGGCCATGATGACACCCCTTCAGTTCGAGCCCACCGCGGGCGTATCGACGGATACGGTCTCGCAGACGGCGCGGCCGATGGTGTTCAGGGGCAAGAACCTTATCCAGCGCGGCGAGGTCTTCGTGTCGGTGCCAGTGCGGCAGGAAACGCTGCCGGACGGCGGAAAGCCTCGGAAGTGAACCTGCCCGACAGGGCAACGAACAGCGATGTCACGAAGCAAGGAGCCGCCGAATGCGCCGGACCACGATCGATTTCGGCATTGATCTCGGCACGACGAACAGCTCGATCGCCATCGCCGACGGCCAGGATGCGAAGATCATCCCCAACAGGCTGGGCGCCGGCATGACCCCCTCGGCTGTCTGGATCGACCGGCGCGGCAACCTGCATGTCGGCGAGGAGGCCAAGCGGCGGGCGCTGGACGACGATCCGTACAACGGCGCGCTGGAGTTCAAGCTGCGCATGGGAATGAGCGGCGACGGAATCGAGAAGCATTTCGTCGCCAGCGACCGCCTGCTCTCGCCCGAGGCGCTCTCGGCGGAGGTGCTGAAGGCGCTGCGCACCGATGTGCGCACCGTCCTGGAGGAGGATGTCCGGGCGGCGGTTATCACGGTGCCGGCGGCGTTCGAGCAGCCGGCGACGGCGGCGACGCAAGCCGCCGCGAGGCTCGCCGGCATCGCCCGGTGCCCGCTGTTGCTCGAGCCGGTCGCGGCGGCGCTTGCCTACGGTTTCCAGAGCGCGCGGGAGAACGTGTACTGGCTCGTCTACGATTTCGGCGGCGGCACGTTCGACGCGGCGATCATGCGCATCCGCGACGGCCTCATCCATGTCGAGAACCACGATGGCGACAACCAGCTCGGCGGCAAGCTGCTCGATTGGGACATCGTCACGGAACGGCTGCTCCCGGTGGCGCTCGACCAGTTCGATCTGCCCGACTTCCGGCGGGGCAATCCACGCTGGGAAAGCGCCTTCGGGCGCCTCAAGCTGATCGCCGAGCGCGGCAAGATCGACGTCTGCCGAACCCGGGCGCCGGTGGAGGTGACGTTCGACAATTGGTGCACGGACGCCCGCGGGCGCACCGTCAATTTCGCCTGCACGCTGACGCCCGAGGACATCGCCAGCCTGACCCGGCCCTACGTGCGGCGTACCCTCAACCTCTGCCGCAAGACTCTGCGGGGCGCGGGTCTGGAAGCGCGCGCCATCGAGCGGGTCCTGCTGGTCGGTGGCTCGACGCTCAACCCGTGGATCCGCGACGCCGTGCAATCCGAGCTCGGCTGCCCGGTCGACCACAGCATCGATCCGGTCACGGTGGTTGCGCGCGGCGCCGCGATATTCGCCAGTACCCTGGCGCTCGACGCTCCAGAGGATGCCGTCCAGGCGCCCGGCGGCGACTGGGCGGCCGACACGTGGCTGGTCCAGACCGAGCACAATCCGGTCGGCAACCAGCAGGATCCCGACATCGGCGGCAGGATCGTGGGGCCGGCGGGGCGCGATCCTGCGGGCTTCACGCTGGAATTCGTCGATGCCGCTACCGGATGGCGTTCCGGTCGCATCATCCTAGGGGGAAGCGGCGTGTTCCTGACCCAGCTCTACGCCGTCACCACCGGCCGGCATTCCTACGAGGTCGCGCTATGCGATCCCACGGGCACGCCGGTGGCGACCGAGCCGCGCTCGCTGGCCTACACCTACATGCTCAACCTGCCGAACGCGCAGCCGGCGAGCCAGACCATCGGGGTGGGGCTGAGCAACGGCAGCGTGGCCGTCTACGTGAAGAAGGGCGACAGCCTGCCGCTGGGCAAGGCGATGGATCACATCACGACCAAGATGCTGCGCGCCGGGCGGCGTGACGACGTTTTGCGCATTCCCCTGCTGGAAGGGGAGTACACGCGGGCCGTCCGCAACCACGGAATTGGCGCGATCGAGATCACCGGCGCCGACCTGGAGCGCGATCTGCCGGCCGGCAGCATCGTCGAGGTTTCGGTCAAGATGGACGAATCGCAGCAGATTCGCGTGCATGCCTACATCCGGGTGTTCGAGATCGACTTCGACGTCGTCTTCACGCCGGTCTCCGAGCGCCAATCGCTGGAGCGTCTGGTGCGCGAGGCCACCGCGCTGCGGGAACGCCTGTCGACGGCGCGGGCGGAAGCGGAGCGGATCAGGACTCCGGCGACCATCGAGGTCCTGCGGCGCATCGACGAGGAAGACCTGCTGGGGACCATCGGGAAGCTGACCGAAGCTGCGGCCAACGATCCCGATTCCCTGGGCATGCTCGATCGCCGGCTGCGCGAGCTCGCGGCCCTGGTCGATCTGCTGGAAGACGGCCTGAGGTTCCCCAAGCTGGTGGACAGGGCACGCGGTGTCCGCGCCGATGCGGCGAAGCTGGTCGAGCAGAGTGGCAAGGACAGCGATCGGCAGCTGCTGAAGTCCCTGGAGACAGACTTTCAGAAGGCGCTGGAGCTGCAGAATGCCGACATGCTCCGCCGGACCATCCAGGAGTACGAGGCGTTGTGGTGGCTGGTGCGCGATCGCGATCCTGCCGTGCACCTTGCGCGCTTCGACTACTGCCTGGCGCGCCGCGACGATGCCACCGATCCGATCCTCGCCGAGCGCCTGATCGAGCAGGGGCAGCGGGCGGCGCGCAGCAACGACATCGAGACCTTGAAGTACGTGAACCGGCAGCTCCTCCCGCTGATGCGGTCGCAGCCCGCCGGGGAGGACATCACCCGGCACTTCAACATCGGCGATACGGTCACGAGCTACTACCTGGCGTAAGCGGCCATGGTTGGGAGCGCACCGCTTAGCGCGTCACTCCTGGGGCGCCCATGGGATCGTTGATTCCCAGGAAGAGCGCCACGGGAGTGGCGCGCTAAGTGGTGCGCTCCCAGCCATGATTCCTTCCCTGCAAAGCACCACGTCGCGGGCAGGGTACAATCAGGAGAGCATTCGCCCGCCGATGCGCGCGCCTTCGTGGGCGAGCAGCCACTGCTTGCGCGGCAGGCCGCCGCCATAGCCTGTCAGCGTGCCGTCCGAGCCGATTACGCGATGGCAGGGGACGACGATGCTGATCGGGTTCTGGCCATTGGCCAGGCCGGCGGCGCGCACCGCCTTGGGCCTGCCGATGCGCCGCGCCAGCTCGGCGTAGCTGATCGTCTCGCCGCTTCCGATCTGGCGGAGCGCCCGCCAGACGCTGTTCTGGAAGGGCGTGCCCGCCATCTCCACGGGGAGGCGGTCGACCGCGTCGATGTCACCCTTGAAGTAGCCCCGCAGGGCGCTGGTGAGACCGCCCGGATCGCGGGCCGGCGCGAGCGCATAGGCGCCTTTGCCGAAGTACCGGTCGAGCAGCTGCAGCATGCGGGGCTCGTGGTCGGTCCAGTCGATGGCGCGCAGCATGCCGGCCCGGTCGGCCACGATCACGAGCTCGCCGATCGGCGTCGGCATGCGATCGACGAAGAGCTCGAGGAGCTGGCCGTTACGCTCGGGCATGGGCCGCCATCCTGAGGTGTTGCATTGCGTAGGCGTTCCAGGGCCGCCAGTGGCGAGGAGCATCGTCGGGGAAGGTGCTCGTGACCACTTCGCGCTCCCAGTCGCCCGGCGCGCGCAGGCCGGGGCGCCTGGCGATCAGCGGCGCGAGGCCGGGATCGCGCGCCAGGTGGCTGTCGATCGTGGCGATGTCGGCGCCGAGATCGAACACGCGGCGCACCCGGGCGACGATGCCCGGCAGGGCCCTGACGCAAGGAAAGCGGATCGCAACCAGCACCGAGTTGCGGTCGGGGAGATGGCTGACGGCCAAATCGCCCGCCGAATCGTCGAGCACGACGCGGCGATGCCAGGTGTCGTTTGCGATCCATTCCTCGCCCGGCGTAGCGCGAGCGGCGAGCGCCGCCAGCATGCCGGGCCAGTCGTAGGGCGGCCGATAGGCGAGCCGCAGGGTCACGCCGTCGCGCGCCGTCACCGCCACGCCAGCCTTGCGGCGCAGCGCGCCTGGCGGGCGGCCGAACAGCGCGCGAAACGTCTCGTTGAACCGGCGGATGCTGCCGAACCCGGAGGCCAGTGCCACCTGCGCCATCGGCAGACGGGTATCGTGCAGCAGCTGCTTGGCGAACAGCACGCGACGGGTCTGGGCGACGGCAACCGGCGATGCGCCGAGGTGACGCTGGAAAAGGCGGCGAAGCTGCCGCGCGCCGACGCCCAGGCGGTCGGCCAGACCCTCGACGTCGGCCTCCTCGCCGTCGAGCGCGCCTTCGGCGATCAGCGCGAGGGCACGACTGACCGTGTTGGCGCTGCCGCGCCAGAAGGCGAGGTCGGGCGCGATCTCCGGGCGGCAGCGCAGGCAGGGCCGGAAGCCCGCCTCCTGCGCTGACGCCGCCGAGGCGTAGAAGCGGCAGTTCTCGAAGCGCGGCGTGCGGGCGGGGCACACCGGACGACAGTAGATGCCGGTCGAGGTGACGCCGACGAAGACGCGGCCATCGAAGCGGGAGTCATGGCTCTCGAAGGCGCGATAGTACGTTTTGCGGTCGAGCAGTTCCATGACGCGGAGCTTCCCATGCGGTCCCGTTCGATGCTCGCGGTTTTCGGACCTCTGCATCGGGAAGGGCTCCGCAGGCGCGACGCCGCCTCATCCGGGAAGGGTATGCCTGAATTATAGCATCTGGTATGTGAAATCGGCCGCCGCCGGGCACACCTGACACTGCCTATCCTGCGGCGAGGAAAGTCGCCAGCCATGACCAAAGACACGGCCACCATCGGATGGTCGGCACTCCTGGAGGCCCGATGGTTCCCGGCGCTGGCCGTGCTGGTCGGTGGCGTGCTGTTGCACTCGATGAACGTGCTGATGCTGGCCACCGTGCTGCCGAGCGTGGTCGACGACATCGGCGGCGCCGCGCTGCTCAGCTGGACCAGCACCGCCTATCTCGCCTCGTCGATCGTGGCCGCCACCTGCACCGGCTACCTGACGTCCAAGATCGGTGCGCGCAACGCCTTCTGCATCGGCGCGATGGCGTTCGGCACGGGAGCGCTGGTCTGCGCGCTGGCGCCGTCGATGGCGTTGATCGTCGCCGGGCGTTTCGTACAGGGGTTTGGCGGCGGGCTGCTGGCGGCGATCGCCTACGTCCTGGTGCGCAACACTTTTCCCGCCGACCTGTGGCCGCGTACCTTCGCCCTGCTGTCGGGCGCCTGGAGCCTGTCCGTCGTCGTCGGGCCTTTGGTGGGAGGCGTCTTCGCCCAGTACGACACCTGGCGCGGCGCCTTCCTATGCGTGGCCGGGCTAGCGGCCGTCCTGGCGATTGGCGCCTTCCGGGCGCTGCCCGCGGGATTTGCCGGTACTGGCGCCGCCCGGGCCCCGGGCCTGCGCGTGACCCTGGTCTGCGCGGCGATCGCCGTCATGTCATCGAGCGCGATCGCGCCCCATGTGCTGGCCAAGGCGGGTCTCGTGACGGCCGCCGTCGCCCTGCTCGTGTTGACCCTGGCAATCGATCGCCGTGCGCCGACGCGCCTCTTGCCGAGCGACGCCTTCTCCTTGCACTCGATCACCGGCATGGGCCTCTGGCTGGTCCTGACCGTTTCGATTGCCTACAGCCCGCTGCAGATCTTCATGCCGATCTTCCTGCAGTCGCTGCACGGGCTCGATCCCCTGAGCTCCGGCTACATGGTCGCCGGCGGCTCGTTCGGCTGGACGGTGATCTCGCTGATGGTGGCGGGCCTCTCGCCGGCGGCGACCGACCGCCTGCTGGTTGCCGGGCCGGTGATGATGGCAGCCGGGCTGGTCGGCCTCGCCGTCCTGCTGCCGCTCGAGCCGGTGATCGTCGTCTTTCCCGCCATCTTCATGCTCGGCGCGGGCATCGGCTCATGCTGGGCGTTCATCGCCCAGCGCGCCATGGCTGGTGCCCGGAAAGGCGAGGAGGACGTCGCGGCGTCCTCGGTCGCCACGGTGCAGCAGACCGGTTTTGCCCTCGGCGCCGCGGTGGCGGGCCTGGTGGCCAACGCCTCCGGTCTCTCTGCGGGTCTCGATCGCGCGGGCGTCGCCGCAGCCGCCCTGTGGGTGCCGGCATGCTTTGTCCTTGCGGCCCTGCTCGCTGCCGCGCTGGGCGCGCGTCTGGCAAGGCGGCAAGTACCGTGAGGGTATGGGGTGCCACGCAGCATGGCATGTCGCGTCCGATCTCCGCCAGACCGCAGGCCTGACGGCTCGTAGGTGTCTCCCGCGAAAGGAGATGCGTATGACCGATCTCGAGGTTCAGGACTTCGTAACGAAATTCGCCGCTGCATGGGCGGCGCGGGACGGTGAGGCCTTCCTGGCGCTCTGGCATCCGGACGGGGTGCTGCATTCGCCGCTTTATGCCCGGCCGGTCGCGGGCAAGGAGCTCGGGAGGCTCACCGAGCTGGTGCGCCAGGGCGCGCCCGACCATGTCTGGCAGCTGCTCGACTGGACGGCGCGCGGTGATGTCGTCGTCATCGAATGGCAAGCGACCCGCATGGTCGATGGCCAACGGCTCGACTGGCGCGGCGTCGACAGGTTTCGTTTGCGCGACGGCCGGATCGCCGAGGAACGCGTCTACATGGATACGGCAGCGCTGCGAGCCATGCGCAACCTGCGATGGCCGCAGCCGGTCATTGCGCTGGAGTAGATGGCGCCACTGCTGCAAGACGGGGCCGCCGTGAACGGCGTCAGCCTGAACGCCACGTCGACCCCTGTAGATCAAGCAGGCGCAAGCATCCATTATAGCGCCCTGTGTCGACTACAGGCTGCCCTTCGCCCGCCGCGGAAACGACGGCCCGGAGGCCGGTGCTATAACTACACGTTCAAATAATCGCGGATCCGGCCGTAGGTGATGCGTGCGGCCACCGCGGTCTTCCACAGCCCGTGGAAGGGAATGGCCTTCAGGTCGGTGATCGGCATGTCGATCTCCGACGTCTTGCCGCCCAGGATGCGGCGGGCGAGATGCGGTCCCATGGCCGTGCTCATGGCGACGCCGCGCCCGTTGTAGCCCAGGCAGACCATCGCGCCCTCGGCCGGCTCGTGGATGTGCGGATAGTGGTCCATGGTGACGGCGAGCTGGCCGTTCCAGCCATGGGTGAACTTGACCTCGCGCAACTGCGGCCACAATCGGTGCGTGTAGCGCACCAGGAACTGCATCTGCTCCGGCGAGTCGACGGGGCTCTGCTGGCACCGGCCGCCCATCAGGACACGGTTGGACGCGTCGAGCCGGTAGTACACCGTGACCTTGCCGAGCTCGTACAGGGAGGAGCGCAGCGGGAAGATGTCGCGCGCAACCGCGTCCGGCAGCGGCTCCGAGGCGACGATGCCGCTGTACACGGGCACGATGGTCCGGCGCAGGTCCGGCCAGAGGTCGTCGGTATAGCCGTTGGTCGCCACCACCAGCTTCTCGGCGCTGACCGTTCCGGTCGGCGTCCGCACATTCCAGCGCCCGCCGTCGCGCCACACCCTGGTCGCCGGCGAGCTGCCATGGATCGCGGCGCCGGCCTGCAGTGCCGCCTGCGCGAGGCCGCGCGCGTAGCCGAGCGGGTTCACATGGCCGCCGCGACGGTCGAGCAGGGCGCGCACATAGCGCTGCGTGCCGGTCGCCGCGGCGGCGCCTGCCGGATCCAAGAGCTCGACCGGCATGCCGCGGCGCGCCCCTTGCTCGTAGCTCGCCTGCACCTCGGCGGCGCTGCTGGCCGTGTAGGCGGCGCGGATGGTGCCTGTCTGGCTGGCCTCGCAGGTGATCTGGTGACGCCTGACCAGGTCGAACACCACGTTCGGCGCATTCCACGAGAGCTCGACCATGCGGCGGCCGAGGTCGGGGCCGAAATCGGCCTCGACGTGGTCGGGGTCGTGCTTCAGTCCCGGATTGACCTGACCGCCGTTTCGGCCCGACGCGCCCCAGCCGGGTTCGTGCGCCTCCAGCACCACGACATCGGCACCCTGCTCGGCGAGATGGAGTGCCGCCGACAGGCCGGTGAAGCCGCCGCCGATGATCGCGATCGACGCGCGCCGGTCGCCGTCGAGCGGCGGCGTGGGGATTGCCGCGCGCGCGGTGTCGGTGTAGAGGCTGGGCGGCAGCGGCCGGCGGGCGAACTCGGCCAAGTCGGCTATTCCGCGGCCTGCTGCGCGCAGGTCCACGGCCCGGCATCGAGCCACGTGCTCTGGTAGGTCGCGCCCTCGCCCATGTCGGTGTAGCGGTCCGAGCACAGCATGTTGATTGTCCCGGACACCGCTTCGCCGCTCGGCCGTTGTCCCGGCACCAGGACGACACCGGGCTGGATCTCGTCGCTCACGCGCAGAACCAGGCCGACCTCGCCGCGCTCGTTGAACAGGCGCACCGCGACGCCGTCGGCCAGGCCACGCTTGCTCGCGTCCTCGGGATTGAGCACGCAGAACGGCTTGCCCTCGCGGTTGCGCAGGAAATCGACGCCCGCGAAGGCGGTGTGGGCCTGGAAGTAGCCGGGCGCGGTCAGGAGCCGCAGCGGCCAGCGTGCGGCGTCGGCCACCTCGATCGGATCGGGCTGCCAGTCGGGCACTGGCGACACGCCCTGCCGGGCGAGCTGCTCCGAGTAGAACTCGAGCTTGCCGGACGGCGTGGCGAACGGCTGGCCGTCCCAATCATGGGCGATATGGATCGGATCGCCGGCAAACAGCTTGTCGCGGTCGGCGGCGGCAGCCGGACCGGTCGCGCCCTTGAACAGCTCCTCTGCGGCCTTTTGCGGCGCTAGGGTAAAAATCTTGTCGGTCAGTCCCAGGCGTGCCGCCAGCGCCTGCGCGACGTCGAAGTTCGAGCGCGCCTCGCCGTAGGGCCTGGCGGCCTGCCGGCCCCATTGCATCCAGTAGGCGCCGTAAGCGCGATAGAGGTCGTCTGTCTCCAGATAGGTCGCGGCCGGCAGCACGATGTCGGCATACCGTGCCGTGTCGGTCAGGAAGGGGTCGTGCACCACCGTGAACAGGTCCTCGCGCGCCAACCCCTTCCGCACCTTGTGCACCTCGGGGCAGGTCACCGCCGGGTTGTTGGCCGACACGTAGAGCGCGCGGATCGGCGGATCGTTCATCGAGAACAGCGCCTCGCCGAGCCGCAGGTGATTGACCAGCCGCGTCGAGGCCGGACCGGACGGCCGGCGCACCGCGGCGTAGTTCAGGTCGCACGATGCCGCCGTCAGGAGGAGGGCGCCGCCGCCCTTGACGGCATAGTGTCCGCTCACGCCCGGCAGCAACGTCACCGCGCGCAACGCCTGACCGCCGTTGGCGAGGCGGGTCATGCCTTCGCCGAGCCGGATCAAGGCTGCCTTGGCGCGGCCGTACATCGCCGCGAGCTTCTCGATGTCCTGCACGGCGAGGCCGGTGATCTCGGCGACTCGTGCCGGCGGGAACTTGGGCAGGATGTCGCGCTCGACCTTGTCGAAGCCCAGCGTCTTGCTGGCGATGTAATTGCGGTCGGCGAGCTTGTCGCGCACCAGGATGTGCATGATGCCGAGGGCCAGCGCCGCGTCGGTGCCGATGCGGATGGGCAGATAGAGGTCGGCCGCCCGGGCGCTGCGGGTGCGCCGCGGATCGATCACGACGATCGGCACGCCGCACCGCTTCCTCTGCTCCTCGGCCAACGCCCAGAAATGCACGTTGGTCGCGGCGAGATCGGCGCCCCAGGAAATCACCAGGTCGGAATGGACGACCGATTCGGGATCGGCCCCGCCGGTCGGGCCGACGGTGACGTCCCAGGCGACCTCGCAGCAGGTGTCGCACACCGTGCCGGCCTGCAGGCGCGAGCTGCCAAGGGCGTGGAACAATCCGTTGACCAGGCCGCGATTCATCAGGCCCTGGTGGGCGGAGTAGGCATAGCCGAGCAGGGCCAGCGGGCCGCTCTCGGCAATGATTGCCTTCCATTTCGCCGTGATCTCGTCCAGCGCCTGGTCCCAGCCAACCGGCTCGAATTGACCGGAGCCCTTTGCTCCGACCCGGCGCAGCGGGGTCCGAATGCGTTCCGGAGAGTTCACCAGGTCGGCGTCGCGGTTGACCTTGCCGCAGGCGAACCCCGCGGTGTAGGGGTGATCGGGATCGCCCTGCACGCGCACGACCTTGCCGTTCTCGACATGTGCGATGAGCGAGCACATGTCCGGGCAATCATGCGCGCAGACAACTCGAACGGAATTCACCACGTCACCTCCCCCTGAAGCCGACGCAGTGTAGCAGAGCCCTTAGAAAGGCTCGGCCTTACTTCTTCTTGGCCGCGACCTTAGCTGGCGTCGCTTCCGGCTTGGTGCCGGTCGACTTGGTGCCGGCGCCCATGCCGGCAGTCTCCGCGCTGCCTGTCATGCCGAAGCGGTCCTTGAAGCGCTGGACGCGGCCGCCACGGTCGATGGACTGGCGAACGCCGGTCCAGGCCGGATGGGTCTTGGGATCGATATCGAGGCGCAGGGAGGCGCCTTCCTTGCCCCAGGTGGACTTCGTCTCGAACGACGTCCCGTCGGTCATCACCACGGTGATCTTGTGATACTCGGGGTGGATCTTCTCTTTCATGCCAATTCTCCAGCGCTTCAGGGCCGATTTCCGACCGGCCGGCGCGACAGGGCCGGGGGTATACAGGCCCCATTCCCTGAGGACAAGCCCGTCACATCCCGGTTGTCGCCGGCCTGAGGGGCCTGTAGACCGGCCGAAACCATGGAAGACAGCGCCTTCGAAAGCCTGACCAACAGCCTGCTCGACACCCTCGAGGAGGCGATCGGGGCGCATGCCGATGCCGAGCGGCAGGGCGGTGTCCTGACCGTCGACGGCGACGATGGTACGTGGCTCGTCAACAAACATGCACCCACCCGGCAAATCTGGCTGAGCTCGCCGCTGAGCGGCGCCCGGCACTATGCGTTCGATGCGGCCAGCGGACGCTGGCAGGACACGCGGGGCGGGGACGATCTGCTGACGGTGCTGTCCAGCGAGCTGGGGCTTTCGCTGGTCTGGCGGCCGCAATGAACCGCTTCGGCGGTCTCGCCCTGCTGGCGCCCTATCTCAGGCCCTATCGCGGCAAGGTCGCGCTCGCCCTGGTGTCGCTCCTGGTCGCGGCGGGCACGGTACTGGCCTTCGGCGCCTGCCTGCGGGCGCTGATAGACCGCGGCTTTGCCGACGGCCGACCGGACATCCTGAACTATGCGCTGGCCTCGCTGCTGGTCGTCGCGATGGTGCTGGCATTCGCCTCCGGGGCACGCTTCTACCTTGTGTCGTGGCTCGGCGAGCGGGTGGTCGGCGACCTGCGGCGCGACCTGTTCGCCCACGTGGTGCGGCTCGGCCCGGCCTGGTTCGAGATCAAGCGCTCGGGCGACGTCATGAGCCGGATCTCGGCCGATGCCCAACTGATCGAGCAGGTGATCGGCTCGTCGGCCTCGGTGGCGCTGCGCAACACGCTGATGTGCGTCGGCGGCGTGGTGATGCTGGTGGTGACCAATCCCAAGCTCGCCCTGCTGGTGCTCGCCATGGTGCCGCTGGTGGTGGCGCCGATCATCCTGTTCGGGCGCAAGGTCAGGGCGCTGTCGCGCGAGGCGCAGGCACGCATGGCCGACATGGTGTCGGAAGGCGCCGAGACCCTGGACGCGGTTCGCACCGTGCAGGCCTTCGCCCAGGAGGACAACGCCTCGCGGCGGTTCGGCCAGGCCACCGAGCGGGCTTTCGACGCGGCCCGCCAGCGCATTGCGCGGCGTGCGGTCATGACCACCCTGGTGATCTTCATCGTCTTCTCGGCGGTGGGCTTCCTGCTGTGGATCGGCGGGCACGACGTGCTCGACGGCCACATCAGCGCCGGCGACCTGTCGGCTTTCATCTTCTATGCCGTCCTGGTGGCGGGATCGGGCGGCGCGATCAGCGAGTCGATCGGCGACCTGCAGCGTGCCGCCGGCGCCGCCGAGCGCCTGGCCGAGTTGCAGGCCGAGCCGCCTGCGATTGCCGAGACGACGACGCCCAAGGCACTGCCGCAGGGCGTGCAGGGTAGCGTCCGATTCGAAGGCGTTTCCTTCCGATATCCGACGCGCCCCGAGGTGCTGGCGCTCGACGGCTTCGATCTCGACGTGGCGCCCGGCGAGACGGTCGCCATCGTCGGTCCCTCGGGCGCCGGCAAGACGACCGTGTTCAACCTGCTGCTGCGCTTCTACGATCCGGAAGCGGGGGTCGTCCGGGTCGACGGCATAGACGTCCGCGACCTGCGCTTCGCCGACCTGCGCCGCACGCTCGCCATCGTGCCGCAGGAGCCGGTGCTGTTCACAGCGTCGGTCGCCGACAACATCCGCTATGGCCGTCCCGAGGCGTCCGACGCCGAGGTGCGCGCCGCCGCCGAGGCGGCCTCGGCGCTCGCCTTCATCGAGGCCATGCCGCAGGGCTTCGCCACCGATCTCGGCACGCGCGGCGTCCGTCTGTCGGGCGGCCAGCGTCAGCGCATCGCGATCGCGCGGGCGCTGCTGTGCAACCCCGCCATCCTGCTGCTCGACGAGGCGACCAGCGCCCTCGACGCCGAGAGCGAGCTGGCGGTCCAGCAGGCGCTCGACCGGCTGATGCACCAGCGCACCACCCTGGTCATCGCCCATCGCCTGGCGACGGTGCAGAAGGCCGACCGGATCGTCGTCATCGACCAGGGCCGCGTCGCCGATGTCGGCCGCCATGTCGACCTCGTCCGCCGCGGCGGCCTCTACGCCCGTTTGGCCGAGCTGCAGTTCAATCACGCTGCGGCGGCGGATTGAGGACTCGATCTCCTCCCCAGCTTCGCTTCAGCTTCGCTGGGGAGACGCCCAGCACGCCGGCGCGCACCACGATGCTGAGAAATGGCGGCGCTGCGAGAAAGAAGCTCATGGCTGGGAGCGCGCACTCATAGGCGCCAACTTTGGCCGGTCCAGCAAAGTCCTCATCCTGAGGAGGTCGCGTAGCGACCGTCTCGAAGGATGGGCGACACACGAGATCGGTGGAAAGCCGGTGTCGCAGCACCCGATATGTTGCCGACCAAAGGGCGAAGGTTGCTTCACCCGAATCGAGACGCGGCCCTCTCATCCTCAGCAAGCTTCGCTCCTCGCCGAAGGGTGAAGGTTACTTGGCCCGAGTCGAGACACCGCGCTCCGCGCGGCTCCTCAGGGTGAGAAGGGAAGCGTGTCGAAGGACGGGCCGCTCCTCAGGGTGAGGTCTTCGCTAAAGTTGGCTCCCACAGCACATTTTCACAGGACGATCTACGACCGCTCCGCATGCAGCACAGCATGAGTGTGCGACAGTCCACCAGCACCGTCAGACAGGCTAAGGGTCCCGAATGATCGATCAGCGCTGGATCACTCTCGTCGTGCTCTTCGTCGCGCGCAGCAGCTTCGGCTATCAGTTCCAGTCCGTGGCGTCGTCGGCCGCGTCGATCGAAGCCGATCTGCAAATCGGCTACGCCGCGATCGGCACGCTCATCGGGCTCTACACGATTCCCGGCGCCTTGCTGTCGTTGCCAGGCGGCGTGCTTGGCGCCCGCTTCGGCGACCGCGCGGTCGGCGCCACGGGGCTGATTCTGATGATCGGCGGTGGCCTGTCGATGTGCATTGGCGACACCGTGCTTCCTCTGACCGTCGGTCGGCTGATCAGTGGCACCGGATCCGTGCTGTTCAGCCTCGTGCTCAACAAGATGCTCGTCGACTGGTTCGCCGGCCGGGAGATCGTCTTTGCCATGGGAACCCTGATGTCGAGTTGGCCTTTCGGCATCGCTCTCGGCCTGATCGTCCAGGGACGCATCGCCGAGAACTTCGGCTGGCGCACGGGCATGGCTGTCGCGGCGCTGTTCTGTCTTCTTGCCCTGGTGCTCATGGTCGCAGTCTATCGTCCACCGCCGGGCGCTGCGGCTCGAAGCGCCGGCGGCGAGACTTGGTGGAACCCGCCGGACTGGCCGTCGCTGCGCAGCGTGCTCATTGCTGGCGCCGCCTGGGGCTGCTTCAACCTCGCCCTGATCGTGCTGTTCAGCTTCGGCGCCAGCCTTCTCGCCCTGCGCGGCACGTCGCTGCAGGACGCTGCCGCCGTCACCAGCATCGCGCTGTGGATCGCCATTCTTTCAATACCTCTCGGGGGCTATCTCCTGCAGCGCAGCGCCACACCGCGCCTATGGGCAAACCTCTCTTATGTCGCAGCAGGGCTCGCCCTGCTGTCCCTTGCCCTGGATGTCTGGCCCATCCTCGCCTGCATCGCGTTCGGCCTCGCGCTCGGCGCCGGGCCCGGCGCTCTCACGGCCCTGCCATCTCGCGTGCTGAGGCCGGAGCATCGCATCACGGGGCTCGCCATCTTCGCGACGCTGACCTCGGCCATCATGGGAATCGGCCCGATATTCGCCGGCATGCTCGCTGATTCCGCGCACTCGCCGGCGGCCGCGCTGCTGCTGGGAGTCGCGATGATGGCGGCCTGCGTGCCGCTGACCATCCTGTTCGAAGCGACCCTGCCGAGGGCCTCATCGGATCGACGATAGCAGTGACGACAGGATGTCGGGGCGAGACGACTGAGTCGCCCCGAAGTCGTCCGGTCGGTTGCCGCGGGTAGACACTCGGCATCCGGTCGTCCCGGTTGGTTGTCGCCACCGCAAATCATCGACCCGGCTCGGCCTCGGCGCTGAACGCGAAAAGTGCGTCGGCGGCGAGCGCCCACGGCGGACGGAGAAAGCCCAGCGCGCGCACGTCCTCGAACCAGAAGCCCAGCGGCGAGTGGCGGGAATAGGCGCCGCCGCCGGCGATGCGGCAGAGCCGGGTCAGGATCGATTCCGCCAGCAGCGCAATGCTTGCCGCGGCAAGCGTCGCTTCGTGACGCGCGCGGCCCTTGCGCTCGACCGCCGTCAATGCCCCGTCGTAGGCTTGGTAGAGCAGCCACGTCTCGCGATGGGCCGTTGCCCATTCGATGCGCTCGAAGGGCCGGAAGTCCTTGGGCTCGAGGCCACGCCGCGCGAACTCCTCGCGCATATGGCGCATGGCGGCATCGACGATGCCGACGAACGGCGCCACGTTGGCGAGCGTGCCGGAGCCGCCGGTGCCCTCCATCACCTCTCGCCAGGTTCCGGACCAGGCCATTCGAGTGGCGGGATAGTCGGTGAAGGTGAAGGCGTGGCTGTTGGTGGCGGCCATGCCGTGGCCATCCCAGGCGGCCTTCAAGGCCATGCCGGTCGTCCCGTCCCACGGCGTTCCGGCGACCTCGATGAAGAACCATTCCGGCGTGTCGGCGCCGGGTCGACGAGCGGTTGTCACCATGTGCGTGGTGCCGCCCGAGCCGCTGCCGAAATGCTTCTCGCCGGAGATGCGGAAGGCGTGGAGGCCGTCGCCGTCCGGGATCGCCGTCGCCCGGCTGCGCGAGATGTCGCCACCCGAGCCGGGCTCCGAGGTGATGGTGCCCCACCATGCCCCGTCGACGACCGTGCCGAAGACCTGACGCTTCTGCGCCTCCCACGCGGCTTGCCCTCGGGCCGGCGGGTCGGGATCGCGCCAGAAACAGAGGACCGAGGGGTGCATGGTGGCAACGAGAGCCACGGAGGCATCGCCCCGCGCGAGGAGGCGCAGCGCCTGGCAATGAGTGCGCAGCGAGCGCTGCCGGCCCTGCCACCAGCCGCCGTGCTCTTCGGGCACCGCCGCCAGATGCAGGCCGGCTGCCTTGAGAGCGACGATGTCGGCAGGGTCGAGCGCGCGTCGCTGCTGGCGCACCCGCCGGTCTGCGGCAAAGCCCCTTGCGATCTCCTCGACATTCGCCAGCAGATCTTGCCCGTTCAGCATGCGATCCTCCTTCCCGAGTACCGGGGACGGTCGCACCCGAAGGCCTGCACCGGCAGGTGCGGCCGGCACCGAGGGGTTGCGAAATGTTGCGCGGGCTGCCGGATCGGGCGATCCTTCGACTTGCTCGATGGGAAAGGGCCGGCATGCCGGCGCCGGATTTTGCACTCAAGTTCGGCCTGGTCCTGAAGGTCTTCAACCTGAGCCGCGGGCGACTTGCGCAGGCCGTCGGCATCGACAAGTCGGTCGTCAGCCGGTGGGCCTCCGGCGTCCAGACGCCGACCGATCACAATCTCTCCCTGCTGACCGAAACGGTCGCGCGTCACCGGCCCGGCTTCAACCGCTTCGACTGGGATCTCGACAGCGCCGCTTTTGCCGCAAGGTTGGGCATTGCCGGAGATCCGCCGATCCCGTCAGTCGAGACATCTGTCCTTAGCCTTCCAGATCGGCCGTCGATCGCCGTTCTGCCCTTCAGCAACCTGAGCGGCGACCCTGAGCAGGCGTATTTTGCCGACGGCGTCGTCGAGGACATCATCAACGCGCTGTCGCGCTTCAAGTCCCTGTTCGTCATCTCGCGCAGCTCGAGTTTCGCCTACCGGGGACGGATGGCCAGCATCAGGCAGGTCGGCTGCGAGCTCGGGGTCCGCTACGTGCTGGAGGGCAGCATGCGGCGGGCGGGCGGCCAGCTTCGCTGTACCGCCCAGCTCGTCGACGCAGCCACGGGCGGTCATGTCTGGGCCGACAGATTCGACATGCCGGTCGAGGACCTGTTCGAGGTGCAGGACCGCATTGCCGAGGCCGTGGTCGGGGTTCTCGACCACGCCGTCCAGCACGCCGAGATCGAGCGCGTGCGCCGCAAGCGTCCGGAGCACATGGGCGCCTACGATTTCTACCTGCGCAGCCTGGCCCAGACCGATGCCTTCACCGTCAAGTCGGTCGACGCCATGCTCCAGGCCTGTCGCCGCGCCATCGCGCTTGATCCGTCCTTCGCCCCGGCCTATGCGCTCGCCGCACGCACCTACATCCAGCGCCTGGTCCAAGGTTGGCTCGGCGATGAGAAGAGGGCGGCCACTGAAGTTCTGGATCTTGTCGAGGCCGGCCTTGGCGCTGACCGGCTCGATCCGCTGATGCTTGCCACGGCCGGACACTGCTTCGCTTGGTTCGAGCACGATCTCGCGAAGGGAATCGCCTATATCGACGAGGCGATCGAGATAACGCCGAACCTCGTTCACGCCTTGCTGCCGAGCGGCGTGGTGCGGGTCCGCGCCGGCCAGACTCGCACGGCCATCGAGCATCTCGATCGGGCACGGCGCCTCAGCCCGCACGATTCGCGCAACTACGCGATCTATCAGGCGCTGGCGCTCGCTCATCACGTCGACGGCGACCCGGCAACTGCCTGCGCGTGGGCGCGTCGCGCCGTGCAGCACAACCCGAACTATCTGCCGGGTTGGGGCGCCCTTGCTTCCAGCGCGGCCGCGATCGGCCGCCTCGACGAGGCACGCGACGCGACGAGACGGGTGCTCGCCCTCGAGCCTGGCTTCTCCATTGGACGACTGCTTCGCCGCTATCCGATCAGCGCACCCGAGAAGCTTGCGCCGGTGTTCGAGGCCATGCGTCGCGCCGGGCTCCCCGACTGACCGGTTCGCGCGAAACGGCTCGCGGGGGCAATGTCATGACCAAGCCCCGGCAAGCGCTCGATGCACGACGATCGAGACCAGTCCTGGTCATGCGCGGTCACTGACTGCGGGTTTGGCGTTCTCCGCATGCATCCGCCTCAGCTCGCGACGCATGATCTTTCCTGTGGTCGTCAGCGGCAGCTCGGCGACGAACTCGACCTCGCGCGGATACTCGTGCGCCGCCAACCTGGTCTTTACGTAGCTCGCGAGTTCGGCCTTCAAGGACTCGCTGGGCGCCATTTCCGGGCGGAGCTGGACGAAGGCCTTGACGATCTCGGTGCGCACCGGATCGGGCACGCCGACGACGCCGACCATGGCGACGGCAGGATGCTTCATCAGGCATTCCTCGATCTCGCCCGGCCCGATGCGGTAGCCACCCGACGTGATCACGTCGTCGTCGCGGCTCTTGAAGAAGACGTAGCCCTGCTCGTCGATGCGGCCGAGATCGCCAGTGAGCAGCCAGTCGCCGGCGAACTTGGCCGCCGTCGCCTCGGGATTGCGCCAGTACTCCAGCATGACGATGGGATCGTGACGCCAGCCCGCGATCTGGCCTTCCTCGCCGGGCGGCAGCACGGTGCCGTTGCCATCGACGATGGCGACCTTGCGGCCGGGGCAGGGGCGCCCGCACGAGCCGGGGCGCACCTCGAACCAGTCGGGCGAGTTGAGCAGCATCAGGTTCATCTCGGTCTGGCCGTAGCCTTCCGAGATGGTCGTGCCGAAGGTGGTGCGTCCCCAGTCCTGCAGCTCCTCGCCCATCGCCTCGCCGCCGGTGCTGACGGCGCGCAGGTCGTAGCGCCAGCGCTCGCGAGGCCTGGCCACCTGGCGCATCATCTTGAGCGCCGTCGGCGGGATGAAGCCAACCCCGACCTTGTGCCTCTCCAGCAGCGCGAAGGCGCGCTCGGGGTCGAACTTGGCGAAGCGGTGCGCGACCACCGGAGTGCCGTAGAACCAGGCCGGGAAGAGGGCATCGTACAGGCCGGCGATCCACGCCCATTCGGCCGGCGTCCACATGACCTCGTTGCCGCGCGGCCAGTGGCTCAGCCACTGCTCCACCGGCGGCACGGAGCCCAGCATCATGCGATGGGCGTGCAAGGCGCCCTTGGGCTGGCCGGTCGTCCCCGATGTGTAGATCAGCAGCGCCGGATCCTCGGCCAGAGTGTCGACGGTCGCGAAGCTGTCGGAGGCGGCGGCCAGCAGACGGTCCCAGTCGAGGAACGCCGCACCGTCGGCGCCGGCGCCGATAACGATCAGCGTCTCGAGATGCGGCAGGCGATCGCGCACGGCCAGCACCTTGGGAAGCTGCGCCACGTCGGTGACCAGGGCCGAGGCCTCGGCATTCGACAGTCGATATTCGAGCGCCTCCTCGCCGAACAGGGTGAAGAGCGGCAACACGACCGCGCCCATGCGATAGCCGGCGAGATGGCAGATGGTCAGCTCGGCGCCCTGGCTCAGGAAGACAGCGACCCGGTCGCCTCGGGCAACTCCCTTCGCCTTCAGGGCGTTGGCGAGGCGCGAGCTGGCGGCGAGCAGCTGGCCGAACGTCCAGTTCCGCACGCTGCCGTCGGCATTCTCGACGATCAGGGCCAGCGCTTCGGACGGGTGTCGCTCGCAGACGGCGCGGCCGATGTTGAACCGTTCGGGACGCGGCCAGCGGAACAGCCGCATCGCTTCCTCGTAAGGGACACCGCGCGGGATCATGTCAGCGCACCGTCCGGGTAACCACGCGGCCGGCTGCCAGCTCCTGCGGCGTCGGCACCCAGATCGAGTCGGGTGGCGTGTCGAACACGCGGTCGACGAACTCCGGTGTCACCTTGGCGCCATAGATCATGAAGCGTCGCAGGTCCCTGTTGCTCTCGTGCATGTCGTCGTCGCTCATGCCGGGAAAGCTGGCACGATGGAAGCCGAGCCGTCCGCCCGGCGAAACACTGCGATCGACCCCGCCGAGGAAGGCGATGGTGCAGGCCGAGGCGCACACACCGTCGACCCTTGTCGCCAGCCGATGCTGCTGAAACAGGCGAAAGAGCTCGAAGCCGGCAGAGGCGCGTCCGCCCGGGCCGGAGAGTACCACGGTGCGAATGCCAGGATGGGAGTCGAGTGCATGACGGACGGCCTCGGCGCTGCCGACCCCGTACGAGCCGGCGACGAGCAGCGTACGGCCGTCAGCGGCGACAGTGACCGAGAGGTCCGACAGTGCGAGGTCGCCGGTGTAGATGGCCAACATCTCCTTGACCGACGGCACGGCGCGATCGACCACCACGGCGCCAATTCCCGCGACGGCGACGATTGCCGCCGCTGCGGTGGCGCCGAAGGCGAGCCCGCCGGCAGCCCGGCGCGCCGCCAGGGCGAGCAGGGCAAGCTGCCAGATCGCAAAAACGACACCAGCCGTGCACAGCGTCGCCGGCAGGGCGATGTGCAGCCAGGTGACCTCCAGGCCGCTGAAAACAGCGAGCGAGATGCTGCCGAGGCCCACGATCAAGGCGAGCGCCGCCCACATCCCGCGTGCGTAGAAGGTGTGCGACAGCGAGGCGGTTCCGTCGCGCCATAGCGGCACGCCCTCGGATCCAAGAATGGTGGCGAGGCCCTCGAAGCGGCGCGGACCAATTCGCTTGCTGCCGGCCGCATAGCCCGACCAGCGGATCTGCTCGACCTGCAGGGTGTGCGCGACCGACTCGGCGTGCTGGATCAAGGTCCGGCGATCGGCCTCGCTGCCGGCGAGCTGCTCGACGCTGATGTGGTCGGAGCGACGCAGCAGCTCGATCGCCGCCGTCAAGCCGTGCCCGCCGTCGATCACGAACACGGCGCGATCGTCCGCGGTGCCAGGCAAGATGGCCGGCGCCAGCGCGGCCAGGGCGCCGGCGTCCTCGGGCGTCGCGTGGCGGATTCGGTCAGGGGACAGGTCGGGGTATTCCCATGGGCTGGCGCGCCGCATGCTGCGGCACTTCTCGCAGAGCGTCCATAGAGTGTCCCTCGACGACCATGCCTCGCGGCCGAAGGCCTGCGCCGTTCTCGCTTCGCGACGAGGCATCGCTCCTTGTTGAATGCGCCGACGGGCGAGGTCAGCGCTGATGGGTCCACGAGCCATCGCGACCCAACAGACCATTCGTATTGGCCAACAAATCCCGTCATCCCGACTGGAGCCACCCGCGGCGCGACCTTCTTTGATCGAAGTATCAAAGAAGACCTCACCCTGAGGAGCCGCGCGAAGCGTGGCGTCTCGATTCGGGCGAAGTAACCTTCGCCCTTTGGTCGGCAACAGACGTACTTTGGGCAACCCTTCGAGACGCGGCCTGCGGCCGCTCCTCAGGGTGAGGTCTTCTTTGGTGCTTCAGCCAATGAAAATCACGCAAAAGCAGGAGTACGATGCTGTGGGTCGCGGCCCACTGCGGCCCGGGCGTTCATCGGCGGGCGACTTCGTCGTAGATGCGGGCGTTGGCCCCGCGAAAGCAACGTCTTCCGCTCCGTGGCATGTGGACGGTTCGCTGTCGGCGCATCTGGACCCTCGGCGCGGCGCGGGGGTACTCTCCGGCATGGCTCCCGACGACCATTCCCACGCGCCGGCGGTGCGCGACAAGACCAACCCGTCCGGCGTAACCATCGTTCCCTCGGTGTGCCCGCACGACTGCACCAGCACCTGTGCGCTCGACGTCGAGCGGCTCGACAGCAGGCGCATCGGCC
The DNA here is from genome assembly GCA_022844015.1 of Reyranella sp. Classification (GTDB taxonomy): domain Bacteria; phylum Pseudomonadota; class Alphaproteobacteria; order Reyranellales; family Reyranellaceae; genus Reyranella. The sequence goes on along the minus strand of JALHMO010000092.1, from coordinate 7,595 downwards.
GGGTGCGCGGCTCGATGCGAAACGACTACACGGCCGGCGTCATCTGCGAGAAGGTCGCGCGCTACGCCGAGCGCGTCCACCATCCCGACCGGCTGATGAAGCCGCTGCGCCGGGTCGGTCCCAAGGGCTCGCGCCAGTTCGCCGAGATCTCCTGGACGGACGCGCTCGACATCGTGGCCGAGCAGTTCATCGCCAAGGCGCGCCAGCACGGCACGGAGACCGTCTGGCCGTACTACTACGCCGGCACGATGGGCCTGGTGCAGCGCGACGGTATCAACCGCCTGCGCCATGTCATGAAGTACTCGCGCTATTTCTCGACCATCTGCGTGACCCTCTCCGATACCGGCTGGATTGCCGGAGTCGGCGCCAAGCGCGGCGCGGACGTGCGCGAGGTCGACGAGCATTCCGACCTGGTCGTGATCTGGGGCGGCAACCCGGTGAATACCCAGGTCAATGTCATGACCCACGCCATGCGCGCCAGGAAGCGTGGCGCGACCCTGGTGGTAGTCGACCCCTACAGGACCGGCACGGCCGACCAGGCGGATATCCATCTGGCGGTGCGTCCCGGCACCGACGGGGCGCTGGCGGTCGCCATGCTGCACGTCCTGTTCAAGGAGGGATTTGCCGACTGGGACTATCTGCGCCGTTACACCGACGCGCCCGACGAGCTGGCCAGTCATGTCGCCCAGCGGTCGCCGGAATGGGCCGCACCGATCACAGGGCTGTCGGTCGAGCAGATCGTCTCCTTCGCCAGGCTCTATGGGCGCACCAAGGCCTCGTTCATCCGCTGTCATCATGGCTTCAGCCGCAGCCGCAACGGGGCCGCCAACATGCATGCCGTCACCTGCCTGCCGGCCGTCACCGGCGCTTGGCAGCACAAGGGCGGCGGAGCGCTTTACGGCCACACCGGGATGTATCCCATCAAGAAAACCTTGATCGAGGGGCTCGATGCGGTCGACCCGTCGATCCGCGACCTCGACCAGTCGCGCCTTGGCCCGATCCTGACCGGCGATCGCGAGGCCCTGAAGAATGGCCCGCCGGTGACGGCGATGCTGATCCAGAACACCAATCCGGCAATGGTCTGCCCGGAGCTCGAGCTGGTTCACAAGGGATTCAAGCGCGAGGACCTGTTCACCTGCGTGCACGAGCAGTTCCTGACCGAGACGGCGGCCCTGGCCGACATCGTTCTGCCGGCAACGATGTTCCTCGAGCACGACGATTTCTATACCGCGAGCGGCCACACATTCTTCCAGGTGACCAAGGCGGTGATCGAGCCGCCCGGCGAATGCCGCGAGAACCACTGGGTGATCTCGGAGCTGGCCAGGCGCCTGGGCGCCAGGCATCGCGGCTTCGACATGAGCGTCTGGGACATCATGGACGAGGCGCTGCGAGACTCGGGCATGTGGGACGCCGAGACGAACTGGAAGAAGGGCGGGCAGGACTTCCATCTCGGCTTCGAGACGTCGCATTTCCTCGACGGCTTCGTGTGGCCGGACAAGAAGTTCCGCTTCAAGCCGGACTGGGCGGCCTACGGCCCGCGCGGCAAGGAGATGCCGGTCCTGCCCGACCATTTCGACGTGATCGAGAACGCGACGCCCGACAAGCCGTTCCGCATGGTTGCGGCGCCGGCGCGCACGTTCCTCAACTCGACGTTCACCGAGACGCCGAGCAGCCAGAAGCGAGAGGGGCGGCCGACGGTGATGGTGAACCCCGAGGATTGCCAGGCGCTGGGTTTCGTCGAGGGCGACCGGCTCGAGATCGGCAACGATCGCGGCCGGACGATCGTGCATTGCAGGCCGAAGGCCGGCCAGCAGCGCGGCGTGGTCATCGTCGAGGGCATCTGGCCCAACCGCAACTTCGAGACCGGCATCGGCATCAACGCCCTGACCTCGGCCGATCCCGGCTGGCCGAACGGCGGCGCGGTGTTCCACGATACTGCCGTCTGGATTCGCAAGCCCGCATGACAATGACGGAATTTCAGCCCGCGCCAAACCCGAGCGTCACGCAGGCGCAGGCCGCGCCGGTCCCCGAGCGCGCCCACGTGCTGGTGATCGGCAACGAGAAGGGTGGTTCCGGCAAGTCGACGACGGCGCTGCATATTGCCGTCGCCCTGCTGAACGACGGCGCGCGCGTCGCCACCTTCGATCTCGACGCGCGGCAAGGCACGTTCGGCCGCTATCTCGAGAACCGCGCAGCCTATGCCCGGCGCAAGGGCATCGAGCTGCCCATGCCGATCCATGCGGCCGTCCCGATCTCGACCCTGCCCGACCGCGCCGAGGCGCAGGCCGACGAGCGCGCGCGCTTCGAGGCGGCGCTGGAGCCGGTCATCGACAGCGTGGACTTTGCGGTCATCGATACGCCGGGCAGCGACACCTACCTGTCGCGGCTCGCCCATACCTGGGCGGACACGCTGCTGACGCCGCTGAACGACAGCTTCATCGATCTCGACCTGCTGGCGCGGATCGATCCCGACACACTGAAGATCGTGCGGCCGTCGATCTATGCCGAGGCGGTATGGAAACAGCGCCAGCTGCGCGCGGTGCAGGGCGGCCGGCCGGTCGACTGGGTGGTGATGCGCAACCGCCTGTCGTCGCTCGCCGCGCGCAACAAGCGCGACATGAGCACGGTGCTCGACGCGCTCGCCAGGCGCATCGGCTTTCGCGTCGCCGCGGGCCTGAGCGAGCGGGTGATCTACAAGGAGCTGTTCCTGAACGGGCTCACCCTGCTCGACCTCAAGCGCGGCGGCAGCGGCCCGTCGCTGACCCTGAGCCACGTCGCCGCCCGCCAGGAGGTGCGCGACCTGGTGGCGGCGCTCAACCTGCCACGGCGAGGTGCGGACGCGCCATCGGACGCGCCCGCGACAGAACCAGCCATAGAAGACCAGCAAGCTGCAGAATGAACAGGGCGCCGAACGCCCAAGTGTAGCCGTCGGGAGAATAGCCGGTGGCCGTGCGCGGCCACAGGTCGACGACCTTCCCGATTGCCCATTGGCCGGCGAAGATCACCGTGAAGACGACGAGATTGCTGGAGGTGGTGACCCGCCCGGCGTAGTGGGTCGGGAAGGCCGCCACTAGCAGCGGCATGTACTGGATCGGGCAGGCGCCGAGGAAGCCGAACAGCAGCCAGGCCAGCACGGGCTCGAACGACGGCAGGAAGGCGAGCCAGCCGCACACCAGGGCGAACAGCACGCTCATCAGGCTGGCAGACGCGAAGCCGCTCACGCCGACGCGCCGGAAGGCGCCGGCGACCACGCCGCTCATGGCGAATCCGATCGTCGTCGCGGCCGCGGTCCAGAGCTGGATGTCGGCGCGCACGTCCTTGTCGGTGAAGCAGCCGACGTCGCGCAGCCACGGGCCGATCCACAGCGAGATGCAGCCGATGAAGGCGAGCTGCTGGACGGCCAGCAGGGGCTGGATGCGCCAGTAGAAGCCGTCCGCCAGCACCGTGCCGGTGATGCGGAACTGGTCGCGCAAGGTCGCCCCGGAATCGGTCGGGCTGCCGTGCGCCGCGGCGCGCTCGGGCACCGCGACAAGCAGGATCGCCGAGGTGGCGAGGCAGAAGCCGGCGAGCCAGAAGAACAGGCCCTGCCAGGTGATCAGCGAGAGCGACCATTGAATCGGCAAGGTCGCCGCCATAGAACCCAGGCCGCCGGTCATCATGTGGAAGCCGGTGATCAGCCCCCAACGATGCGGCGGATACCACAGCGTGATCGCCTTGATGGCGGCCATCAGGCCGCCGGCGAAGCCCAGCCCGATCAGGACGCGCGCGAGGATCAGCTCGCCGAGCGACAGGCTGAGGCCGAACAGCGCCGAGCCGAGCGCCGCCAGCGCCAGCAGCACGACCTGCACCTTGCGCGGCCCATAACGGTCGAGCATCACGCCCAACACCGGCTGGCAGCCGGCGAAGAACAGGAAGAAGGCCGAGGTCAGCAGCCCGAGATCGCCGGCGGTGATTCCGATGTCGCGCTCGAGGTACGGGAAGATGACCGCGTTCACGCCGCGGAAGATGTAGGACAGGAAATAGGCCAGCGCGAACGGCAGGAAGACCCGCAGCAGGAGCGTGGCGAAAGTCGGGGCGTTTCCAGTCATCTCTTGCAGTGGCGATGAGCGCGGGCGCGGACTGTATCGACCGCCCTCTCGAGGGTCAAAGCGATCGGTTTCCTGGTAGTGGTACGGTTTGACGCCCGCAGGTATGCGCCGCTGGGCGGATACAGGGACACCAAGGCCGTGGTAAGTCTCATGTAAGGATGGTGCGTGGCCGGTGCAAATGCGACCCGGTGGAATGCGTGCCGCATGGGGAAGCTGCATGACCGTATTGCTCAGGTTGGCCCGCGCAAAGCGGGAACGCGCCGCGCGCATCCGCAATGCAGCCGATTGGATTTCGCTTACTGATGACAAGCAGCGGCTGCTTGGCGACGCGCAAAAGTGGATTTCGAGGCGCAGGCGCTGGAGCTTCAGGCAAAGGCGGCGGCTCGGCCCGGATCGGCAAACGTTACCACCAACCACGACGATCATGCGCCGGGAGCGCGTCACCCCAGTGGCGCTAACCTTGGTTGAGGACCCAACAAAATCCTCATCCTGAGGAGGCCGCGTAGCGGCCGTCTCGAAGGATGGGTTGCACATGTAGTCGTCGAAACAGTGGTGTCGAAACACCCGCTTTGTTGCCGACCAAAGGGCGAAGGTTACGCCCGAATCGAGACGCTGCGGTCTGCGCGGCTCCTCAAGGTGAGGAGGGGAGCGCGTCGAAGGACGGGCCGCTCCTCAGGGTGAGGTCCGTTTGCAAGGTGGCGCCTATGAGCGCGCCACTGAGGGCGGAGTAAACTCCGCCCTCAGTGGCGCTCATGGGATGTGTGATCGACACGAAGAGCGCCACAGGAGTGGCGTGCTCCCAGCCATGACCCCTCCGTCGATGTGTCCACTCCGTGGCAAGCGAACCTTGGAAAGGGCGCACTACATCACCATCGCGCCGATCAGCGCGGCGGTGAGAAACATCGACACCGACAGGAGAGGCAAGGCACCGAGCCAGCGCGTGCCGAGCGGCAACCCTTCCCAGTAGCGCAAGGTCGGGACGGCGGTCCACACCGCGAACAGGACACCCAGCACCCAGAAAAGCAGGGCGAGAGGCGTCGCCATGTTGACCTGGTCCTCGGTCGCGTGAGCGATGCCGAAGCCGACGGCGGCCGGCGGCAGGGAAGCCGCAAAAAAGGCGACCGCCCAGATCGCCCTGCTGCGGATGCGCTGGCTGGTGCCGAACGGCGGCGGCCGCTCGTTCACCTCAACCCTTGAAATGGCCTTCCGACCTGAGGTCGGCGAGCGCCGCGTCGAGCGACTGGCGCAGGCGGCCGAACAGGTCGGCGAGCTCGCTCTCGTTGATGATCAGCGGCGGGCAGATCGCGACGCGATCGCCCATGTTGCGGATGAACAGCCCGCGCGCCACGGCGTGGTTGTAGACGCGGTTGCCCGCGCCGACCGTCGCCAGGTCGAACGGCGTCTTGGTCTTCTTGTCGGCGACGACCTCGAGGGCGCCCACCATGCCGACGCTCATCGCCTCGCCGACCAGCGGATGATCGGCGAACGACTGGATGTGCCTGGTGAAGATCGGGCTCATGCGCCTGGCATGGCCGAACAGGTCGATCTCGTCGTAGATCTTCTGGGCTTCCAGCGCGACGGCAGCCGCCACCGGATGGCCCGAGTAGGTGAAGCCGTGACCCCAGGTGCCGATCTTGTCGCTCTCGCTCATCAGCGCCTGATAGACCTTCTCGTTCACCATCACTGCCGAGATCGGCAGGAACGACGCCGACAGCGCCTTGGCGCAGGTCAGGATGTCCGGCTTGATGTTCATGGTCTGGCTGCCCCAGACGTTGCCGGTACGGCCGAAGCCGCAGATCACCTCGTCGGCGACGAACAGCATGTCGTACTTGCGGCACACCGCCTGGATCTTCTCGTAGTAGCCCTTGGGCGGCACGATCACGCCGCCCGCACCCATCACCGGCTCGCAGATCATGGCCGCGACATGGTCGGCGCCGCCTTCCTTGACGATCAGGGCCTCGAGCTCCTCGGCGCAGCGCGTGGCGAACTGGTCCTCGGTCTCGCCGGGCTGGGCGCCGCGGTAGTAGTGCGGCGTGCTCGTGTGCACGACGCCGGCGATCGGCAGGTCGAACGAGCGATGGTTGGTGGGCAGGCCGGTCAGGCTGCCCGACGCCACGGTGATGCCGTGATAGCCCTTGAGCCGGGACACGATCTTCTTCTTGTTCGGCCGGCCCAGCGAATTGTTCATGTACCACACCATCTTCACGACGGTGTCGTTGGCCTCTGACCCGGAGTTGGCGAAGAACACCTTCGACATCTCGACCGGCGCCATCTGCTTCAGCTTCTCGGCGAGGTTGATCGCCGGTTCGTGGGAGCGCTGGTTGAAGGCATGGTAGAAGGGCAGCTGCTTCATCTGCTCGTAGGCCACCGTCGCCAGGCGCTCGTTGCTGAAGCCCAGCGCCGCCGACCACAGGCCTGCCATGCCCTCGATGTATTCCTTGCCGTCGTCGTCGGTGACGTAGATGCCGCGACCGCGAACGATGGTCAGCGGGCCGGTTTCCTCGTGCTTCTTGAAGTTGGTGTAGGGGTGCAGGTGGTGCGCGATGTCACGGGCGGCATTGGAATTGCCGCGGAAGCTGCGAGAAACGTCGTTCATGAGGCACCCATGGGGAAAAATGAGGAGGCCAAGATACTGGGCCTTGCTCCGCAAATCCAACTGCCCCCAACATGCAAATTTCTTGGGCAATTGACGCCCCCACAGCGCCAGTGCAATTTGAGGCAGATATGCGCGCGCGCATAGCTATGGGACGGGGAGACCACAGGCGTCCCGTGGACACGGCGCCATGAAGGGGTACACACGATGAACTTCAATTTCAGGCAATCCTTTGCGCTGGCAGCGGTCGCCTGCGCGACATTTGCGGCCGCCCTGCCGGCCGACGCCAAGACCTTCAAATGGGCGAATGCGGGCGATGTCAGCTCGATGGACCCGTATGCCCGCAACGAGACCTTCCTGCTGACCTTCACCGCGAACATCTACGATCCGCTGATTCGCCGCGACAAGGACCTCAAGCTCGAGCCGGCGCTGGCCACCAAGTGGGGCCAGACCAACCCGACGACCTGGTTCTTCGACCTGCGCCAGGGCGTGAAATTCTCCGACGGCACGCCGTTCACGGCCGACGACGTGGTGTTCTCGCTCAATCGCGCCAACGGGCCGGGGTCCAACCTCGGCGGCAACTTCGCCTCGGTGAAGGAGATCAAGAAGGTCAACGACTTCCGCGTCGAGATCGTCACCAAGTATCCCGATCCGCTGCTCGCCGACAAATGGGCGGCCATAAGCATCATGTCGAAGGCCTGGGCGGAGAAGAACAACGCCCTCAACGCCGCCGACATGACCAAGAACGAGGAGAATTTCGCCACCCGCAACGCCATGGGGACCGGGCCCTTCATGCTGAAGGAGCGCCGCGCCGGCGAGCGGACGGTGCTGGTGCCGAATCCTGGCTGGTGGGACAAGCCGACGCACAATCTCACCGAGGTGATCTTCACGCCGGTCGCCAACCCGGCGACGCG
>JALHMO010000091.1 GCA_022844015.1 Reyranella sp. | reverse complement strand
TCCTGGTCGACTGGCTGAAGACCAAGGCGCCGTTCTGGAAGCTCGAGGAAACGCCGGCCGGCGACAAGTGGGTCGGCGCGCACGAGGGCGACGATGCGGCCGCCGCGCGCTGGGAAAAGACCCGCGGCTGAGAGCAGGTCTCGATGCCCTGTAACCATACGTCCTCACCCTGCGCAGCGCTCTCGTCGAACACCTCTTCCAAGGTCTCGATACGCTGTAACCATACGTCCTCACCCTGAGAGCCTGTGACTTTTTCGGCAGTCGTTTTTTGGCGATTGATGAGGTCGCTACGGCGAACTTTTCTGTCGTCCTGAGCAGAGCGAAGGACCTCATCGCCGTGTGGTACCAGTGTACTCTGGAACTTCTGGCGATGAGATCCTTCGCTGCGCTCAGGATGACAGGAGGGGGGCGACAGAGTTCGATAAAGTCACGCGCTCTGAGGAGCTTCGCGCAGCGAAGCGTCTCGAAGGGTGGGCGCCAGCAATGCTGTTGCCCACCCTTCGAGACGCGCCCAGCGGGCGCTCCTCAGGGTGAGGTGTCGTCGCCGCGAAAAGGGCCTGCCCCGATCCCTCGAGTCATCTCCGCGGCTTCCATGATGCGACGCGCGGCTGGTAGGGTCGCCAATCCTTTCCGGCATCATCGCGCAACCTTCGAGGAAACTCCCATGACCGATCGCCTGAGCTCCAGCGACAACCTCCCCGGCGACGAGCTGGTGACCTATCGCTCGAAGGCAGGGCAGCCCGCGATCGTGCCGGCGCGCCGGCGCGACCGCGGCATCGGTCCCTTCAAGCGCCTCGTGCTGCGCGATGCCACGGTGATCGACGGCACCGGCGCGCCGCCGATCGGGCCGACCGATATCGTGATCGAGAACAACCGCATCACGCTCCTGAAGAAGGTCACCGGCAATCTCGCCACCGCCGCCAACCGGCCGGCCGCGGGCGATCACGAGATCGATTGCCGCGGCAAGTGGGTCACGCCGGGCTTCATCGACTGCCATGCCCACGCCGGCGTCCCCTACCATGCGGCCAACGGCTGGGTCCCGCCGGTCGACTACGTCTACAAGCTGTGGCTGGCGCACGGCGTCACGACGGTGCGCGAGATGGGCTCGATGAACGGGCTGGGCTGGATGCTCGACCAGAAGAAGCGGTCCGCGGAGAACAGCATCGCCGCCCCTCGCCTGCTCGCCTATGCCTACTTCCCGGCGGTCAACGACATGCTGAAAGTGCTGCATACCCCGGACGAGGGGCGGGCCTGGCTGCGCCGGCTCAAGGAGCGCGGGGCCGACGGCGTGAAGTTCTTCGGCGCGCCGCCGGCCATCATGGAAGCGGCTCTCGACGAATGCCGCAAGCTCGGCCTGCGCTCGGGCTGCCATCACGCCCAGATGTCCGTCACCCGCATGAACGCGCTCACCACGGCGCGCTGGGGGCTGACGAGCGCCGAGCACTATTACGGGCTGCCGGAGGCCCTGTTCGAGGACCGCGTGGTCCAGAACTTCCCGTTCGACTACGACTACAACGACGAGTACTTCCGATTCTCCGTCTCCGGGCAGATGTTCAGGCAGGGCGCCCAGCCAGGCTCTGCCAAATGGAACGAGGTGCTGGAACGTTTCCTCGAGCTCGGCTTCACGTTCGTGCCGACCTTCACGATCTACGACGCCAACCGCGACCTGATGCGCGCGCGGCAGGCCGACTGGCACAAGGAGTACGCCTGGAAGTCGATGTGGGATTACTTCACGCCGCAGCGTGGCGGCCATGGCTCCTACTGGTATCGCTGGTCGACCCAGAACGAGATCGAGTGGAAGGAGAACTATCGCCTGTGGATGGCGTTCATCAACGAATACAAGAACCGCGGCGGCCGGGTCTGCACCGGCAGCGACTCGGGCTTCATCTACCAGATCTTCGGCTTCGGCTTCATCCGTGAGCTGGAGCTCCTGCAGGAAGCGGGCTTCCATCCGCTCGAGGTCATCCGCTCGGCCACGTCGCAGGGTGCGGCCCTGTGCGGGCTGCAGGACGAGCTGGGAACGTTGGAGGTGGGCAAGTACGCCGACCTTCTGGTGCACGACCACAACCCGCTCACCGACTTCAAGCTGCTCTACGGGACCGGCGCGATGCGCCTCGACGAGGCGACCAACCGCGTCGCGTGGCATCGCGGTCTCAAGTACACGATCAAGGACGGCGTGATCTTCGACACCGCCGAGCTGCTCGCCGACGTCCGCGAGCTGGTCAAGGAGACGTGGGCGGAAGATGTGCCCGCCCGGTTCCGGCAACAGCAAGAGGCGGCGCAGTGAACGATCCTGTCGGCCTCGGATCCGAGGGGCCGCATTTCGTCGTCCTGACCGGGTTTCTCGGATCGGGAAAGACCACCCTGCTGCGCGACTTCCTCGGGCTTCCCGAGGGCGCCGACACCGCCGTGATCGTGAACGAGGCAGGCGAGATCGGCCTCGACGGCGCGATCCTGCGCGAAGGCAGCGCCGGCACGCCCATCGCCATGCTGTCGAACGGCTGCATCTGCTGCCAGGCCGGCAGCGATCTCGCCCTCACGATCGATGCCCTGCTCGCCGTCGAGCGGCCGGGCGCCCAGGGTCCGCTCCGCAGGATCATCCTCGAGACCAGCGGGCTTTCGAAGCCGGGGCCGGTCCTTCGCCAGCTCGCGAGCCTCGCCGGGCATCGCCTGCGGGTGAGCGTGGTCGCCACGTTCGATGCCACCTGCGGGATGCGTCCGGCGGCGTTCGAGGAAGCGGCGGCACAGTGGGCCGCCGCGCACCGCATCGTCGTCACCAAGACCGATATCGTCGCGGACGACGGCGTCCGCGATGGCGGCCTCGCGCGGGCGAGGGGCGAGGCCCGGGCGCTCAATCCGCTGGCGGAGATCGTGGCGACCCCATCCCGCGACGAAGCGGTCGCGGCGGCCTTCGCGCCGCTGGCGCGCGCAGCGGCGGCGATGCCGGCACTGCCGGGCATTCCCACCATGACACCGCATCCGCGCATCGCCGTGCGCCTCGCCCAGCCGGCCGGTGTCGTGGGCTACGACGATCTGGCTGCCTGGCTCGACAATCTCGCCGGTACCCTGGGCGACCGGCTGCTGCGGCTGAAGGGCCTGGTCCGCGTGGCCGAGAGCCCGCGGCCAGTCCTGGTGCAAAGCGTCGGCACGCTGTTCTCGCCGCCGCGTCCGTTCGGCACGCCGGAGCCCGGCCTGCCGCTCTTCCTCGTCATCATCGCCCGCGACCTCGAGGACGGCGAGCTCGAAGCCGTCCGGCCGGCTGGCCTTTTCGCGTTCTCTTCCCCGACGCAACCCGGGACCGTCGTTCGCGCGGGATCGCTTCGATCCGCCGTGGTGGAATGGATGTGATGCCGGGAGCGCGCCACTTCAGGCGGAGTAACCTCCGCCGACGTGGCGCGCTCCCGGCCATGACGTCGGTGTCTAGAACACCTTGTGCACCCAGCCGTGCGTGTCCTTGGCGCGGCAGCGCTGGATGTCGATCAGGGTGGCCTTGAGCTTCTCGGTCTGCGCCCCCGAGCCGCCGTTGCCGATGACGAAATCGCCATCCCTGGACTTGACCGTGCCGATCGGCGTCAGCACCGCGGCGGTGCCGCAGGCGAAGGTCTCGCGCAGCCGACCGCTCGCCGCATCCGCACGCCACTGATCGAGGGCGTAAGGCTCCTCGCGCACCGCGATCTTCATGTCCTTGGCCAGGGTCAGGATCGAGGCCCGCGTGATGCCCGGCAGGATGGTGCCGCCGAGCGGCGGCGTGACCATCGAGCTGTCGTCGAACACGAAGAAGATGTTCATGCCGCCCAGCTCCTCGATCCAGCGGCGCTCGACGGCGTCGAGGAACACCACCTGCTCGCAGCCATGCTTGTAGGCATCCATCTGGGCCTGCAGGCTGGCGGCATAGTTGCCGCCGCATTTGGCGGCGCCGGTGCCGCCTGGCGCCGCGCGCGTGAATTCCTGCTCGACCCAGACCGAGACGGCGCTGTCCTTCGACTTGAAGTAGGACCCGACCGGCGAGGCGATCACGATGAACAGGTATTCCGACGACGGCTTCACGCCCAGGAAAACCTCGGTCGCGAACATGAACGGCCGCAGATAGAGGCTGCCCTCGCCCTCGGGAATCCAGTCGCGATCGATGGTGACCAGCCGGTCGACCGCCTCCACGAATGCCGCCTCGGGCAGGCTCGGCATGGCCAGCCGCTCGGCCGACTTGTTGAAGCGGCGCGCATTCTCCTCGGGACGGAACATCACCGCCCCACCGTTCGCAGTGCGATAGGCTTTCAGCCCCTCGAAGATCTCCTGGCTGTAGTGCAGCACCGCCGAGGCCGGATCCATGGGGATCGGCTCGCGCGGCCCGACCTTGGCGTCGTGCCAGCCTTTGCCTTCGCTGTAGCGGATCGTGACCATGTGGTCGGTGAAGGCACGGCCGAACCCCGGATCGCGCAGGATGGCGGCGCGCTTCTCCGGCGCGGTCGGCGCGGGATGCGGATGCTGGGCGAACTCGATGGGCAAGGTCTGGGACATGGCGCTCTCTTGTTGGGGCCTATTTATCGCGGTTGGCGCCAGAAAATGAAGCCCCGTTTACAGGGTCGCGTTTACCCGTCTTCTTGGCCTCCCTGCGCGAAGCGCGGGGAGGTGCCCCGTCATACGGGGCGGAGGGGTCATGAGCGACCCACGGGTGGGATGATCATGCGTCATGGCATCGGATGAACCTGGACGAACGCCTCGACTGGGGCTCATGACCCCTCCACCCAATGGCGCTGTAAACAGCGCCTGAGCGGAGGCACCTCCCCAACGCAAGCGTTGGGGAGGAGGACGAGCTAACCCAGGGCAACCAGGGCGAGATTGGCGTAGCCGCGCTCGCGCAACTTGTCGGCGGCAGCGAGCGAGCGCTGGCCGCTGCGGCAGCACAGGACGATGCGCCGCGAGCGCTCCGCCGACAGCGTCGCCACGTGATCGACGTCGAGGCGCAACGCGCCGGCGAACGGCGAGTGCGGCGCCTCGTCGAGGCCGCGCAGATCGACGACGACATCGTCGTCGTTCACCGCGGCCGGGGCGATGAACGGCACGAAGCACTCGGGTTCGGGGCTGCCGGTGAAGTCGAAGCCGCCGAAACCGGGACGACGCGCGTCGAATGTGAACACGCGCCCGAGCACGCCGGGCTGCAGGCCGAGCAGCAGGTGCAGGGCCAGATGAGCCTGCAGCCCACCGACCACCGCCACCGCCGTGCCCAGAACGCCGATGGTCGCGCAGGTGCCGCCGTCCGACGTGATCTCGGGAAAGACTGCACGATAGCTCGGGCCACCGCCGCAGAAGACGCCGGCATAGCCACTGAGGCCGACGATCGAGGCACTGACCAGTGGCTTGCCGGCGTCGTGGCAGGCATCGCTCAACATGTAGGTGACGGCGAAGCTGTCGGCCGCATCGACGACGAGGTCGGCCTCGGCGACCAGCGCCGCGGCGTTCTGCGGCGTCAGCCGCTCGGGCACCGGCTGGACGGCGATCTCGGGATTGAAGCGCTGCAGGGCCGCGCCCGCGCACTCCGCCTTGAGTTGGCCGAGATCGGCCATCGAGTAGAGCGGCTGACGATGGAGGTTGGTCTCCTCGACCCGGTCGTGATCGACGATGGCCAGGCGCCCGACGCCGGCGCCGGCGAGATACTGCAGCACGGGGCAACCCAGGCCACCGGCGCCGACCACCAGGACGGACGCCGCCGCGAGGCGCGCCTGCCCCTCGAGGCCGACATCGGCGAGGACGACCTGGCGGGCGTAGCGGCCGGTCATGACGCTCCGCGCGTCGCGGCGATCCAGGCGCGGGCCTGGCCGAGCGGATCGGCGTGGTTGACGACGTCGCCGACGACGGCGGCGCTGTCGGCGCCGCCCGCCAGGCAGAGCAGCGCCCGTTCGAGCGTGAGGCCGCCGATCGCCACCAGCGGCCGCGGGCCGATCAGCCGCTTCCATTCGGCGAGCCGCGCGACCCCCTGCGGCGCCCACGGCATCTGCTTGAGCTTGGTCGGATAGATCGGTCCCAAGGCCACGTAGTCGGGGTCGATGGCGAGCCCCTTCTCGAGCTCGGCATGGTCGTGCGTGCTGACGCCGATCCTGAGGCCAGCCTTGCGCAGCGCCTCGATGTCGGCGTCCACCAGATCCTCCTGGCCGAGATGGACGTAGTCGCAGCCTTCGTCGATCGCCACCCGCCAGAAGTCGTTGACGATCAGCTGGGCCCCAGCCGCCGCGCACGCGTGCCTGGCCTGCCTGACCTGCCGCCGAACCTCGTCGTGGGGCTGTTCCTTGATGCGAAGCTGGATAAGGCGCGTGCCGACCGAGACCAGGCGGCTCACCCAGTCGGCATCGGGCACCACGGGATAGAAGCGGTCGAGCATGATCAGCCTCCTGGAGCACACTCCATTCGGCCGGAACGGCCGAACGAAATGTGCCTGTTGCAACAACCAACCCTCGTGCGCGCATTCTCGAAGCGACGGAACCGCGAGCGGTTCAGTCAATTCGAGAATCGCTCCAGCGCGGCCTTGCCGATCACCGGGGTCGACGGCTGGGCCATGTCGCGCGGCTCGAGCGGCTGGGCGAGAAAAGCCGTGCGGCCGGCCTCGACGGCGAGCGCGAAGGCGCGCGCCATCGCGACGGGATCGCCCGCCTCGGCGACGGCGGTGTTGAGCAGCACGGCGTCGTATCCCAGCTCCATCGCCGCCGCGGCATGGGAGGGCACGCCCAGCCCGGCATCGACGATCAGCGGGATGTCGGGAAAGTGCGCGCGCAGGGAGCGCAGGCCATAGACGTTGTTGAGGCCGCGTGCCGAGCCGATCGGCGCGCCCCACGGCATCAGCACGCGACACCCCGCCTCGAGCAGCCGGTCGGCGACGACCAGATCCTCGGTGGTGTAGGGGAACACCTCGAAGCCGTCCTGCGTCAGGATGCCTGCCGCCTCGACCAGGCCGAAGACATCGGGCTGGAGGGTGTCGGCATCGCCGATCACCTCGAGCTTGATCCATTTGGTGTCGAACAGCTCGCGCGCCATGTGCGCGGTCGTCACCGCTTCCTGTACCGAGTGGCAGCCTGCCGTGTTGGGCAGCACGCGCAGGCCGAGCGACTGGACGAACGACCAGAAGCTCTGCCCGGCGCGGCTGGCGCCGCCTTCGCGGCGCAGCGACACCGTGACGATCTGGGCGCCCGACGCCTTGATCGCCCGCTCGAGGACGGCCGGCGATGGATAGCGCGCCGTGCCGAGCAGCAGGCGCGAGGAGAGTTCTACGCCGTAGAGCACGATCAGCCCCCCTGCATGGGCGCCACGACCTCGATGCGATCGCCGTCGGCCAGCGGTGTTGCAGGACGCGCCGCCGCGGCGACGAATCGTCCGTTCACCGCCGTGGCGATCTTGCGGCCGCCGAAGCCCAGTGCCTCCAGCGCCTTGGCCAGAGTGCCCGGATCGATCTCATGCGCGTCGTCGTTGAGGAATATCCGCATGGCTGACCTCCGATTCGAAATCCTCTCGCGTGATGGCATCGGCGACCCAACGCGCCAAGGTCGGCGCGAGCAGGAAGCCGTGCCGGAACAGCCCGTTGGCGTGCAGAACGCGGCCATTGCGCCGAAGCTGCGGCAGGTTGTCGGGAAAGGCAGGGCGCAGGTCGGCGCCCAGCTCGACGATCTCTGCCTCGCCGAACGCCGGATGCAGGGCGTAGGCGGCGCTCAGCAGCTCCATCGCCGAGCGCACGCTGACCGGTCCGCGCCGCTCGCTCTCGATCATGGTCGCGCCGATCATGAACAGGCCATTGCCGCGCGGCACGATGTAGAGCGGCAGGCGCGGATGCAGCAGCCGCACCGGCCGCGACAGCGCGACGTCGGGCGAGCGCACGACAACCATCTCGCCGCGCACGCCGCGCAGGTCGGGCAGGAGATCGCGCGCCGCATAGCCACGGCAATCGACGACGATCTCATTCGCCGAGGCGCGCGCCGGATGCTCGACGCCGAACTCGATCGTCACCCCGCGGCGACCCAGCTCTCCCGCCAGGGCAGCCAGGGCGCCGCGCGGATCGAGGTGCGCCTCGTCGGGAAAGAACAGGGCACGGCGAAACCGGCCTGCCAGCGCAGGCTCGAGGCCGGCAATGGCATCGCCCTCCAGCCATCGGAAGCGTTCGGTACGGTGGGCGAAGCGCGTCAGGTCCGTGGCGTCGCGCGGCTGCGCCACCACGAGGCTGCCTTGCCGCTCGGTGCCGGCGTATCGCCGTGACCACCAGTCGATTGCCTCGGCACCCCAAGCCGCGACCTCCGGCTCGGTGGAGGCGCGCTCGCACCACGGCGCCAGCATGCCGCCCGCCATCCACGAGCAACAGCCGTCGCCGAGCGCATGGCCGCGCTCGACCACCGCGACGGCGAGGCCGCGCTCGCTGAGCTCGAGTGCGCAGGAAAGACCCGCAACTCCTGCGCCTGTGACGATGACGGATGACCTGGCCAATCGATGAGCTCCCGTTCCTTCGCCGGCATGATCCGGATCAGGTTCAAAGGGTTCAGCCCCTCGGCTGTCTCAGCCCGGTCTCCTCACGGAGGCCGGACACCCCTCGGACGTCATCGAAGCAAAGTGCAGAGCACGTGCGCTGTCAAGCGGCGAGCGAAGCGCTCGCGGGCTCGAGATGCGTCGATTCACCGAAGCCCTCGCAGTCGGGCTGGCGCACCAGCTTCTGGAAATCGGCCATCAACGTGCGGGCGTAGGGGCCGGACTGGTAGTGGTGGCCATCGACCGAGCCCACCGGCACGATCTCGGCAGCCGTGCCGCAGAGGAATACCTCGCTGGCCTCGGCCAGTTCCTGCGGCTTCACCGTGCGCTCCTCGACAGTCCAGCCGCGCTTCCTCGCCATGCCCATGACGGCCCGCCGGGTGATCCCGTCGAGGAAGTTCTCTGCTGTTGGCGTCACCAGCGCGCCGTCGATGACGAGGAAAATGTTGGCGCCGGTCGATTCGGCGAGATCACCCTTCCAGTCGAGCATCAGCGCGTCGTCGAAGCCGGCCTTGAGCGCACGGTCCTTCTCGATGCCGCAGATGACGTAGAGTCCGGCGACCTTGGCGTGGCCCGGCGCGAACTCTGGCGACGGGCGGCGATACCGGGCCATGGTGACGTTGATGCCGGCATCGCGCGCCTGGACCGAGAGCCGGCCCTCCTGGGCCCATGGTGCGATGGCGAGATGCACCGTGGTGCCGATGCCCGACACGCCCAGCACTTCCGAGCCACGCCAGGCGATCGGCCGGACATAGCCGGCCTGGAGGCCGTTCGCCGCGACGACCTCGCGCGTCGCCGCCTCGATCTGCTCGCGCGTCCACGGGATCTCGTAGTCGAGCAGGCGGGCTGAGTTGATCAGCCGCGCGCTGTGCGCGGCCAGCCGAAAAACCCGTCCGTCATAGATGCGCTCGCCCTCGAACACGGCCGAGCCGTAATGCAGGGCATGGGTCAGCACATGCATGCGGCTGTCACGCCACGGCACCAGCCGGCCGTCCAGCCAGATGAACCCGTCACGATCCTCCATCGACAAGGACATTGCTATTTCTCCCGGAGAAAGATTCCAAAGCGATCAATCTAGGTCACCTCATAGCAACCTTCTGTCTTATTAGGTCAGTATTACTGATCTTGTCAATATTGGTGTCTCAAATAAGAGACTTCAGGGGGATCACCAATCGCAAACCGGAAGGTCGAACGACCAGTCCCCTCCCTCATGAGGAGGCGCGCGTAGCGCGGCGTCTCGAGGATGGGATCAGACGTGGTGCTCGTTGCCCATGCTTCGAGACGCTCGCTGCGCTCGCTCCTCAGCATGAGGATCCTGTCGGGTCACCGTTCGAGCAGGCTCCACCAACCAACCTGCGTCGCCCCTAAGGGTGTCAACGCAACGCGCCGCCTCTATAGTCGGCGTTCACGACCAGAACCGACCGCAACTCGGCACAGTGCTGCATGGTGGACTCGAAACCTCCCGCTAACCCTCTGTTCCTCCGCGAGGAGGAGCTGCGCCAGGGCATCGAGCTGATGTTCTATGCCTACCGCGACTTCACGTTCGAATCGGACCAGCAGCTCAAGCGCTACCAGCTGGGCCGGGCGCATCACCGCGCGCTCTACTTCATCGGTCGCCACCCCGGCCAGACGGTCGGCCACCTGCTGTCGATCCTCAAGGTCACCAAGCAGTCGATCTCGCGTGTCCTCAAGGACCTGATCGGCCAGGCCTATGTCGAGCAGAGGAGCGGCGCGCGCGACCGCCGCGAGCGCCTGCTGTGGCTCACCGAGAAGGGCCAGAAGCTCGAGCTCGAGCTGACCGGGCGGCAGAGCCAGCGCTTCGCGCGCGCCTACCGCGAGACCGGCGCCGAGGCCGTCGACGGCTTCCGCAAGGTCCTGCTCGGCCTGCTCGATCCGCCCGAGCGCGCCATCGTCGACAAGCGCGTGCGCGGCGGGCGATGAGCGTGGTCGACGCCGCGGTCGACATGCCGCACGTCCTCGTGGTCGACGACGACACGCGCCTGCGCGGGCTCTTGAACACGTTCCTGTCGAAGAGCGGCTTTCGCGTCACCACCGCGAGCAACGCCGCCGAGGCGCGCCAGCGCCTGAGCGCGCTCGACTTCGACCTGATCGTGCTCGACGTCATGATGCCGGGCGAGAGCGGCCTCGAGCTCGCTGGCGAGCTGCGCCGCTCCGACGACGTGCCGATCCTGATGCTGACCGCGATGGCCGATCCCAAGGACCGCATCGTCGGGCTCGAGGCGGGCGTCGACGACTATCTCGGCAAGCCGTTCGATCCGCGCGAGCTCCTGCTGCGCATCCAGAACATCCTTCGGCGGAACAGGCCTCCGGCTCCGGTGACCGCAGAGTCGCCGCGGCAGGTGTCGTTCGGCCCGTTCCGGTTCGACCTCGAGGTCGGCGAGCTCGCGCAGGAAGGCAGGCGCGTGGCGCTGACCGAGACCGAGACGGCGCTGCTGCGGGCGCTCGCCGCCCGTCTCGGCGAGGCGGTGAGCCGCGAGGCGCTGTGCCGGATCGTCGGCAGCGCCGTCAACGAGCGCGCCATAGACGTGCAGGTCACCCGTCTGCGGCGCAAGATCGAGCCCGACTCGTCGTTTCCGCGCTACCTGCGCACGGTCCGCGGCCAGGGTTACCGACTGGTCGACGCATGATGGGCGACATATGATTCTGGGCGCGGTCCGCGACGCCTTCGAGCACATCGCCCGCCTGGCCGACCGGCATTCCCCGCAAACGCTGTTCGCGCGCGCGCTGATCATCATCGTCGTGCCCATGCTGCTGCTGCAGGCCTTGTCGGCCTGGTGGTTCTACAGCCAGCGCGGCGACAACGTGACAAACCGGCTCGCCATCCTGCTGGTGCGTGACCTGCGCCTGCTGATCTCGCTGCACGCGGACTTCCCCGACGACGCCCATCGCGAATGGATCCTGCGCCGCTCGGCCCAGGACCTGCTGCTGTACGTCAGCTTCCGCAAGGGCATCGTCAAGCCGTTCAGGCAGCCGGAGTATTTCGACATCGCCGCGCGCGAGGTGCAGGGCGCGCTGGACGCCGACCTCAAACGGCCGTTCTACATCGACAACAACGTCGGCGGCGGCCAGATGCTGATCGAGATCCAGCTCAACGACAGCGACGTGATGGATGTGCTGGTGCCGCACGTGCGCCTGACGTTCGGCTCGAGCTTCGCCTACGTGATCGCCCAGCTCGGCCTGGCGCTGGTGCTGTTCGGCCTGGCGATCTGGTTCATGCGCCGCGAGCTGGTGCCGATCGAGCATCTCGGCGTGGCGGCCGACGCGCTGGGCAAGGGCCGCGACATTCCCGACTTCGCCTTCTCCGGCGGCACCCGCGAGGTGCGCAACGCCGCCACCGCCTTCCACACCATGCGCATCCGCCTGCGCCGCTCGATCCAGCAGCGCACCGAGATGCTGGCCGGCGTCAGCCACGACCTGCGCACGCCGCTCACCCGCATGAAGCTGTCGCTCGCCCTGCTGCCCGAATCGCCCGAAAGCAAGGAGCTGGCCGACGACGTGCTCGACATGGAGCGGATGATCGAGGGCTACCTGGCATTCGCCCGCGGCGAAGGCGACGAGGAGCCCACTCCGGTCGACCTCTCCGAGATCCTCGAGGACGTGGCCGCAGGCGCCCGGCGCAACAATGCCGAGGTCGAGGTCGCCTGGAAGGGCGACATGAATGTCGAGCTGCGCGAGCTCGCCATGAAGCGCTGCCTCACCAATCTCGTGTCCAACGCGCTGCGCTACGGCACCAGGGTCCGCCTCGAGGCCCAGCGCGGCCGCACCTCGGTCGAGATCACGATCGACGACGATGGCCCGGGCATCCCGCCGGACAAGCACGAGGACGTCTTCCGGCCGTTCTTCCGGCTCGACGAATCGCGCAACGTCGAGACCGGCGGCGTCGGCCTCGGCCTCACCATCGCGCGCGACGTGGCGCGCAGCCACGGCGGCGACGTCGCCCTCGACGCCTCGCCGCTGGGCGGCCTGCGCGTCATCGTGCGGATACCGGTCTAGCTCATGCTCCTCCCCAGCTTCGCTGGGGAGGTGTCCGCGCCTGCCCTGAGCGAAGTCGAAGGGTCATCGCGGACGGAGGGGTCATGAGCCTTCGCAGAGAGCGCGCCACGTGACGTTCTTCTTGTTGATCACACACCGCATGAACGCCACGGAACGGCGCGCTCCCGGCTCCCGACCCCTCCGTCGCGTATGACGCGACACCTCCCCAGCGAAGCCGGGGAGGAAGAAGATTACCGAAACGGCGCGCTGCACGGACGGCACGTCGGCGCGCAGGAAGGGATTGGTGGCCTTCTGGATTCTGCTAAGATGATCTCATGTGGACGGATGTCCTCGACCTCAACGATTTCTATCGCAGCACGCTCGGCCAGATGACGAGCCGCCTGCTGCGCGCCCGGCTGCGCGAGGTGTGGCCCAACGTCCGAGGCGAGACCGTGCTGGGCCTGGGCTATGCCACGCCGTTCCTGCGCCCGTTCGCCGAGGAGGCGGCACGCACGATCGCCTTCATGCCGGCGCCGCAGGGCGTCACCCGCTGGCCGCGCGAGGGCCGCAACCGCACCGCCCTGGTCGACGAGATGGACCTGCCGCTCGCCGACCGCTCAGTCGACCGCGTCGTGCTGGTGCACGCCGTCGAATGCACCGAGCGGGTGCGGCCGATGCTGCGCGAGATCTGGCGCGTGATGGCCGACGGCGGGCGCCTGCTCGTCGTCACGCCGACGCGTGCCGGCCTGTGGTCGCAGATCGACCGCTCGCCGTTCTATCAAGGCCATCCCTACTCTGCCGGCCAGCTCGCCGGGCTGCTGCGCGCCAACATGTTCGCGCCGATGCAGCAGTCGCGGGCGCTGTTCATGCCGCCGACACACTCGCGCCTGGCGCTGCGCATGGCGCCCACCGTCGAGCGCTTCGGCCGGCGCTGGCTCGGCCGCTTCGCCGGCGTCTGCGTGATCGAGGCCGGCAAGCAGCTCTACGCCGGCATCGCCGAGCGCAACCAGACGGCGGAGCGCGCCGTGGCCCGGCCGAAGCTGCGCGTCGCCAGCTCGCGCGACACGCAGGCGGCGCGCAACTCGGGCGACGGCGAAGCGCCGGCCTCCTGAGCTCTTCCGCCGATCATCCTGCCGAACGTCACGAGGGCATTCGCATGTCGCTGTCTCCGCGCGTGATTGCGCTGTTGGGTTTTGGCGAGGCCGGATCGGCGATCGCCCGCGGTTTGTGCGCCGAAGGCGGCTGGCGCGGCCCGTCGCGGCCGGGCGACAACGCACCGCGCCGCGTCATCGCCATCGACACCGCGCTCGACAGGGACGCGCGCGGCACGGCGCTCGGCAAGGAAGCGCGCCGGCTCGATATCGCGATCGAAGGCAGCTACACCGAGGCGCTGCGCGAGGCCGACCTCGTGATCTGCGCCGTCCAGGGCGAGCATGCGCTGGAGGCGGCCGAGGCCGCCGCGCCACTGCTCAAGAAGGGCGCGCACTATCTCGACCTCTGCACGGTGACCGGCCGCATGTCCGACGAGGACCGCGCGCCGATCGAGGCCGCCGGCGGACGCTACGTCGACATCGCCGTGATGGGCGGCTTCTTCAGGCACGGCATCAAGGCGCCCATGCTGGTGGCCGGCACGGACGTCGAGGCGACGGTCGCCTGGATGAACGCCAGCGGCTTCGACGCCAAGGTGCTGGGCCCCAAGCCCGGCAGCGCCTCGTCGGTGAAGATGATCCGCAGCGTGCTGATCAAGGGAGTCGAGGCGCTGGGCGTCGAGGCCTACGTCACGGCCGAGCGCCAGGGCATCCTCGAGGAGGTCATGGGCTGCATGGGCGACGTCGACAAGGTCGGCTTCGGCAAGTTCGTGGGCACGCTGGTGCAGACCCACGTCGTGCATGCGCACCGCCGCTGGGAGGAGATGGGCCTGGTCGGCCAGACCCTGCGCGAGACTGGCGTCGATCCGCTGATGACCAAGGTGATCGAGCGCAGCCTGCGCCGTTCCGTCGATGCCGGCATCGCGCCTTCCGACGGCACGGTGCCGAGCTTCGACGAAGCGCTGAAGATCCTGTCGGAGAAGGTGATCCGTGGCCGCTGATGTCTTCGATCGGCTGGTGGCCCTGCTGAACGACGCCAAGGCGAGATTCCGGGTGATCGAGCACGAGCCCGAGGGCCGTTCGGAAGCGATCAGCGTCATCCGCGGCAACCGGCCCGACCAGGCCGCCAAGGCGATGGTGCTCGACCTGCGCGGCGGCGGCGGCGGCAAGCGCCACGTGCTCGCCATCCTGCCGGGCAACCGCAAGCTCGACTTCAACGCGGTGGCGACCCTGTTCGAGGCCCGCAAGTGCGGCTTCGCCTCGCCCGATACCGCCCAGACGCTGACCGGCTGCGTCATGGGCTCGGTGCCGCCCTTCTCGCTCGATCCGGCGCTGGCGATCGTCGTCGACCAGGACCTGCTGGCCAACGACACGCTGTTCTTCAACGCCGGCCGCCTCGACCGCTCGATGGAGCTCGATACGAAGGACTGGCTCGCCGTGGCGCAGCCGCGCGTCGCCCGGATCGCCGCCGGTGCCTGAAGCCTGGCGGTTCGCGCCGGCCAGCGAGGTGGATTTCGAGCCGCTGCTGGCGCTGCGCATCGAGGTGATGCGCGAGCATCTCGAGCGCGTCTTCCGCTACGACCCGGCGCGGGCGCGGCGGGTCTTCCGCGAAGCCTTCGACGGGCCCGGCATGCGCCTGATCCTGCTCGGCGAGGAGCGTATCGGCTGCGTCGGCTTCCGCATCGGCACGAGCGTGATCAAGCTCGATTCTTTCTATCTGGCCAGGCGCCTGCACAACGGCGGCCTCGGAACCGGGATCCTGAAGGTCCTGCTGGGCGAGGCCGACGGGCTCGGCCTGCCGGTCCGCCTCGAAGTGCTGCACGGCAGCCCCGCCGACCGCTTCTATCTCCGCCACGGCTTCGTGAAGGTCGGCGAGGACGACATCGAGGCCGAGTACGAGCGGGCGGTGCGCTAGCCGGCCGCACCCTATATAGTGGTCGTGGAGGCGATGGAGCCCTGCGATGCGCGCAGTGACGGTGAACGAATCCCGAGACTCGTTCGACCGAATGCTTGAAATGGCGAAGCGGGAGGGCGTGGACATTCCATGCTTCAAGCTCAATCCTCACCCTGAGGAGCCACGCGGAGCGTGGCGTCTCGAAGGGTGGGCAACGGATGAGCTTTGGCTCACCCTTCGAGACGCGGCCTACGGCCGCTCCTCAGGGTGAGGATACTCTTTTGTTGCTTCGACCAAAGAAGATCCCCTCTGAAGCAAAATCAGCATCGCCCGCTCTGGATAGACCCGGCTCGCTCAGTCCCGCCGCAGCATGAATACCGCCTGCTCGCCCAGGAGGTTGGCGGCGAGCGGCGGCAGGTTGATCGGCTTGCTGTTGCGGTCGAGCACGATGGCGCGCTCGATCACCACGCCCATGTCGGCGCACAGGGCGCGGAAATCGTCGATGCTGCAGAGATGGATGTTGGGCGTGTCGTACCATTTGTAGGGCAGCGACGGCGTCTCCGGCATGCGGCCGCCGAACACCATGCGCAGGCGCACCTGCCAGTGGGCGAAGTTGGGGAACGACACGATGGCGCGCTTGCCGACGCGCAGCATCTGCTGCAGCACCTGGCGCGGCTCGCGCGTGGCCTGCAGCGTCTGGCTCAGGATGACGTAGTCGAAGGCGTCGTCCGGATAGTTGCCCAGATCGGTGTCGGCGTCGCCCTGGATCACCGACAGGCCGTTGGCGACGCAGGCGTTGACGCCGGCCTGGCTGAGCTCCATGCCGCGCGCATCGACCCGCTTGAAGTTCACCAGGTAGGCGAGCAGCGAGCCGTCGCCGCAGCCGACATCGAGCGCGCGCGTCGACGGATCGACCATGTCGGCGATGAGCTGCAGGTCGACACGAATGGCAGCCGCGTTCACGGCACCCCCCTGAGCCCGCGCACCGTTGCCGCGCCCTTGAGGAAGCCGCCGAGCGTGCGGAACATCTCCGGCTCCTCGAGCAGGAAGGCGTCGTGGCCCTTGTCGCTCTCGATCTCGACGAACGAGACATTGGCGGCTACCGCGTTCAGGGCATGGACGACGTCGCGGCTCTCGTGCGTCGGGAACAGCCAGTCGCTGGTGAAGGACACCAGGCAGAAGCGCGTCGGCGAGCCGCGGAAGGCATTGGCCAGCACGCCGCCATGGGCGTCGGCGAGATCGAAGTAGTCCATCGCCCGCGTGATGTAGAGATAGCTGTTGGCGTCGAAGCGCTCGACGAAGGTCGAGCCCTGGTAGCGCAGGTAGCTCTCGACCTGGAAATCGGCGTCGAAGCCGAAACCCAGCGCATTGCGGTCCTGCAGCGAACGGCCGAACTTGCGCTGCAGCGCCTGCTCCGAGAGGTAGGTGATGTGCGCGGCCATGCGGGCGACGGCGAGCCCGCGCGCCGGCACCGTCTTGTGCAGGCGATAGTCGCCGCCCTTCCATTCCGGGTCGGCCATGATCGCCTGGCGGCCGACCTCGTGGAACGCGATATTCTGCGCCGAATGGCGCGCAGCGCAAGCGATCGGCACGGCCGCGAACACCCGCCTGGGGAAGCTCGCTGCCCACTCGAGCACCTGCATGCCGCCCATCGAGCCGCCGATGACGCAAAACAGGTCGGCAATGCCGAGATGGTCGAGCAGCGCCGCCTGGGCGCGCACCATGTCGGCGATCGTCACCACCGGGAAGCGCAGGTTCCACGGCTTGCCGCTGGCCGGGTCGCTGGCGAGCGGTCCGGTCGTGCCCATGCAGCCGCCCAGCACGTTGATGCAGATGACGTAGTAGTGCGCCGGATCGATGACCTTGCCCGGCCCGACCATGCTCTCCCACCAGCCGTCCTTGCCGGTCACCGGATGGCGCTCGGCGACGAACTGGTCGCCGGTCAGGGCGTGGCAGATCAGCACGGCGTTGGACTTCTCGGCGTTCAGCGTGCCGTAGGTCCGATAGGCCAGCCGGTAGGGTCCGAGATCGACCCCGCAATCGAGGTGCAGCGCGTGGTCGCCGCCCAGGATGGCATGCTGGCACTGGCCGAGTGCCTTGCGCTCCGCGTCGGCGAGGTCGTCGAGCGGCAGCGAGCCGATCGTCCCCTCCATGTGCACTCCCTTCGGCCGCCCGCGCGGCCACGAAAAAGCCCCCGGCCGGCGAAGGACGGGGGCTTTTTTCGAGCGCTCCGACCTTTTAGCGAGGATTAACGTGGTCGCAAGCCGGTCGGCCCAAATTCCACGGGAGGCCCTCTATACGGATGCCACCGCTGATGCGCAAGAGCCTTGCGGTTCTAAGCCTTTACGCGGCCTGCCCTTACGTAGTATCGCCGCTCCCGCACAGGAACCACCGGCCTAATGGATTCACCCACCCTCGACCGCTTGCGCCAGGAAATCGATTCCATCGACAGCGACTTGCACGGTTTGATCGAGCGGCGGGCGGAACTGGTCGATCGGATCGCCGCGTCCAAGACCGGCGGCGCCGGCCTCGCCTTGCGGCCGGGGCGCGAGGCCAGGGTGATGCGCCAGCGCCTGGCCATGCACAAGGGGCCGTTCCCCGCGGCTGCCGTGTGGCGCATGTGGCGCGAGATGATGTGCGCCTTCACCCTGATGCAGACGCCCGACATCAAGATCGCGATCTGCCGGCCGACCGACCAGCCGGGATACTGGGACCTTGCGCGCGACCATTTCGGTTGCCAGATCCCGCTGGTCGCCCACGACACGCCGGCCCAGGTGCTGGCCGCGGTGCGCACCAGCCCGACGACCCTCGGCGTCGTGCCGGCGCCGATCGAGGCCGATGCCGCGCCGTGGTGGCCGCTGCTGACCGGCCGCGATGCCAGCCTGCCCAACGTCGTGGTCCGCCTGCCCTTCCTGATGATGCCCAACGCGCGGGCACGCGGCGTCTCGGCCTTCGTGCTGGCGCGCATGGAGCCGGAAGAGTCGGGCGACGATCGGGCACTGATCGCGCTCGAGGCCGACGGCGGCCTCAGCCGCAACCGCATCGCCGGGGCGCTGGAGAAGGCCGGCCTGCCGGCCTTCACCTCGGCGCTCGACCAGGTCGTGGGCGGCGTTCATCACTACCTCGTCGAGCTGCCCGGCGTGGTCGCCGATTCCGATCCACGGCTCGGCGCGCTCGGCGCCGCCCTGGGGCTGCAGAACGGTCGCGTCGCCGCCATCGGCGCCTATGCCGCACCCGCCACGGCGCGGGCCTAGCGGGCGCGGGCCCCTCAACCCCAACAGGAGACTGTCATGAGCGCGCCCACGCCGCGGCCAGGGATCATGAAGATCGCGCCCTATGTCCCGGGCAAGGATTCCATCGAGGGCCGGAAGACGGTCGCCAAGCTGTCGTCGAACGAAGGCGCGCTGGGACCGAGCCCGCGGGCGATGGCGGCCTACACCAGGATCGCCGCCGAGCTGCACCGCTATCCCGACGGCGACACCGCGCAACTGCGCGCGGCGATCGGCCGGCACTACGGCCTCGACCCGGCGCGCATCGTCTGCGGCGCCGGCTCGGACGAGCTGCTCAATCTCCTGGTGCGCGCCTATTGCGGCGCGGGCGACGAGCTGATCCACACCCAGTACGGCTTCCTGATGTATCCGATCAACGCGCTGGGCGCCGGCGCGACGCCGGTCGCGGCGCCGGAGACGGACCACCGCGCCGACGTCGACGCCATCCTGGCCAAGGTCACCGACCGCACGCGAATCGTCTGCCTCGCCAACCCGAACAATCCCACCGGCACCTACATCACCAAGGACGAGGTGCGCCGCCTGCAGGCCGGCCTGCCAGGGAACGTGCTGCTGGTGATCGACGCGGCCTACGCCGAGTATGTCAGCCGCAACGACTACGAATCGGGCGTCGAGCTGGTCGACCAGGCGGCCAACGTCGTGATGACCCGCACCTTCTCCAAGATCTACGGCCTCGGCGGCCTGCGCCTCGGCTGGATGTACGGTCCGGCCGCGATCGTCGACGTGATGAGCCGGCTGCGACAGCCGTTCAACGTCAACCTGGCGGCCCAGGCGGCCGGCGTCGCGGCGCTCGCCGACATCGCCCACACCGACGCCAGCCGCACCAACAACGACATCTGGCTGCCCTGGCTCAGCGCCGCGCTGGGCAAGCTCGGCCTCGCGCCGCTGCCCAGCGTCGGCAACTTCGTCACGGTGGGCTTCGGCTCGAAGGAGCGCGCCGCGGCGGCCAACGACTGGCTGATGAACGACGGGCTGATCCCGCGCATGATCGCGGGCTACGGCCTGCCCGGGCATCTGCGCATCACCATCGGCACCGAGGAAGAGGTCAAGGCGGTGCAGGCCTCGCTCGCCCGGTTCGTTGCCCGGTCATGACCCAGCCTTCCCCCGACAATGCCCCGTCCGGCGGGTCACCTCCCGGCAAGCCGCTTTTCGGCAAGATCGCGCTGATCGGCATCGGCCTGATCGGCGGCTCGATCGCGCTCGCCGCCCGCCGCGCCGGTCTGGCGGGCAGCATCGTCGCCGCGACGCGCCGTGCCGAGACAGCCGAGACGGCCAACCAGCTGAAGCTGGTCGATCATTGCGGCACCGATCTCGCCGCCGCCTGCGAGGACGCCGACCTGGTGATCGTCTGCACGCCGGTCGGCTCGTGCGGCGAGGCGACCCAAATCATCGCGCCCAGCCTCAAGCCGGGCTGCATCGTGTCCGACGTCGGCTCGGTGAAGCAGGCGGTGATCGGCGCCATGGCGCCGCACCTGCCCGCCCATGTCCACTTCGTGCCGGCCCATCCCGTCGCCGGCACCGAGAACTCCGGCCCGACCGCCGGGTTCGCCGAGCTGTTCGACGGACGCTGGTGCATCCTGACGCCGCTGCCCGGCGTCGATGCCGCGGCGGCCGACAGGCTCGAGGCGTTCTGGCGCGGCCTGGGCAGCGAGGTCGAGCGGCTCGATCCGGCCGATCACGACCGCATCCTCGCCATCACCTCGCACCTGCCGCACCTGATCGCCTACACGATCGTCGGCACTGCCGACGATCTCGCCGGCCATCTCAACAGCGAGGTGCTGCGCTTCGCCGCCGGCGGCTTCCGCGACTTCACGCGCATCGCCGCTTCCGACCCGACGATGTGGCGCGACGTGTTCCTGAACAACCGCGAGGCCGTGCTAGAGGTTCTGGCACGCTTCCAGGAGGATCTGTTCTACCTGCAGCGTGCCATCCGCTGGGGCGAGGGCGACAAGCTGTTCGACCTGTTCAGCCGCACGCGCGAGATCCGCCGCGCGCTGATCCATCTCCACCAGGCGTGAGCGCGCCGGACGACGGCACGGAGACCCGGCCGCGCTGGGTCTTCGGCTACGGCTCGCTGATGTGGAACCCGGGCTTCGCCACGCCCGAGACGCGGCCGGCGCGCCTGCAGGGCTGGCACCGCGCCTTCTGCATCTACTCCGAGCACTATCGCGGCACGCCGCAGCAGCCCGGGCTCATCCTCGGCCTGCTGCCGGGCGGCGCCTGTCGCGGCCTCGCCCACCGGTTGCCCGACGACGGTTACGACGCGGTGCGCCGCTACCTGATCCATCGCGAGATCGACAATGACGGCGTCTATCGCGAGACCGTCCGGCCGATCCAACTCGACGACGGCCGCATCGTGCCGTCGCTGGTCTACCTGGCCGATCGCCAGCACCGCCAGTTCGCCGGCAAGCTGCCGATCGAGACGGCGGTCGGCCTGGTGCGCCGCGGCCGCGGCGCCACCGGCAGCAACCTCGACTACATCGAGAACACGGTGAGACACCTCGCCGAGCTCGGCCTGCGTGACCGCGCGCTCGAGGAGCTGGCACGGCGGGCCGCTGCGCCGTAGCGCTCTATCGCTGGGCGAGCGCTGAGGACGCCACATATGGGTTCCAACCTACACACGAACCTCACCCTGAGGAGCCGCGCGTAGCGGCATCTCGAAGGGTCGGCAACAAAGGGGATGCTGGTGACATCCGCTTTCTCGACGATCTCGCTCGTAGCCCATCCTTCGAGACGGCCGCTACACGGCCTCCTCAGGATGAGGTCTCAGTTGGAGCTCGACTAAAGTCACCGTGCCTCAGTGCCGCGCGCTGCCGTCGCTGAAGACGGCGCGGGTGATGAAGCGCAGCTCGTCGCGCGCCTGATCGATCGACAGGCCGAGGCGGCTGCGCAGCACGACCCAGGCTTCCGGAGCACAGGCCACCGCCAGCGCGTTCAGGGTGCGCTCGCGCGATTCAGGCGGCATCGCCGTCAGCTCGCGATCGAACCAGATCGCCAGGTCGTGCCGGTTGGAGTTGTACATCTGCACCACCATGTCCGAGGCATTGGGCGAGCGGCGCTGCAGCGTCTCGACGAAGGTCCACATCGGCAGCAGGCGCTCGCAGCGATCGCTGCACTGGTTGGTGATGGCGGCGATCCGCTCCTCGATCGACCAGGCGGAGCCCAGCTCGGGCAGCTCGCCGACGACGGCGGCGAGCATGCGGCCGAGCACGGCGACGTAGAGCTCCGCGGTGTCGGAGAAATGCTGGAACACGGTGCGCGCCGAGACGCCTGCCGTCTTGGCGATGTCGCGCACGATCGGTGCCACCTGGCCGGCCAGGGCCAGCGCCAGGGCCGACGCGATGATCGCCTCGCGCGTACGAGCCACACGGTCACCGCGACCGGCGGTCGGCGCCTGCGGCGGGCGGACGGAAGCAACGAAGTTCATGCACCAATCTCCCGAATGCTGTTCGTCGCGACAGGATGGGTCACGCACGTCGCGACGCGCGTCGCTCCAACCCCTGTTTCAGATTTGCGGCGCGGACGGATACTAATGCATCTACGACGAACGCGCGACGATGCGCTAATAGAGCGCGTCCAGTGTAAGCAACCCGTAAGGTCCCGGAAGCCGACATGAACGACAAGAAGCTCGCTGCCGCCTCGCTCGCCGCCCAGGCGATGGGCTGGGTCGATCCGGTGACCAGGGCCGTCGTGCCGCCCATCCACATGGCGAGCACCTACGTACGCGACGAGGACAACGCCTATCGCTCGGGTCGCATCTATGCGCGCGCCGACAACCCGACCTTCGACCAGGCCGAGGCGACGCTGGCCGCCCTCGAGGGCGGCCCGAAGGCGCTGATCTTCTCCTCGGGCATGAGCGCCGCCACCGCCTGCTTCCTCGCCCTGGCACCGGGCGACCACGTCGTCGCGCCGAAGATCATGTACTGGGCCTTGCGCAACTGGCTGGCGACGTTCGCGACGTCCTGGGGCCTGAAAGTGGAGTTCGTCGACGCCGACCGGACCGATGCGATCGCCGCCGCCGTCCGCCCCGGCGCCACCCGGCTGGTGTGGATCGAGACGCCGGCCAACCCGACCTGGTGCGTCACCGACATCGCCGCGGCGGCCGACATCGCCCATCGCGCCGGCGCGCTGCTCGCCGTCGATTCGACGGTGGCGACGCCGGTCCTGACGCGGCCGATCGAGCATGGCGCCGACATCGTCATGCATTCGGCGACCAAGTATCTCAACGGCCATTCCGACATCATCGCCGGCGCGCTGGTCGGCGCGCGCGACGATGACTGGTGGGCACGGCTGCGCACGCTGCGCGCCCAGCTCGGCACGATCCTCGGCCAGACCGAGGCGTGGCTGCTGATGCGCGGCATGCGCACGCTGTACCCGCGCGTCGCCTGGGCCTGTCGCTCGGCCGAGGCTCTTGCCGAGCGCTTCGCCGCCCATCCGATGGTGAGCGAGGTTCTCTATCCCGGCCTGCCGGGCTTTGCCGGCCACGCCGTCGCCAGCCGGCAGATGGCCGGCGGGTTCGGCGGCATGCTGTCGGTGCGCGTGAAAGGCGGCGAACGCGCGGCGATCGCCACCGCCGCACGCGTCGCGCTGTGGAAGCGCGCGACGTCGCTCGGCGGCGTCGAAAGCCTGATCGAGCACCGCGCCAGCATCGAGGGCCCGGGAACGCCCTGCCCAACCGACCTGCTGCGCCTGTCGGTCGGCGTCGAGGATTCAGGCGACCTCTTCGACGATCTCGACCAGGCCCTGCGGCGCGCGCACAACGCGTGAGCCAGGACGGACGAATCGGCGGTGCGACCAACACCACCTCATCCTGAGGAGCCTCGCGTAGCGCGGCGTCTCGAAGGATGGGATCGCAGACGGTGCCAGTTGCCCATCCTTCGAGACGCGCCCTTCGGGCGCTCCTCAGGACGAGGTGGATTGGGTCGCGCGCGATCCTCGAGGCAACTCTTTACAGCCCGAGGCTGAATCCCTCGCGCAGCGGGTCGTCGTCGTCGAAGCGGAAGCGCGCTTCGCCGGTCTGGTGGGCGCGGCCACCGACCTCGACGATCACGGACTTGCGGCCGCCGACCGGCGGAGCGTCGTGCAGCACCTTGCCGGTGAACACCGCGCCGGTGCAGCTTTCGAACAGGCGTTCTTCGCCCGGGCGCACCTGGCGCCGCGCGGCCTGCAGGGCCAGGCGCGCCGTCACGCCGCTGCCGGTCGGGCTGCGATCGATCTGGCGGCCGGCGAAGATGCAGACGTTGCGGCTCGGCCGGCCTTCCGCGCCATCGCCGCCATCGGTCAGGATGGTGCCGTAGAGAAAAGCGAGATCGGGCTCGTCGGGATGGTCGATCGCGATCGCCTTGGCCGCGGCGAGCGCGATCTCCTGGCCGGCATCGGCGATCTGGCGCATCGGCGAGGCCTCGAGGTCGAGCCCGATCGAATCGGCGGCCAGGAAGGCATAGAAGGCGCCGCCATAGGCGATATCGACCGTGACCGGCCCCCAGGTCCGGGTCGGGGCGATGCGGTCCAGCGCGTGGGCGAAGGCCGGCACGCTCGCGAACCGCACCATGCCGTCGGCCGCGACCCGCGCCGTCACCAGCCCGCACGGACATTGCAGGCGGACCGTGGTCTCCGGCTCCTGCCGGGCAACGCGACCGCTGTCGACCGCCCAGCGCGCCAGCGCGATCGTGGCGTGGCCGCACATCGTGCTGTAGCCCTCGTTGTGCATGAACAGCACGGCGAGATCGGCCTCGGGATGGTCGGGCTCGACCAGCAGCGCGCCATACATGCCGTCGTGGCCGCGCGGCTCCAGCATCAGGCCGCGCCGCAGGTGATCGAAGCGCTGCTTCGCCTCGCGCCGCTTGTCGAGCAGCGTGCGGCCCTCGAACGCCGGCCAGCCGTCGACGACGATGCGGGTCGGCTCGCCGCCCGTGTGCATCTCGACGGTCGAGAGGATCACCCGAACACCTGCGGCAGGGCGGCGCCGATGCGCTCGTTCATCATCTCGATCGAGCCGTCGGTGTAGGCGGCGATCTTGGCGCAGGCGAGGTGGCGCGCCAGCGGATACTCGGCGCGCAGGCCATTGGCGCCCATCGCCTGGATGCAGTCGGCGATGCGGCGCACCGCCATCTCGGTGGCGAATTTCTTGGCGTGCGCCGACGGCAGCACGGCATCGCCCGCCTCGTCGATCAGGCGCGCCGCGCGGTAGGTGAGAAGCCGCGCCGCCTCGAGGTCGGTCGCCGCGTCGACCAGCTTCCAGCGCACGCCCTGATGCTCGAGCACCGGCTGGCCGAACGTCCGGCGCTGCTGGGTGTAGCGCACGGCCGTCTCCAGCGACGCCTGCAGCATGCCGCAGCACATGGCGGCGACGTAGGCGCGCGCGCCATTGATGCCGGCAAGGGCCGCCTTGAAGGCGCGACCCGGCGGATGAAGCACCGCCTCGTCGGGTGCGATGTAGTCGACCAGGCGAAAGCCGCCGACGCCAATCGCATGGCCGCCGTGCAGCTCGAACGGAGGCTCGCGATGGAAGCCCGGCCGGTCGGCCTCGATGGCGAAGCAGGCGATGCCGCGATAGCCCTGCGCCTTGTCGGTCTGGGCGTAGGCCACCGAGAGGCCGGCCACCGCCGCGTTGGTGATCCAGGCCTTGGCGCCGTTCAGCTTCCAGCCGCCCTCGACCTGGACCGCCGCCATCTCGAGGCCGCCGAAGTCGCTGCCGACGCCGGGCTCGCTCAAGCCCGCACAACCGATCACCTCGCCCGCGATCATGCGCGGCAGCAGGCGGGCCACGTGCGCCGGCTGGCCGTCGCGGGCGAAGCGCGCGATGGCGTTGTGATGGTTGATCAGGGCGAAGGCGAAGGCGAAATCGTGCCGGGCGATTTCCTCGAACGCCCTGAGCTTGCAGGAGAACGATAGACCCTGCCCACCATGCCGGGCGGCAAGCTCGATCGTGTGCAGGCCGGCGGCGCAGGCGGCTCTGATCGTCTCGAGCGGATAGCGCCGCTCCCATTCCCAGCGCGCCGCGTTGGGTGCCACGTGCTCCTCGGCGAACGCCTTGGCGCGCGCCACCACCGCGCGTTCCTCCGGTGTCAGGATTTCGTCCAGCATCAGCCTCTCATGGCATAATCCAGGCCCAAGATCATCGCGCCCTCTTCATCCTCTACAGCGATGTTGCGAGGGACTGGATACATTTCCTTTTCCTGGCAAGAAACTGGCGGCTCGCCGCCAGTTTCTTGACACGGCGGGTCGGCCCTCGGGCCGGTGGGGAACTCCTATGACAATGCGCCGGGAGCGCGCCACTCCGTGGCGCTCATGCTCTTCCGGACCGCGAGCGTCTCGCTCGCTCAGGCTCACGAGCGAGCGACGCTCGCGGTCCGGAAGAAGATGAAGAAGCGCCACGGAGTGGCGCGCTCCCGGCCATGGGCCTCCTCCATGAAGCGCAGTCGCTTTCATAGCATCGTGGTGCATGCCGCGCGTGCTGGGGGTCTCCCCCGTTGCGAAGCTGGGGAGGAGGGAATGGACCTCGGGCGCGATGGCAGTCTAAGATGGACCTCAAGCGGGTGTAGCTCAGGGGTAGAGCGTCGGCTTCCCAAGCCGTAGGTCGCGGGTTCAAATCCCGTCGCCCGCTCCAACATTCCCATTGCGGGCAGGAAACGACGGCATGGATTCGGTCGTATCGGCACCGGTCGCGGCCAGCGGCGACTTCGCGGCCGATCAGGCCGCGTTCTCGGCCTATTGGCGCGGAGCCGCCGAGGCGCTGGCACGCCTGCCGGCAAAGCCGCAGCGCGATGCGGCGGCGCAGCGGGCCGCCGAGGCCCTCGAGCAGGCGGCGCGCGAGGCGCGGTTCGCCTTTCTGAGGCGCCATGTCGTCGCGCTCTACGACAGGCTGACCGACGGCCGGCGGAAGTTCGTGCGCGTCGAGCAGCTGGTCTACGAGGCCGCCCGGCTGGTGCCCGGCCTGGCGCCGACCCGCGCCGAGGTCGCGGCCGAGGCCGAGCTGCGCCAGGCCGACAAGGACGGCTGCGAGATCGACCAGGGCATTCTCTGCAACCAGGTCCTGGCCGACCCGGCCTGCGGCCTGCATCTCTGTCACGCCATGCTGCTGCCGCGCGAGGAATCGGCCGAGGCGCTGGCCAGGTTCCAGCGCGACGGCCGGCTCGATCTCGGTTTCGCCAGGGTCGAGCGCCGCGGCAAGGCGGCCGAGCTGCTGCTCGCCAACCCGCGCTTCCTCAACGCCGAGGACAATCTTACCCAGCCCGCCACCGAGATCGCCGCCGACGTCTGCATCCTCGATCGGGAGAGCGAGGTCGCGGTGCTGCGCGGCGACCTCGTGCCCGCGGGCAAGTATGCTGGCCGGCGCGTCTACAACGCCGGCATCAACCTCACGCACCTCTACTACGGCAAGATCCCGTTCCTGTGGTTCATGGTGCGCGACCTGGGGTTCGTGAACAAGCTGCTGCGCGGCCTCGCCAGGCCCGACCTGCCGCCCGACGAGGTGGCCGGCGATTCGATCGAGAAGCTGTGGATCTCGGCGGTCGATACCTTCGCGATCGGCGGCGGCTGCCAGATCCTGCTCGCCACCGATTTCAACATCGCCGAGCGAGGCGCCTACCTCACCCTGCCGGCGCGCAAGGAGGGCATCATCCCGGCGATGGCCAACCTTCGCCTGGCGCGCTTCGTCGGCGACCGCATCGCCCGCCAGGCGATCATGTACGAGCGCCGCATCGAGTGCGATTCGGAGATCGGCCGCATGATCTGCGACGAGATCGTCGAGGCGGGTGCGATGGACGAGACGATCGCCCGCGTCATCGACCGCCTGACCGGCTCGGGCATGGTCGGCGCGATCGGCAATCGCCGCGCGCTGCGGCTGTCGGCCGAGCCGCTCGACACCTTCCGCCGCTACGCCGCGCTCTACGCCCGCGAGCAGGCACTCTGCCATTTCAGCCCGGCGCTGATCGCCAACCTCGAGCAGTTCTGGAACGCCCAGAGCCGGCGGGCGTGACTCTTCCCCCCTCCCCAGCGTCATCGCTGGGGAGGTGTCGCCGTCATGCGGCGACGGAGGGGTCATGAGCCTCAGTCCCGCTGCTCATGACCCCTCCGTCCGCGATGACGCGGACACCTCCCCACGCGAAGCGTGAGGAGGAGGACGATCTCAGCCGCCGGCCATCAGGTCGGCGAGCGTGGGATCGGCAGCGAGCTCGGCGGCCGTGCCGCGCCGCACGATCCGGCCGCGGCTCAGCACGACGCCACGGTGGGCCACGCGCAGGGCCTGGCTGGCGCGCTGCTCGGCCAGGACGATCGCCAATCCGTCGGCCGCCATGGTCGACAATCGCTGGAGCAGGTCGCCGACGACCACCGGCGCCAGGCCGAGCGTCGGCTCGTCGAGCAGCAAGAGGCGCGGCCGGTTCATCAGCGCGCGTGCCAGCGCCAGCATCTGCTGCTGGCCGCCCGACAGCAGCCACGCCCGCGCCCGCGGCCGCTCGCCGAGCATGGGGAAGAGCGCCATCATCTCGGCCGCCCGCTGCCGGCGCTCGGCGGCGGGCAGCGACGACGACGCCTCGAGATTCTCCTGCACGGTGAGGCCCGCGAACACGCGCCGCCGCTCGGGCACATAGCCCACGCCCAGCAGCACGCGCTGCTCGACGGCGAGCGCCGCCACGTCGCGCCCGAACAGGCGCACCGCGCCCGGCCGGAAGCCGAGGATGGTCTCCAGCAGGCTGGTCTTGCCGGCGCCGTTGCCGCCCAGCACGGCGACGATCTCGCCCGGCTCGACCGCGAGCTCGCCGACCTCGAGCACCACCGTCATGGCACCGTCCTCATGGCATCGTCCTCATGCCACCGTCCTCATGGCACCGCGCTCATGGCACCGCGCTCACGCCGCCTCGTCGAGGCCGAGGAAGCTCGCGCGCACCCGCGGGTCGGCGCGCACCTCGGCCGGCCGGCCGACGGCGAGGACGCGGCCGCGATCGAGGCAGACGAGGCGATCGCTGAGGCGCGACAGCAGCTCGATGTCGTGATCGACGACCAGCAGCCCCAGCCCCGCGGCGCCGAGGCCGCGCAGGGTCTCGACCAGGTCGGTGCGTTCGCGGTCGGTCGCGCCGGCCGCCGGCTCGTCGAGCAGCAGGAAGGCCGGCCCGACTGACAGGGCGCGCGCCAGCTCGTCGTGGCGCGTCTCGCCCTCCAGCAGGCGGGCCTGGAAGGTGCGGCCGACGCCCGCGCGGGCGACGGCGTGCGCCGGCAGAGAGGTGATCGGCTTCTCGTCGAGCGCGATCGTCCCGGCGTCCGCCCGCTCGAGGCCGCAGATCACGTTCAGGAGGGTGGTCTTGCCCGAGCCGTTGGGCCCGATCAGCCCGACGATCTCGCCGCGCGCCACCGTGAAGGAGACGCCGGCCAGCGCCTCGACTCCGCCGAAGCGCTTGACCACCTGCTCGACCCGCAGCCGCTGCGGCCCGGCATCAGGGGCCAGCGCCGCGGGCCACGCCGGTGGCGGCGCCGCGGCAGCCCTTGCACCGCGCAGGCGATCGACCAGGCCGGCGAGCCCCTCGGGCGCCCACAGCACGACCGCGAGGGTCGCCACGGCATAGGCGAGCAGCCATGCGCCCTGGAAGTCGCGCAGCAGCTCGGGCAGGCCGACGGCCAGCGCGGCGCCCAGCACCGCAC
>JALHMO010000090.1 GCA_022844015.1 Reyranella sp. | reverse complement strand
CGGCAAGATACTCGTCGGCGGATATTCCGCGATTGAGGGTGTTGGCGTGGAGATTGTGCAGATCGAGCAGCATGCCGCAGCCGGTCTGGCGATGCAGGCGGTTGAAGAAATCCGGCTCGCTCATGTCGTGGGCGAGCGGAATGGAGAGCATCGCGCTGTTCTCCAGGATGACCTGCGTCCCCAGTGCCGCGCCGAGGCGCCGCACCTTGCCGCCGATCAGGTCCAGCGTCTCGTCGTCGAGCGCGACCGGCAACCCCACGCCGGGCCGGGCATCGACAAGTCCGCGACCCGGCGTCAGGAGCATGCCGAGATGCTCGCTGTACCAGCGATATCTCAGCGCCCGATGGGACGCCACGACCTCGTCGAGCAGTCGCTCGTCGAGCGGCGACGGGCTCGACAGCGACAGGCCAATTCCATGACCGACGAGAGGGCGTCCCTGCGCATGGCGTCGCAGTTCCTCGACCGCCGATCTGGATCGGCGGAAGCGATGACGGGCATCGCTTCCGAGATCGTGCCAGAGTCGATCAGGCACGATCTCGACGAAGTCGACACTTTCGCCGATGTCGTCGAGCACGATGGGGACGGCGGGATCGTAGAGCAGTCCCACCAGTGGCCGACGAGACATGCCGCGCCTGCCGGGGAGCTATCCTCCGACGGCCTCGCCAGGCCGTACCGCGAAGGCGCGCGTGATCTCGATGGCAGAAGCTCGAGCGACAGACATGGCTCTTTACTCCTTGCAAGAGAGCGCAGCGATCCACAATGACGGGTAGCAGACCGGGAAGCGATTTCCGGTGGCCGACTTCGTACGAGCGCATTCGTACGCTGGGTGACTTCTATAATGGTGCCGGCGAGCGCCGTTCAATCTGCGCCTGCGCATAGCTCGGGCTCACAATGGACGAGCCCACGGCCTTGCTGCATTCGCGAATGCAGCACGCTCCGTCTCAGTGTGCGCGCATCCCGGCCAGGCGATCGATCTGCCGCCAGAAGCCCGCGATCGTGTCGTCGACGATCTGCTGCACGGACTTGATCTCGTGGATCAATCCGGCACTTTCGCCAGCCGCGCCCGCGGTGTTGTCGACATCGCCCTGGACATAGAGCATGTCGAGCGTGGCATTGCGCGCCAGGCGCTCGCGCCGGCCTTCGTTGACCTCGACCGAATAGGGCGTGCGCAAGCCACGCGAGCGGGCACGCGGCGGATTGTCGGTCATGATCGTGCCGGTGATCGGCGCGGCGACGATGGCGTTCTTGTAGTTGAGATGGACGGGGCTCTCGAACGAGGCGACGAAGCGCGTTCCCATGGTGACGCCTTCGGCGCCGAGCGCGAACGCCGCCGCCATGCCGCGGCCGTCGACGATGCCGCCGGCGGCGACGATCGGGACGTCGACCTTCTCGCGCACGGCTTGCAGCAGGGCGAAGGTATGAACCTCCTCGGGGTTGCGGATGCCGGCGCTTTCGGCGCCCTCGACAATCAGCCCGTCGACGCCTGCATCGACGGCCTTGATGGCTCCGCGCAGCGTCGCCGTCGCGTGATAGACGGTGACGCCGGCGTCCTTGAGGAGCCGCGTGTAGCGGGTGGGGTCGCCCGCCGAGGTGGTGGCGAAATGGATGCCCTGGCCGAGCAGCCAGTCGATGATGGCGCTCTCTTCCCTCGGATCCATCTGCAGGTAGCGAATGGGCAGGTTGACGCCGAACGGCTGGTTGGTGGCGGCGCGAATGGCGGCGAACTCGCGCTTGGTGACGGCGAGGTCGCGGATCGAGTTCTCCAGCAGGCCCATCGCGCCGGCCTGCGACACGGCGGTCACCAGCGGCGCCCGCGCGATCCAGGTCATCGGTGACTGGAAGATCGGGTAGCG
The DNA here is from genome assembly GCA_022844015.1 of Reyranella sp. Classification (GTDB taxonomy): domain Bacteria; phylum Pseudomonadota; class Alphaproteobacteria; order Reyranellales; family Reyranellaceae; genus Reyranella. The sequence continues at coordinate 27,811 of JALHMO010000090.1, read as the reverse complement.
CGAACGTGTATGCGCCGTGACGCGATTGCCGTCGAACATGTTTCCCCTTCGGTGGTGCCGCCGTCCTACCACAGCGAAGCGCTTCATTCTTCTCCTCAGCCACGCCGCTGCGGAGTGGACCCATCCGTCATGTTCCTAGTAAGAAACTGGCGGCTTGCCGCCAGTTTCTTGACACGGCGGGTCGGCCCTCGGGCCGGTGGGGAACTCCTATGAAAATGGGCCGCAGTCGAGGTGTGCCGGGAGCGCGCCACTCCGTGGCGCTCATAGGGGCCGGTCGTCCAGGCTGGCGATCGTGCGAAGAGCATGAGCGCCACGGAGTGGCGCGCTCCCGGCCATGAACCTCTGTCAAGCAACGCCGCCACTTTCTCAGCATCCCGTCATCCCGACTGGAGCCGAGCGTAGCGAGGCGTAGTGGAGGGATCTTTCTTGTTGCTCCTCCAGCAAGAAAGGTCCCTCGACTGCGCCACCCTCCGGGCGGCTTCGCTCGGGATGACGGGGGATGACGGGGGGCACATGCCAGTGCACTGGCCGAGGGTGGGAGAGGCACATGAGATGTATTCTGTCCGTTGCGGCGCAGCCGGCGAGGTGGACGAAGCCGTTTGCAGGGCGAACGGCGGCGCCATCGAGTTCATGACCTGACATTTCGCTGACTCCATCATAGGCTCGATCCGCAACGAACGAAGGGGAGACGCCATGGCGATGCCGGCCGAGACCGATACGACAATCCCGAAGTACCTGCGCGACAAGTACGCCATCGTCGGCGTCGGCGAGACGACCTACACGCGCGGCTCGGGCATCACGACGCGCGCGCTCGGGACCTGGGCGGTGCGCAATGCCATCGAGGACGCCGGGCTGAAGCCGGCCGACATCGACGGCATGCTGTCCTACCAGTCGGGCGATTCGACCTTCTCGACCTTCATCGCCGGCGACCTCGGCATCCGGCCGAACTTCTACATGGACGTGTTCGGCGGCGGCTCCTCGACCGAGGCGCTGATCGGCATCGCGATCGGCCTGATGGAAGCCGGCATGTGCAAGGCGGTGGCCATCTTCCGCGCCATGAACGGCTTCTCCCAGGTGCGCATCGGCGGAACCGGCGCGCGCTCGGTGGCGCCGGTCTCGGGCGATGCCCTGCACGGACGCGCCTACGGCTGGCAGAGCGCCGGCCAGATGTTCAGCCCGACCTTCATGCGCCACATGCACGATTACGGCACGCGGCCCGAGCAGGTGGCCGCCGTCAAGGCGATCCACAGCGAGCACGCCTCGAACAATCCCAAGGCGTTCTACAAGAAGCGCTTCACCGTCGACGAGGTCGTGTCGAGCCGATTCATCTGCAAGCCGCTCCACCTGCTCGACTGCTGCGTCGAGACCGACAACGGCACGGCGATCGTGGTGACTAGTGCCGAGCGGGCGCGCGACTGCCGCCATCCGCGCGTGCTGATCCGCGGCGTGGTCGGCCGCTGCAACAAGCCGCGCACCGACATGCACTACCAGCACGGCCCGATCTCGACCGTCGCCGGCCACTATGCGCGGGACATCCTGTGGCCGAACTCGGGTGTCGGGCCGGAGGACATCGACGTCACCGGCTCCTACGATGCCTTCACCTTCACCACCATGCTGCAGCTCGAGGATTACGGCTTCTGCAAGAAGGGCGAGGGCGGCGCCTATGTCAGCGACGGCACCATCCGGCTGGGCGGCCGGCGGCCCAACAACACCAGCGGCGGCCATCTCTGCGAGGGCTACACGCACGGCCAGAACATGGTGATCGAGAACGTCCGCCAGCTGCGCCACGACGCCGACGATTCCTGCCCCGTCGGGCCCGACGGCAAGCGCCGGCACACCTACGACTATCGGGAGGGCGGCTGCCGCCAGGTCAAGCGATGCGAGCTGACGGCCAATCTCGGCTGGGCCAACCCGGGCACGGGGTCGGCCATGGTCATGCGGAACGACTGAGCGAGCGGAAGGGGAGAACGACCATGTCAATCCAGGCCACCTATCTCGGCATGCCGCTCGACATCAACGATCTCGACGTCGAGAACCTCGCGTACTTCAAGCATTGCGCGGCGCACGACTTCCATCTCCAGAAGTGCAGCGCCTGCGGGCTGCTGCGCTACCCGCCGACCACCGCCTGCCCGTGGTGCGCCAGCCCGAAGTCGGAATGGATGGCGGTCGAAGGCCGCGGCGCGGTGCACTCCTACACGGAGGTGCATCACGCCATCCAGCCGGCCTTCCGCCAGCACACCCCCTATCTCGTCCTGCTGGTCGACCTCGACACGCAGAAGGGCAAGCCCACCGAGCACGAGGCGTTGCGCGTCGTCGGCAACCTGGTGACGCCGGACGGCACGCTGGCGCCGCCCGACCAGGTGCGCAAGGTCGGCATCGGCACGCGCGTTCGCATGGTCTACGCCGACGTGACGGAGGGCCTTTCGCTGCCGCACTGGACGATCGACGAGTCCGCGCCGCAACCCGCCAAGCCGTGGCGCTATCCGGAATGAGACGCCTCCTCGGCGTCCGCTGGAGAAGTGCCCCGTCTTGCGGGGCAGAGGGGTCATTGCCGGGAGCACGCGACTAGGAAACAAGCTCTTCGGCTGGGAGCGCGCCACTCCAGTGGCGCTCTTCTTGCCGATCACACATCCCATGAGCGCCGCTGGAGGGCGCGCTCCCAGCAATGAGCGCCATGACTCCTCCGTCGGCGAAGGCGCCGACACCTCCCCAGCTTCGCGAAGCGAAGCTGGGGAGGCGATTTCTACTCGAACAGATGGCAGGCGACCTGGCGGCCTTCGACCGGCCTCAACCGCGGTGCCTCCTGGGCGCAGCGCGCGGTGGCGTGCGGGCAGCGCGGATGGAAGTGGCAGCCGGATGGCGGCGAAAGCGGGCTCGGCACCTCGCCCTGCAGCACCGGCTCGTCGCTCCGTTCGTCGGGGTGGCTGGGCAGGGCGGCGGCGAACAGGGCCTTGGTGTAGGGGTGCTTCGGTGAGAGGGCGAGCGCGCGTGCCTCGCCGCTCTCGACGATCTTGCCGAGATACATCACCACGATCTCGTGGCTCATGTGGGCCACCGCGGCGAGGTCGTGGGCGATGAACAGGTAGGAAAGGCCGAGTCGCGTCTGAAGACTGCGCAGGAGATTGAGGATCTGTGCGCGGATCGAGACATCGAGCGCCGATACGGGCTCGTCGAGCACGATCACCTGCGGCGACAGGACGAGGGCGCGCGCGATGGCGATGCGCTGGCGCTGGCCGCCCGAGAACTCGTGCGGGAAGAGATCGGCCGAACGCTCCGGCAGGCCGACCAGATCGAGCAACTCGAGCACGCGGTGGCGCACCTCGGGGGCAACCGTCTTCTCGTTGGTGACCAAGGGCTCGGCGATGATGGCGCTGATCCGCATGCGCGGGTTGAGCGAGGCATAGGGATCCTGGAATACCGCCTGGACCGACTTGCGGTAGCGCCGCCGGCCCGGCGTGTCGAGGGTCTCGAGGTCGCGGCCCTCGAACTGGATCGAGCCGCCGCTCGGCGTCTCGAGGCCCAGCACCAGCTTGGCCGTCGTCGTCTTGCCGCAACCCGACTCGCCGACCACGCCCAGGGTATGGCCGGTCTCGATGGCGAAGGAGATCTCGTCGACCGCGCGCACCACGCCGCGGCTGCCGCCGAACAGGCCGCGACGGGCCTGGAAATGCTTGCTGAGGCCCTTCGCCTCCATAACGGCGGTCATGACGCGGCACTCCGGGAAAGCGGGATCGTCTGATCGATCGAGGCGTGCACCGTGGGCGCGGCGAGCCAGCAGCGGGCGCTGCGCCCCGGCTCGACGGTGAAGTCCGGCGGCGCCTCGACCTGGCAGCGGGCGAACGCCGCCGGGCAGCGCGCCGCGAACGAGCAGCCGGCTGGCAGGTTCGCGAGATCGGGCGGCTGGCCGTCGATTGCGGTGAGCTGCTCGCGCTCCTCCGTCATGCGCGGGATCGAGCCCAGCAGCGCCTTGGTGTAGGGGTGCAAGGGCTGCGAGAAGACGCGCGACACCGGCCCCTGCTCGACCACCCGGCCGGCATACATGACGGCCAGCTGATCGCACATCTTGGCGACGATGCCGAGATTGTGTGTGATGAAGATCAGCGCCAGGCCGTGCGTGCGCTGCAGCTCGCGCAGCAGGTCGAGGTACTGCGCCTGGATGGTGAGGTCGAGGCTGGTGGTCGGCTCGTCGGCGATCAGCAGGCGCGGTTCGCACGACATGCCGATCGCGCCGACGATACGCTGGCGCATCCCGCCCGACATCTCGTGCGGGAACTGGGCGACGCGGGTCTGCGGCGAGGCGATGCGCACCGACTTGATCAGGTCGATGGCGCGCTGCCACGCGCTGGAGCGACTCGCGCCCTCGTGCACGCGCAGGGGCTCGCCGACCTGGTCGCCGATGGTGAACAGCGGGTTGAGCGACGCCATCGGGTCCTGCAGGATCATGGCGATGCGCTTGCCGCGCACCCGACGCATCTCGGCCGCCGGCTTGTCGACGAGGTCCTCGCCCTCGAACATGATCCGCCCGCCGACGATGCGGGCGGCCTTCGGCAGCAGGCGCAGGATGGTGAGGGCGAGCGTGCTCTTGCCCGAGCCCGACTCGCCCACGATGCCCAGGGTCTCGCCGGCGTCGAGGCTCAGCGTCACCTCGTCGACGGCGCGGACCACGCGCGTCCCCTGCTGGGAGACGTAGTGGGCGGACACGTTCTCCAGCGACAGAAGCTTGTTGGCCATGTCGCCTCTCACAGCTGACGCAGTTGCGGATCGAGCTTCACGCGCAGCCAGTCGCCCAGCAGGTTCGCCGACAGCACCATCAGCATGATGCAGATGCCGGGGAACACGGTCAGCCACCAGTAGCCCACCATCAGCCCCTTCTTGCCGTCGGCCATCATCAGGCCCCAGGCCGGCTTGGGCGGCGGCACGCCGACGCCGAGGAACGACAGCGACGCCTCGGTGACGATCACCACGCCCAGCATCAGGGTGGCCAGCACGATCGCCGAGTTGAGCACGTTGGGCAGGATGTGGCGCCGCATGATGAGCCACTTGGAGCAGCCGGCGACCACGGCCAGGCGAACGAACTCGCGCTGCTTCAGCGACAGCACCTCGCCGCGCACGACCCGGGCGTAGCGCGTCCAGTAGACGCCGCCCAGGATGACGATGATGTTGAGCTCGCTCGGGCCGACGATGGCGGCGAGGAAGATCGCGAAGGTGAGGGCCGGCAGCGCCAGCCAGGCGTCGGTGACGCGCATGATCACCTGGTCGACCCAGCCGCCGAGATATCCCGACAGGATGCCGAGCAGGGTGCCGATGCCACCGGCCACCAGGACGGCGGTCAACCCGACGACCATCGACACGCGCGCGCCGAAGATCAGGCGCGACAGCACATCGCGCCCGACATGGTCGGTGCCCAGAAGATGGGCCATGCTGCCGCCCGCTTCCCAGGCCGGCGGGCGGAAGCGGCGGGCGAGGCTGCCGATCTGCGGATCGTAGGGCGCCAGGAAGTCGGCGAAGACGGCGACGAAGGCGATGAGCAGCAGGATCAGCACCGGGATCAGCGGAAATCCCTCGAGGCGCCACAGCTTCAGGGTGCGCGCTGCGGGGGATGCGGCCGCCGCGGCGAGGGGAGTCGTGGTGACGGTCATGACGTCAGCTCTCCAGGCGGATGCGGGGATCGATGTAGGCGTAGAGAATGTCGACCAGCAGGTTGACCACGATGATCATGCTGCCGCCGAGCACCACCACGCACTGGACCACGGGGAAATCGCGGAAGGTGATGCCCTCGTAGAGCAGCCGGCCGATACCCGGCCAGGCGAACACGGTCTCGACCACGACGGCGACATTGATCATCACCACGAGGTTGATGCCGGCCAGCGTGATCACCGGGATGAGGGCGTTCTTGAGCGCGTGCTTGCCGATCACCAGGGCTTCGGGCAGGCCCTTGAGGCGGGCCAGCTTGACGTACTCGGAGTCGAGCACCTCCAGCATCGACGAGCGCGTGAGCCGCATGTGCGCGGCGGCGAAGTACCAGCCGAGCGTGAAGGCGGGCATCAGCAGATGCAGGATGCCGCCGGAGCCCGACGAGGGCAGCCAGCCGAGATAGACCGAGAAGAACAGGATCAGCACCAGGCCGACCCAGAACTGCGGCAGCGACAGGCCGAGCAGGGAGAAGGTCTTGCCGGCACTGTCCCAGAAGCCGCCGACGCGGACCGCCGCCAGGATGCCGCTCGGGATGCCGATCAGGAGCGACAGCACCATCGCCACGGCGGCCAGCTGCAAGGAGTTGGGCAGGCGCTGGAAGTAGAGCTCCAGCACCGGCGTGCGATAGTAGAACGACTGGCCGAGATCGCCGGTCACGAAGCTCGTGGCGAACAGCCAGTACTGCACCCATAGCGGTTGATCGAGGCCGAACTGGTGGCGCATGTTCTCGATGTCCTCCGGGCTGGCGCCCGGCTCGACCAGCAGCGTCGTCGGATCGCCGGTCACGCGCACGAACAGGAAGATCGTGACCGACAGCAGGAACAGCGACAGCAGGGAATAGCCGACGCGGCGGACAATGAACTGTTTCATGCGCTAGCCTTGGCCTTTCAGCGTGAGATCCTCGTAGGGTGCGGTGTAGGCGAAGCCGTCGATCAGCCCGAAGCCGGACTGGCCGACGCGCGGGCCGACGCCGGACAGGAAGGCGAGCTGCCAGATCGGCGCATAGATCGCCTTCTCCTGCACCAGCTGCTGCAGCCGGTGCAGGATCGCCGTGCGCTTTGCGCGGTCCGTCTGCACGGCCTGCTCGGCGAACAGGGCGTCGATTTCGGGGTAGCTGCCGTAGGCGTAGACGCCACCCTTGGCGACGAAGGCCTCGGCGCGCGTCGCGCAGTTGCCCATTGCGCCCGACGCACCCTGCACGATGTTCTTCAGCTTCTTCTCGGCATAGGCCTTGAAGAAGGCGGCCCGCTCGAGCGGCCGCAGCTTCACCCGAATCCCGACCTCGCGGAGGTTGTTGAGGACGACCTCGCCGATGTTGGCGTAGGAGGCGTCGCAGTAGTATTCGCCGGCGTCGAAGCCGCGCTGATGGCCGGCCTCGGCCAGGAGCTTGCGCGCTCCATCGGGATCGTAGGCGGGCTTGGGCGGTTGCCAGTAGAACTCGAAATTCTCCGGGAACACGCTGCCGGTCAGGCGCGAATGACCCATGGTCAACGCCTGGTTGATGGTGTCGCGATCGAGCGCGAGGGAGGTCGCCTGGCGCACGCGTCTGTCGTGCCACGGCGACTGGGAGTCCCATTGCTCGGGGAAATAGAGCCAGAAGGGCGCCGAGCTGACGGCCGGGTTCAGGGACAGGCCGGGCGTGCGGAGGAGCTCGCTGGCCAGCTCGCCGCGGATCGAGTAGGCGATATCGACTTCCTTGCCCTGCAGGGCGGCGAGCCTGGTTGCCTCGTCGGGAATCACCTTGAAGATCAGCCGGCGGATCGCAGGTTTCTTGCGCCAGTAGCCTTCGAAAGCTTCCAGCACCAGCTCGACGCCCGGCGTGAAGGAGACGAAGCGATAGGGACCGGCACCGACCGGCGCCTTCTTGAAGCCGTCCTCGCCGACCTTCTCGACGTACTTCTTCGGCACGATCCAGCCGGCGCCGGTGGCCCCGGCATAGTAGGTGAGGAAATCCGGCCACGGGTTGTGCAAATGGATCGTCAGACGGTGCGGATCGTGGATGTCGACGCGGGCGACCCGCTCCTTCAGGGACTTCGAGGCGGCGCCGCGGTAGCGCTCGAGCGAGAACTTCACGTCCTCCGCGGTCATCTCCTCGCCGTTGTGGAACCGCACGCCCTTGCGCAAGGCGAAGGCGTAGCTCAGGTCGTCCGGCGCCATGGTGCAGCGCTCGGCCAGGCAGGGCGCCATCGGGTTGCCCGGCATCCCCTTCATGACCGCGTCGTGCATCGCGTAGAGCAGCATGAAAGGCGTGATGATGCCCGGTGTCTCCGCCGGATCGAACCAGGTCGGCGCCAGCGACACGTGGGAGGCGATGCGCAGCTCGTCCTGCGGCGCCGCGCCGGCGGCTCGCGCGGCAAGGCCGGTCATTGCCGCCGCGGAAAGAGCGAGAACGCTGCGCCGAGTGGTACTCGAGGATCGCGGTGTCATGGTTGCCTCCCTCGCTATGCGCCGTTCTTCAGGCGAACGTCCTCGTAGGGCGCCGAGTAGGGGTGCCCGCCGATCATGCCGAAGGTCGATTCCTCGACGCGCGGCCCCTGGCCGTTGAGGAAGGCGAGCTGCCACAGCGGCGCGTACACGGTGCGTTCGTGCACCAGCTGCTGCATGCGATGCAGGATCGCCGCGCGCCTGGCGCGGTCGGTCTCCACCGCCTGCTGGGCGAACAGCTCGTCGATGTCGGGATAGCTGCCGTAGACATAGGCACCGCCCTTGACGACGAAGGTCTCCATCCGCGTGGCGGCGTTGCCGAACGCGCCGCTGCCGCCCTGGATCAGGTTGCGATACTTCTTCTCGGAGTACTCCTTGACGAAGGCGGCCCGCTCGACCGGACGCAGCTTCAGGCGGATGCCGACCTCCTCCAGGCTGTTCAGCGCGGCCTCGCCGAGGTTGGCGTATGAGGCGTCGCAGAAATAGTCGCCGGCATCGAAGCCGCTGCGGAAGCCGGCCTCCGCCAGCAGCTGCCGCGCCGCCTTCGGATCGTGCGGGATCTTGGGCGGCTGCCAGTAGTAGTCGTAGTCCTTCGGCACGATGCTGCCGGTGAGCAGCGAGTGACCGAGCGTGAGCGCCTGGTTGATGCCGTCGCGATCGAGCGCCAGGGTCACGGCCTTGCGCACGCGCGCATCGTGCCAGGGCGACTTCGGATCCCACTGATCGGCGAAGTAGATCCAGAACGGGGCATTGATCACCACCGGCTTCAGCGTCATTCCCGGCGTCCGCTGCAGCTCCTCGGCGAGCTCGCCGCGGATCGAGTAGGCGAGGTCGACCTCGCCGCGCTTGAGCGCCGCCAGCCGCGTCGTCTCCTCCGGGATGACCTTCCAGACGAGCTTCTTCACGGTGGGCGTCTTGCGCCAGTAGCCGTCGAACGCCTCCATCACCAGCTCGACGCCCGGCGTGAACGACACGAACTTGTATGGCCCCGCGCCGATCGGCGCCTTCTTGAAGCCCTCCTCGCCGACGCTCTCCACGTATTTCCGGGGCACGACCCAGCCCGCGCCGGTCACGCTGGAGTAGTAGCTGAGGAAATCGGGCCAGGGCTTGTGCAGGCGGAAGACCACCGTCCGCGGGTCGGGTGTCTCGACCAGCGCCACCCTTTCCTTGATGAAGCCCGCGGCGTTGCCGCGGTAGCGCCCGAAGGAAAACTTGACGTCGTCGGCCGTCACCGGCGCGCCGTTGTGGAACTTGGCGCCGGCGCGCAGCACGAAGGTGTGGGCAAGCCCGTCGGCGGAGGCGCTGTAGGACTCGGCGAGGCACGGCGCGGTCGGGTTGCCGGGCATCGGCTTCACCAGCCCGTCATGCAGCGCGTAGAGCAGCATGAAGGGGGTGACGATGCCCGGCGTTTCCGCCGGGTCGAACCACGTCGGGGCGAGCGAGATGTGCGAGGCGTAGACGAGCCGGCTGTCCTTGGCGCTGGCCGGTCTGGTGCCGGCGGCGAGGAAGCCGAGGGCCGCGAGCCCGAGCAGCTCGCGGCGCGTCGCCCGGGCGGCGTCGGGGTTGGATACGCTAAGCCGATGGACGCTGCGAGAGGAGATCATGTGGTCACTCCCTGTTGGCGATGGCTGTGCAGGCACGCCCGCGTCGTCGTGTCAGGTCTTCTTGATGGTCACGTCCTCGTAGGGTGCGGAATAGGCATGGCCGCGGATGAGGCCGAGCCCCGATTCGCCGACGCGATTGCCGTAGCCGTTGATGAAGGCGAGCTGCCAGATCGGCGCGTAGACGCTGCGTTCGTGGATGATCTGCTGGATGCGGTGCAGCTTCGCGGTGCGCTTGGCGACATCGAGCTCGGTCGCCTGCTCGGCGAACAGTGCGTCGATCTCGGGGTAGTTGCCGTAGGCATAGGCGCCGCCCTTGACGGCGAACGTCTCGAGCCGCGTCGCCGCGTTGCCGAATGCGCCGGACGCACCCTGGATGATGTTCTTCAGCTTCTTCTCGGCGTAGCTCTTGAAGAAGGCGGCGCGTTCGAGGGGCCGCAGATTGACGCGGATTCCGGCCTCCTGGAGATTGTTGATCACCGCCTCGCCGAGATTGGCGTAGGAAGCGTCGCAATAGTAGTCGCCGGCATCGAAGCCGTTGCGATGACCCGCCTCGGCCAGCAGCTTCTTGGCCTTCGCCATGTCGTGCACGGCAGCCGGCGCCTTCCAATAGAAGTCGAAGCTGTCGGGAACGATGCCGTTGGTGATCGGCGAGTAGCCGAGCGTCAGCGCCTCGGAGATCGACTTGTAGTCGATGGCCAGCCGCGCCGCCTCGCGCACGCGCTGATCGTGCCACGGCGACTTGGCATCCCACTGGTCGGGGAAGTAGAGCCAGAACGTGCCCTGGATCACCACCGGCTTCAGCGTCAGGCCGGGCGTGCGCTTCAGCTCGTCGGCGAGCTCGCCGCGGATCGAGTAGGCGAGATCGACCTCGCCGCGCTTGAGGGCTGCCAGTCGCGTCGCCTCTTCCGGGATCACGCGGAAGACCAGGCGCTTCACCGGCGGCGGCTTGCGCCAATAGCCGTCGAACGCCTCGACAACCAGCTCGACGCCGGGCGTGAAGGAAACGAAGCGGAAGGGACCGGCGCCGACCGGCGCCTTCTTGAAGCCGTCGTCGCCGACCTGCTCGACGTACTTCTTCGGCACGATCCAGCCGGCGCCGGTCGCCGAGCTGTAGAAGGTGAGGAAATCGGGCCATGGCTTCTTCAGGACGAAGCGCACGGTTCGCGCATCGGGCGTCTCGATCGCCGCGACCCTCTCCTTCATCAACGACGCCGAAGTGCCGCGATAGCGCTCGAAGGAGAACTTCACGTCCTCGGGCGTCACGGGCTCGCCGTTGTGGAACTTGGCCCCTGTGCGCAGGGTGAACTCGTAGGCGAGCCCGTCCGGGGACGCCTTCCAGGCCTCGGCCAGGCAGGGCGCCACGGCGCTGCCGGGCATGGGCTTCACCATGGCGTCGTGCAGCGCGTACAGCAGCAGGAAGGGCGTGATCATTGCCGGCGTCTCGGCCGGGTCGAACCAGGTCGGTGCCAGGGAGAAATGCACCGCCCAGGTGAGCTGGCCCTCGGGGGCGGCCGACCAGGCGGCGCCCGGCGCGGCCACCAGCCCCAGGGCGGTGAGGGCGAGCAGCCGCCGGCGTCCGATGCCGCCGTCCGCCGCACTTTCCAGGGATCCTGCGAAATCGTCCTTTGCTGCCGTCATGCCTGCCTCCCGTTTGCGACGTCTATGGGCAAGGGTCGTCGGCATTGCCGGCCGGCGCTCGACGTGCATCGTCGGCGCCGCCGGCCGGCGCGCGGATCCCCTGCAGAAAGCCTCGACTGCTGGCGCAGCCCAGCCCGACGACGTTGCTCCGCCCCGCCCCGAAGGAGCGCGGAGTCGTCGTGCTGGGCGGTCAGTGCCTAGGGTCTTGTGCCTGTTCCGCGCGCCGCTCCGGCTGCGGGAAGATCGTGGGTGCCGTGGACCAGAAGACGACGCGTAACGCTGTGCGACTTCATAGTTGCCTCCCTGAAAAGGCGGTGCCCGCTTGTACGCGGGTCGCTGATCCTCGCTGGGACCTTGGCTGAGACGTTAAGTGCAAGTCGCGGATCGAGCAACGGAATTCCGCCAGTCAGGACAGCGGTAATTCTGTATTGCGGCTCCCCTGCGACTGATCCTCGGAAAGCGTCCTACCCCTTAGCCAGCTCGCGGGCGATCAGCATCCTCTGGATCTCGCTCGGGCCGTCGTAGATCTGGAAGACGCGCATGTCGCGATACAGCTTCTCGACCGGGTAGTCGTTGAGGAAGCCGTAGCCACCGTGGATCTGGAGGGCGGCCGAGGTCACGTCCTCGGCCATCTCGGAGGCGAACAGCTTGGCCATCGACGCCTCCTTGGGCGAGCCGCCGCCGCTGTCCTTGAGGCGGGCGGCGTGGAGGTAGAGCTGGCGCGCCGCCTCGATCCTGGTCGACATGTCGGCAAGCTGGAATGCGACCGCCTGATGCTCGATCAGCGGCTTGCCGAAGGTGACGCGCACGCGGGCGTAGGCGAGCGCCGCGTCGAATGCGGCGCGCGCCACGCCGACCGATTGGGCCGCGACGCCGATGCGGCCGCCGTCGAGCGACGACAGCGCCACGCACAGCCCGGCGCCCGGCGGGCCCAGCATGTCGGCGGCGGGCACCGCGAGCCCGTCGAGCACGATCTGGCAGGTATCGCAGGTCCGATGGCCGAGCTTCTTCTCGAGCCGGGCGACGCGATAGCCCACCGTGCCGGTGCGGGCGAGGAAGCAGGAGATGCCGTTCTTGCCGGCCGCCGGATCGGTGACGGCGAAGATCATGGCGAGCCCGGCCGACTGGCCCGACGTGATGAAGTTCTTCATGCCGTCGATGACGTAGTGGTCGCCGCGGCGCACGGCGCGGGTCGCGAGGTTGGCGGCATCCGATCCGACCTGCGGCTCGCTCAGCAGAAAGGCGGCCAGCGCGCCGCCCGAGGCCGCCGGGCGCAGGAACTTCTCCTTCTGCGCGTCGGTGCCGTAGGCGAGGATCGCGGCGTTGTAGGGCGAGTTGGTCGCCGCCATCATGTTGGCGATGCCGGCGTCGCCGTAGGCGATCTCCTCCATGGCGAGCACGTAGGAGACGAAGTCGGCGCCCGCGCCGCCCCACGCGGCCGGCACGCAGACGCCCATCAGGCCGAGCGCCCCCATGCGCGCCAGCGTGTCGAGCGGCACGTGCTCGCGGCGATCCCAGTCGGCGGCGAACGGCGTTATCTCGCGGCGCGCGAAATCGCGCGCCATGTCGCGGATGGCGATCTGCTGCTCGCTCAGCATGCGATGATACGCGCTACACCACCTTGTCCTTGTGCAGCCTGGCGATCGCGTCGGCGCCGTAGCCCAGCCCGGCGAGGACCTCGTCGGTGTGCTCGCCGAGCAGCGGTGCGCCGGTGATGTCGGGCTTGAAGGACGAGAACTTCACCGGGCTGCCGACGGTCAGGTACTTGCCGCGCTTCTCCTGGTCGACCTCGACGATCGAGCCCGAGGCGCGCAGCGCCGGGTCGTAGGCGATCTCCTTCATCGACAGCACCGGCGCGCACGGCACCTCGTACTTGCGCAGGATCTCGACCGCCTCGTGCTTGGTCTTGTCGGCCAGCCACCTCTCGATCTCGGCGAAGATGTCGAAGATGTGCGGCTGGCGCGCCCTGGCCGTCGCGTAGGCCGGATCCTTGGCCCATTCGGGATGGCCGATCGCCTCGGCGGTGCGCGGCCAGTTCTGCTCCTGGATGGTGAAGTAGATGTAGGCGTTGGGATCGCTCTCCCAGCCCTTGCACTTCAGCACCCAGCCCGGCTGGCCGCCGCCGCCGGCGTTGCCGCCGCGCGGCACGGCGTCGCCGAACGGCGTCTTGGGGTACTGCGGATACTCCTCGAGATAGCCGACATGCTCGAGCCGCTCCTGGTCGCGCAGCTTCACGCGACAGAGATTGAGCACCGCATCCTGCATCGACACGGCGACCTTCTGGCCCTTGCCGGTCTTCTCGCGATGCAGCAGCGCCGTGAGGATGCCGATCAGCAGATGCATGCCGGTGTTGCTGTCGCCCAGCGCCGCCGCGCTGATGGTCGGCGGGCCGTCCCAGAAGCCGGTCGTCGAGGCCGCGCCGCCGGCGCACTGCGCGACGTTCTCGTAGACCTTGAGGTCGGCATAGGGCGATTCCTCGCTGAAGCCCTTGACCGAGCCGAACACGAGGCGCGGGTTGAGCTCCTGGATGCGCTCCCAGGTGAAGCCCATGCGGTCGAGCGCGCCGGGCGCGAAATTCTCGACCAGCACGTCGGCGCCGCGGATCAGCTGCTCGAGGATCTTCTTGCCTTCCGCCGTCTTGGTGTCGAGCTCCATCGACTTCTTGTTGCTGTTGAGCATCGTGAAGTAGAGCGCGTCGAGATTCGGTATGTCCTGCAGCTGGTGGCGCGTCACGTCGCCGACGCCCGGCCGCTCGACCTTCAGCACGTCGGCGCCGTACCACGCGAGCATCTGCGTGCAGGCAGGTCCCGCCTGGACGCCCGTGAAATCGATGACCTTTATTCCTTCGAGCGGCAGTACCATGACCGATATCCTCCAGATCAGATTTTCGCTACGCGCGATGCGTGATTGTTCTCTGGCGTCGACGACAGCGTCAAGCGAGCGGCCCGCACGTCAGCGGCACGGAAAGGCTCGCGTGCCGGCAGCGCGCCAGCGCTTCAGGCAATCGTTGCCCTCGTCGAGCACCAGCGGAACGAAATAGAGTGCCTGCTGGCCGCTGATCAGCTGCTGCTGATTGATCCAGGTGCCGGGGGCCGGCACCGTCGTCGAATGGCGGACGACGGGGGCGCCGGGCAGCGCGGTGAGAGTCGGCGTCTCGACGATCGGCTCCGGCCCGTAGATGCCCGCGGCCGTCCGGTCGCCGGCGCGGCGCCCGCCGCTCACCAGCCAGAGCTGGTTCTGCTTGGCCGAGGCATAGGGAAAGAAGTCGGCCCGGCCGGTCGGCGGATCGGGCACGGCGTAGAGCGCCGGGGCGATCTCCACCTTTAGCGCATCGGGCCTGCCCGCCGGCGCGGCCAGGATGTCGGCCCGCAACGCGCCGTACAGGCCGCCGAGCTCGGGCACCGCGAGCTCGCCCGCCGCGGCGAGCCCGATGCGTCCGAGCGGCGTCTCGATGATCACGGGCGCGTCTCCCGGCGTCGCCCATCGAGCCTCGTCGCCGCCGAGGTGCATGGTGCGATAGCGGCCGAGGACGGTGCCGGTCGGCCCGGCCATCACGACCGTGTGGTAGACGCGCGGGCCGTCGCGCTCGGGATAGCTGCCGACCAGGTAGCCCTTGCCGGCGCGGGCCGCCTTTGCGAGCGCCTGCTCGAAGGCGCCGCCCTGGATCTCGGCCGCCTCCCTGATCCTGTCCGCCGGCAGATCCGACGGCAGCGCCGACAGCGCCGGCAGCACCATCAGCTCGCCATCCTCCGGTTCCGTCTGTGTCATCTGCGACGGACCCTCGGGCCACTGCACCGCCGCGAAGGCGACGGTGCGCTGCCCCCGGGTCGCATTGCCGTCGACCGGCACCCGATGCAGCGCGAGCAGCGGCGTGTAGATCGCGGGACGCCGCCGGGCGAGCGCGGCTGCGCGCGCCGCGTCGGCCTCGCCGGGGGCGATCACGGCGCTGAACACGCCGTTCAGGCCGGGCGGCAAGACCTCGGGTGGCACGACCGGCGCCTGCACCAGCTTCTGCCCGGCCGGCGACCAGATGCTGGAGCCGCCGTTGTAGTAGAGCTTGCCGCCGGTGATCGGGTTGGTCTCGATGCCGCTGCGCGTCGCGCCGATCACCCAGACGCCGTTCTGGGCGCTCATATATTGGACGTTGGCGACCGTCGAATGGTTGCCCGTCGCCTGGGCCGGCGGCGTGCCCGGCATCACGCGGTCCGACACCGAATGCCAGGCGATGATCTGGGCGCCGCGCAGCGCGGCCAGGCGCGCATACTGCCAGTAGGTGTCGTCGTAGCAGATCAGCAGGGCGATGCGGCCGAGCGGCGTGTCGAACACCTCGACGCCGGTGTCGCCCGGCGCGAACACTTTCTGGTCCTGCGGGTTGAGGCCGTTCTTGCGGTATTTGCCGACGATGCCCTTCGGCCCCATCAGGACCGCCGTGTTGTAGGCGAGGCCGGTGCTGGTGTCGCGCTCGGCGATGCCGACGCTCATGTGCAGGCCGGTGCGCTCGAGGATGGGCAGCAGGGCCGCTGTCGCCTTGCCGGGGATCGTGTCGAGGAAGGGCGCGATCTGGTCGGGGCCGCTGAACAGGTAGCCGCTGACCGCCGTCTCGGGAAACACCGCGTACTCGACGCCCTGGCGGGCGGCTTCCTCGGCGGCCTGGGCGAGCCGGCGGACGTTGCCGTCGAGGTCGCCCCAGGCCGGCACGAAGTCGACCGCGGCGACCTTGACGTGCGGGCGCCCGGCCTGGGCTGCCGCATCGTTGGCCGCGACGGCGCACACCAATGCGAGAGCGGCGACAGCCGCGAGCAGGACCTTCCTCACGAGAACCCTTTCCCCCTCGAACGCACGCCCCGACCGTGCTCCCGACGGCGCGCAAGGTGCCACAATGCTCCGCCGATTGCGACAGAGTGTGCCCCGGCCGGTTTCGCCTTGCTTGGCTCGTTGACGCGCCGATAAGGTCTCGCGGGCAGGAACGAAGGGGGAGCGGGTTGACCGATCACGCGCCGGAGGCGACGGCCAGGCTCGTCGCGGACTACGATCGCAACTGGCACGCCGACGGCTCGGCTCGCAGCGGGGCGCCGAAATGGGCGAAGTACCGCGCCAACATGCTGAGCGAGTTCCCGTCGCCCTTTCGCGGCGGCAAGGACAGGCTGGCGGTCGAGATCGGCAAGTTCGTCAAGCTGATCAACCAGCTGCGGCCCGACGCCGACGGGTCGGCGCTGCTTGGCGAGGGCGGGCCGCTCTCCTTCAGCTATCCCGACGTCAAGAACGTCAAGGTGAGCCCCGAGATGGGCGACCTCGACGCCGTGCTCGGCGAGGTCGTGAAGATGTTCGACGGCATGCCCAACTGGGGCAGCCCGCTCACCATGTGCAACGTCGTGCCGCAAGCCAACATCGCGGCGATCGTCGCGTCGATGCTGGGCCAGGTGTTCTCGGCCAACATCCTCGAAGGCGAGTATGCCTGGAACGTGCACCGCGCCGAGCTCGAGACCGCCGGCATGATCGCCAACCTGGTCGGCTGGAACCCGACCCAGGCCGGGGCGCTCTACACCTGGGGCGGCGGCGGCTGCTGGATGTACGGGCTCAAGTACGGCCTGACCCGGGTCCTGCGCGAGTCGCGCGACAAGGGCGTGCGCACCGACGCCAAGGTGATCTGCTCGCAGCAGGCGCACTATGTGCAGCACAACGCCTCCGACTGGCTGGGCCTCGGCATGGACAACATCGTGCAGGTCCGCACCCACGTCTCCACCAACCAGATGGATGCCGACCATCTCGAGGAGATCCTGAAGGATCTGCACGCCCGCAAGGTCCCGGTGGCGGCGGTGGTCTGCACCATGGGCACGACCGACGCCAACGCCTTCGACCCGATCGGCCGGGTGCGCTCCTTGCTCGACACCTATCCCAACCCGCCGGGTTACGGGAAGGCGGTGCTCTATGCCGACTGCGTGGTCGGCTGGTCGTGGCTCTATTTCAGGGACTACGATTTCGAGGCGAATCCGCTCGGCTTCTCCGAGCGGGTGCTGCCGGTGATGCGCAAGAACGCCCAGATGATCAGGGAGATCGTCCATGCCGACGCGCTCGGCATCGATTTTCACAAGGTCGGCTGGGCGCCCTATGTCAGCAGCTGCTTCGTCTACCGCAGGGCCGACGATTTCGAGAAGCTGATGAGCCGCGGCGCCGATGCCTACCTGCAGGCGCGCACGCCCTACAACCCGATGTACTACACCGCCGAGGTCTCGCGCAGCGCCTCGGGCTCGCTGGCCGGGTGGGCGACGCTGAAGTACTTCGGCATGGAGGGCATGCAGGCCGTCCTGGGCGGCATCCTCGAGACCAAGTACTACCTCTACAACCTGTTCAGCACGCAGCCCGACCTGGTGTGCGTCAATCCCGACGATACCGGCCTGGTCACGCTGTTCCGCGTCTACCCCGAGGGCGTCGACGCCAAGCTGCAGTTCGAGCGCGAGCTCAAGGAGCCGTCGGCCCGCGCCGATCTGCTGCGGCACAACGAGCTCACCGAGGCGGTCGGCGACAAGCTGTTCGAGTGGGTGCGCAGCGGCACGAAGATCGACGGCCGCTACACGCCCTATCTCAGCTTCACCACGGGCTTCCGCAACACCGAGTACAACCGCGACGGCGCCGACCCCGAGGCCGTGGTCTATGCGCTGAAGTCGTTCCCCATGAACGTCTTCATCACGCCGGAGATCATGCACTGGGTGATCCGCTGCGTGCGCGCGGCGCGCGACGAGGTCATGAAGGCTTGAGCCGGCGGACCGCGTCCACTCCATGAAAGTGCATCGATGAGCAACGCCGGCCCGCCGCCGAGCCCGATGAACCTGTGGTCGGTCACTGCGATCGGCATCGGCGCCATGGTGGGCGCCGGCATCTTCGCCCTGCTCGGCGAGGCGGCGGTGGCGGCCGGCCGCGCGACCTTCGTCGCCTTCCTGCTGGGCGGCGTGGTGGCGCAGCTCTCGGGCTACTCCTACGCAAAGCTCGCCGCGCGCTACCCGGATGCCGGCGGCATCAGCACCTACCTCGATGCGGGCTTCGGGCCCGGACGGCTGTCGGGCACCGTGTCGATCATGTTCCTGCTCGTGCTCGCGGCGGCGATCGCCCTGGTGGCCAAGGCGTTCGGCGCCTACGCCGCCTCGCTGTTCCTCGGCAGCTCGAGCCCCTTCTGGGTCGATCTCCTGGCGACCGCGATCGTGGTCGCCCTGGTGGCGCTCAATGCCGGCAACGAGGCGGCGGTCGGCAAGGTCGAGATGGCCCTGGTCGGCATCAAGCTCGTCATCCTGGTCGTGCTCGCGGTGGCGGGCTTCACCGCCATGATCGGCAAGCCCACGGTCGAGCATCCCGGCCCCGGCTTCGTCGGCCTGGTGGACACGGTCGGGCTCACTTTCCTCGCCTATGCCGGCTACGGCATGATGACCAACGCAGCCGCCAGCGTCGCCCGCCCGCAGGTCACCATCCCGCGCGCCATCTTCCTCGCCATCACCACGGTCATGGTGCTCTATGTCGCGCTGTCGATCGTGGTGGTGGGCAGCCTGACGCCGGCCGAGCTCGCGAAATACGCCGGCACCGCCGTCGCCGAGGCGGCCCGGCCGGTTCTCGGCCATACCGGCTTCGTCGTGGTCGCCATCGGCGCGCTTCTGGCCACCGCCTCGGCGATCAACGGCACGGCCTACGGCATGATGCAGATGGCGACGGCGCTGGCGCAAACCGGCCACCTGCCGCGGATGTTCGGCGTGCCGCTGTGGGGCGGCTGCACGCGCGGCATGGCGCTCTCGGTGGTCGCCCTGCTGGCGGTGATGAACATCTTCAATCTCAACGCGCTCGCCCATATCGTCAGCGCGACCTTCCTGATCGCCTACTTGGCGGTTCATGTCGCGCATTGGCGGGTCCTCGACCAGACCGGCGGCTCGCGGCTGCTGGTCGGCATCGGCATCCTGGCCATGGCCATCGTGCTGGCGATGTTCCTGTGGTCGACCGCCGTGACCCAGCCGTGGTCGTTCGCGGTGATTGCCGCTTTCCTCGTCGGCAGCTGGCTGACCCAGCTCGTGCTGATCCGCCCGTCGGCCCATCCCCCATCGGCCCATCCCCCGTCGGCCGATCCCCCATCGGCACGCCCGTCCTGATGTGGCGGCGCCTGTTCTGTGGGGGGATCGTGGCGCTGCTGCTCGCCGGGGCGCCGGCCGCGGCGCAGCAGGACACGGCCGAGCCCGGCATGAAGCATGTCGGCAGGATCCACGACCGGCTGCGCGCCGCCAAGCAGCGCGAGGCGGTGTCGCTGACCCGCGAGCTCGACGAGGCCGGCCGGCGCTACACCGCGGCCAAGAAGCAGATCGAGGCGACCACCGGGATCACCTACGCCTTCGACTCGTCCTACATCGGCCAGTGGGGCGTGCCCGACGGCGGCTACGGCGCGGTGCAGGCGCTGTTCACCCCGGCGGTCCAGTGGAAGGCGTTCGACAGCGCCACGATCGGCACCGGCTCCTTCCAGTTCTACTACATCGCCGCCCAGTACTGGTCGGGTGCGACCGGCCTCACCAAGCAGGCCCGGCTCAACCTCGTCAGCCCGTTCAACGACTATCCGTTCGACGACCTGCTGTTCGCGCAGGCGAGCTACACGCATGCCCTGCCGGGCAACTGGCTCGCTCTCACGGTCGGCCAGTACCCGATCGCCAATTTCGACGGCAACGCCTACGCCAACAATCAGCTGGTCAACTTCCTCGGCTACTCGCTGGCCCAGAACGGCAGCCAGAACTACTCGCAGGGCAGCCTCGGCGCCTACCTGCAGCTCAACCCGGGCAAGGACGTGACCTTCGCCGGCGGCTTCCAGGACGCCAACAACGTCGCCGCCAACTACATCCAGTTCTCGACCCTGGGCGCCGGCCAGTACGCCTGGTTCCTCTATGGCGCCTGGACGCCGACCCTGGCCGGCCTCGGCCAAGGCAGCTACGCCCTGATGTACTACAACCAGCCCGGCGTGCCGGCGCAGCCGCTGGCCAGCGACGGCCTCTCGTTCAGCGCCTCGCAGGCGCTCGACGAGCGCTGGGCGCTGTTCTTCCGCGCCAACACGGCGTGGGGCTCGAGCTGGGCCATCCAGACCTCGGTGGCGGGCGGCGCCGTGCTGAACAATCCGCTCGGCCGCAACCCGCTCGACCAGATCGGCCTCGGCGTCGCCTGGAACCAGACCAACCTCAATCTCTATTCCGGCGTGTACGCGCGGCCGAGCGAGACCATGCTCGAGCTCTACTGGTCGACCACGATCGGCGCCCGCCTGCAGGTCACGCCCGACGTGCAGCTCTACTTCCAGCCGGCCCTGACGCCCCATGCCGGCATGGCCGCCGTCTTCACCATCCGGGCGGCGCTCCTGCTGTAAGCGGCACCCGGCAGGGCGACGAGGAGAGGCAACATGGCTGGCGCGAAGGCTCCCGACGGCCCGTTCTCCGGCGTGCTCGTCATCGACCTCACTCACGTGCTGAACGGGCCGTTCGGCACGGTGATGCTGAGCGACCTCGGCGCGCGGGTGATCAAGGTCGAGGCGCCCGGCCACGGCGACGACACCCGGACCTACGGGCCGTTCCTCGATGGCCTGTCGCTCTATTTCGGCTTCGTCAATCGCGGCAAGGAAAGCATCGTGCTCGATCTCAAGGCCGCGGCCGATCGCGCGGTCTTCCTCGAGATGGTGCGGCGCGCCGACGTGCTTGCCGAGAACTACCGCCCCGGCGTGATGGCGCGGCTCGGCTTCTCCTACGAGGAGCTGGCGAAGCTCAATCCCCGGCTGATCTATGCCTCGTCCTCGGGCTTCGGCCAGACCGGGCCGCTCGCGGCGTCGCCGGCCTACGACACCATCATCCAGGCGATGAGCGGCATCATGGACATGACCGGCTTTCCCGACGGCCCGCCGACCCGGGTCGGGACCTCGCTGTCCGACCTGCTGGGCGGCCTCTACATGTTCAGCGGCATCGCCAGCGCGCTCTATGCCCGCGAGCGGACCGGCCGCGGTGCGCATGTCGACATCGCCATGTTCGATGCCACGCTCTCCTTCCTGGAGCACGGCCTCATGGAGTACGTGGCGAACGGACGCCCGCTCGGCCGGCTCGGCAACCGCCATCCGTTCCTGGCGCCGTTCGACGTGTTCGCGTGCAGCGACGGCCATGTCGCCATCTGCTGCGGCAACGACCGCCTGTTCGTCCAGCTCTGCCAGGCGCTCGGCCTCGACTCGTTGGCGAGCGACCCGCGCTTCGCCGACGACCCGGGCCGCGCCGCCAACAGCGCCGCCCTCAAGCAGGCGATCGAGGCGGCGCTCGCGCAGCAGACGGTCGCGCATTGGCTCGAGGTCATTCACGCCGCCGGCGTGCCGATCGGCCCCCTGTTCAACGTCGCCCAGGCGGTCGAGCACCCGCAGGCGCGGGCGCGCAACATGCTGATCGAGGCGGGTGGCGTCACCATGCCGGGCAACCCGATCAAGATCAGCGCCTACCCCGATCCCGCCGAGCGGCCGGGCCCGCCGACGCTCGACCAGCACGGCGCCCGTTTGCGCGAGGAGTTCGGCGACGGCACGCCGCCGGAGCGCGCATAGGACCACGGTCCCTCGGCGATACCGCGGACATTCGCCGCGTTCCGGCGATGAAAGGATCATCGCTGGGAGCGCGCCATCTGCTGAGAGCGTGCCACTCATAGGCGCCAACTTTCCGGTTCTCCTCCCCAGCTTCGCAAAGCGAAGCTGGGGAGGTGTGCGCGCAATCGCGGACGGAGGGGTCATGAGCAACGAGTCTCGGCCCATCCTTCGAGACGGCCGCTGCGCGGCCTCCTCAGGATGAGGATTCTTCTTGGTTTAACGCCTATGGGACGCAGCCACCTCGCCGGCGTCGCCGGCGAGGAGTCACGAATGCTCGAGCTTGCGCTTGATCTCGGTCCAGCGGTCGATGATGGGCATCAGCTTGTCCTCCTTCTCCGCCGGCAGGGTGAAGGTGACGCGATCGATGCCGATCTGCTGGCAGAAGCGCAGGCCCTCCATCGCCTCGGGGACACGGAAGATGGTGATCGGCAGCGAGGCGGGATCGCGCCCGGCCTCGCTCGCCATGGTGCGGAACTTGTCGATCACCACGCCGACGCCCGCCGACTCCAGCCGGTCGGCGCGCGGGATCCAGCCGTCGCCGTAGCGGATGGCGCGCCGCGCCGCGTAGGGGAAGGCGCCGCCGACGATGACCGGCGGGTGCGGCTTCTGGAACGGCTTGGGCCACTGCTTCATCTTGTCGAAATTGACGAGCTCGCCGTGATACTCCGGCTCGTCCTCGGTCCAGATCGTCTTCATCGCCTCCATGCGCTCGCGCGCCAGCTTGTGGCGGCTCTCGAAGACCGTGCCGTGGTTCTCGATCTCGTCCTGGTTCCAGCCGTTGCCGACGCCGAACAGGAAGCGGCCCTGGCTCAGCTGGTCGATCGTCGACACGACCTTGGCCGTCACGATCGGGTCGCGCTGCGTCAGCAGCGCGATGCCGGTGCCGATCTTGAGCCTGGTCGTCACCGTGGCCGCCGTGTTGAGTGCCAGGAACGGGTCCATGATGTCGTAGTAGGGCCGGATCAGCGGCCCGCCCGCCGGATAGGGCGTCTTGCGCGACGACGGGATGTGGGTGTGCTCGGGCACCCACAGCGATTCGAAACCGCGCTCCTCCAGCACGCGCGCCAGCGGGGCGGGCTGCATGGAGTCCGTGGTGAAGAACATCACCGCGCCGATTTTCATGACTCTACCTCTTCGTGCTCGACTTCGGGTTCGACCGTCTCGCCGCCTGCGAACTTGGTCAGACGTCTTCCGGACCGCGAGCGTCCCGGAACAGGATGAAAGACCGCTCCCGATCCGCGGCTCACGGGTTCACGAACTTGGCGAGCGGCTGCCACTTGGCGTAGTCGGCCTCGATGCGGGCACGGAACTGGGCGGGCGTGCTCGCGCGCGCGTCGTTGCCCATGCCCTGCAGGCGCTCCTTCACGTCGGCCCGCGCCACCGCGACCTCGACCGCTTTGGAGAGCTTGTCGGCGATCGGCGCCGGCAGGCCGGCCGGGCCGGCGAGGCCCAGCCACGACACCACCTCGTAGCCCGGCACGTCGCGCGCGATCGGCGGCACGTCGGGCTGCAGCGGCCAGACGTCCTTCGAGGTGACGCCGATGGCGCGCACCTGGCGGCTGGCGAGCGCGCCGTGATAGCCGGTGAAGGTGCTGATCGCGACGTCGAGCCGGCCGGTGACGACGTCGTTGATCTGCTGGCCGGTGTCCTTGTAGGCGATCGCCTCCATCTTCATGTCGGTCAGCCCCTTCAGGTACTCGACCGCGAGATGCAGCGTGTTGCCGACGCCGCTGTGGCCGTAGTTGAGCTTGCCCGGCCGGGCGAGGGCGGCGTCGCGCAGGTCCTTGAAGCTCTTGATCGGCGAGCCGGCGGCGACGAACAGCCCGAACGGGAACAGGGTGATGGTCGAGATGTAGGCGAAGTCCTTGAGCGTGTTGAAAGGCGCCTGCTTGTCGGTGGCGCTGATCACGTTGGCGCCGCCGGTGATCAGGTAGAGCGTGTGGCCGTCGGGCGGCTGGGTCATCAGGTACTGCGCGGCGATGCGCTCGCCGGCGCCCGGCTTGGGCTCGACGATGACGCTCTGGCCCAGCGTCTCGATCATGCTGGGCGCGATCACGCGGGCGATCGTGTCGGGGTTCGAGGCGGGGCTGTAGCCGTGCACGATGCGGATCGGCTTGCTCGGAAAGGCGGCCTGCGCCGCGGCCAGCCGCGGCATGGCGGCGGACGCACCGGCGCCCGCCAGGAACGTCCGGCGTCCCCACTTGCTCTGCATTGATTTCCTCCCATCGGCCCGGCGGCTTGGTTCCCGCGTGCGGGCCGCACACTTTTTCCCAAAAGACGGCGAATTACACCGGCCGCCGAAATGGCCGGCAAGGGCTTTCTCCAGCCGATGCCGGCCTGCGGCAGCCCCTCCCGGGTCGATGGCCACGAGAAAGTAAAACGGGGGTCTTTTCTTGCGGTCGGTGCGGTCGCTTGCGGTCGCATCCTTTGGAATCAAGGGGTTGGCCCGACCGCAAGAAGCCGCTTTTCGTGGTTCTTGCGGTCGCAGCGGGGTTCTTGCGGTCGCACCCTCGGGGTCGCGCGCGATCGTGCTGTCGTCTCCCGCACCCTCTCGAACGGCGGCGGGAGAGTCGGTGCCGAGTTTTTGCGTCATTTGCGTCACAGCGTCATTCTTCCACGAAATCAACAAGCTGGCCGTGACGCAAGCGTGAGCCGCAGCGTCACGGACGAGACGGCTTGCGCCGGTGCACGGGTGCCGGATCGGCAAGCCGAGGTGGACCGCTGCTGCGGCCAGGCGCGTGTGCAATCTGCACCGGCCCGTCTCGCATCCCTGGAGCGATGGAGATTCGGCGCGCAAGCCTGCGTCAGTTGCGTCCGTGCGTCGGTACCGGTCGGGATCGTGGACCCGGCACTGACGCGCCGTAGAGGCGCTGCCTCGGCGGCACGCCGGGTCGGGTCGGTGCGGGTGATCACGGGTGGTGGCCATCGGTTCGCGCGCGGTTTCGCCACAACCTTTAATCCGACGCCGCATGGGCGGGCAGATGCGTCAGCCGGGTTGGCTCTCTTCTGCGGCCAGGAGAGAGAGCGTGCCTCGGTTGCACGCGCTCCCCGACGGAAGCAGGGCCAGCCGCGTTCCGATCGCGACGATCGTCAGATGATGCCGTGCTCCTTCAGCACCGCCTGCTCGTCGCCCGACACCCATCCGAAGACCTGGGGCCCGGCGCCCAGCTTCTGGACGAGATAGTGGACGTCGAAGTCGATCGTGACGTCGGGTTCGTCCTTGCGGGCATAGGTTGCTCTCCAGGTGACGTGCGCCACGCAATGGTGCTCGTCGATCGGCGAGACGCGAAGTCCGCGCAGGCGCATCTCCTTTGTTCCGATGGCACGGTAGCGGGCGAAGCCCTCGGTCATGACTTGCCCGAGCTGCTCGTCGTTCTTCCCCGCCAATGACGCCGGCCGGCGAGGTGGCGATGAACTCCCGGGCGTAGAGCGCCGCGAGGTCGTCCAGATCGAGCTCGCCGCGCAGGGCGGTGTTGAAGACGCGCTCGTACCGTTCGAACAGCGTCCTCACGTCGGTCTCCATGGACGCGGCCTCCGCCTCAGCCCCGCTCGGCCGGCGCCGCCGGCGGCCCCGCGTCGAGCAGGCGGGCGAGCCGCGACTGCTTCTGCACGAGGTCGGCCAGCGTATGGCGGTCGAGCACGGCCAGGAAGGCGGCGACCGCCTGGCCGAGCACGGCGTTGAGGCCGCACGCCGGCGAGATGACGCAGCTGCCGCAGTCGGCCATGTCGAAGTGCTCCTCCGTCCGGCGCACCACCTTGCCGACGCTGATCGCCTCGGGCTGCCGCGCCAGCCTTATGCCGCCCGCCCGGCCGCGCACGCTCTCGACCAGGCCGGATTTCCCCAGCTCGTGCACCACCTTCATCAGGTGATTGTGCGAGATGCCGTAGGCGCGCGCGATCTCGGCGATCGAGCACAGCTTGTCGGGATGGGCGGCGAGATGGATCAGCACGCGCAGGCTGAAGTCGGTGTAGCGGGTGAGCTGCATGGGACGTCCCGGTGCGTCGGAAAGGTGTATCAAGAATATATGTATTTCGTTGACAATATGCAAAGCCGCTAATACATGTACGACAGATACATGGTTAAGGGCAGATCATGACACACGGGATCGAGGGCATCGACGAGGCGGGGCTGCAGCGGCTGGTGGCGCGCTTCTATGCCAGCGTGCGTGCCGACGAACGGCTCGGCCCGGTCTTCGAGCGGGCGGTCGACGACTGGCCGCGGCATCTCGACAGGCTGGCCGCCTTCTGGTCGTCGGTCATGCTGACCAGCGGCCGCTACAAGGGCTCGCCGATGGCGGCGCACCTGCGCCACGCCGCGGCGCTGACGCCCGACCTGTTCGACCGGTGGCTCGACCTGTGGCAATCCGCCACCGAGGCGGAGATGCCGCCTGCCGGGGCCGTCGCGCTGCAGGAGGCCGCGACGCGCATTGCCCGCAGCCTGCAGCTCGCGCTAGCCTCGCGGTCGGCGGCCGGGCTCGGCCCGCAGACTCGTTTGCCTTGATCGGGAGAGTATCATGTCTGCTGGATCCATGCCGGCGTCCGAGGCGGTCCTCGATGTCCACCATCGCCCGTCGGGATTCTCCGACCGGTTCGCCTACGGCTTCACCAAGTTCCTGCGCTTCTGCGCCGACACGTTCTTCGCGCGGCGCTATGGCCATCGCGCGATCGTCCTCGAGACGGTGGCCGCCGTGCCCGGCATGGTCGGCGCCACGCTGACCCATCTGCGCTGCCTGCGCCGCATGACGGACGACCAGGGCTGGATCCGCATCCTGCTGGAGGAGGCGGAGAACGAGCGCATGCACCTCATGACGTTCATCCACATCGCCCGGCCGACCGTGCTCGAACGCTGGGTGGTGCTCTTCGTCCAGTGGGTGTTCTACCTCGCCTTCTTCGGCCTCTACCTGGTGAGCCCGCGCACCGCCCATCGCGTCGTCGGCTATTTCGAGGAGGAGGCGGTGGTGAGCTACACGCACTATCTCGCCGAGCTCGACGCCGGCCGCTGCGCCAATCCGCCGGCGCCGGCGATCGCCCGGCACTACTGGAAGATGCCCGAGACGGCGACGCTGCGCGACGTCATCCTCGTGGTCAGGGCCGACGAGGCGCACCATCGCGACGTCAATCACGCCTTCGCCGCCGAGCTGTCCGGTGCGCCCGCGGCAAAGGGCGCGATCGCGCCCTATCCCGAGCACGCCGCCGACCTCAAGCCGAGAGGCTGAGATGCCCGCGGAACCCTATCGCTCGACGCCGGTGTTCGACAACCGGACGCTGCCCGCGGCGCTGCGCAAGGAGCATCGCACGCGGGCGGGCGTGTGGGGCGTCATCCGGGTGATCGAGGGCGAGGTCAGGTTGATCCGCTCGGGCAGGGAAGAGGGATCGGAGATCCTGACGGTGGAGCGGCACGGTGTGGTCCAGCCCGCCGAGACGCACCGCGTCGAGCCGCTCGGGCCGATGCGCATGCGCGTCGATTTCTACGAGCGGGCGCCCCGACCATAGGCTGGCGAGGCGAACACCCGATTGCCGCTCTGGCGTCCGCCACGCCTGTAACCAACAATTCGAGGACTGCCGCCAGGTCGCTGGTCCGGCTGTCGTTGACCGCCGATTTCTGAATCGAAACGATCGCGGCTACCGCGCCGACCGCAACTCTTCCGCCAGGGCGACGACACCCATCGCCTCGGTTCCTTGCCCGAGCGGGAAGCGCTCGGTTCCCGGATAGACCACGAGTTGCCGCTGTGGCCTCAGGTCGGCGCACGCCGCGTGGAAGCCGCGCTCCACCTTCGGCGCCGAGCTTCGCTTCACCTCGATGGCCCACAGCCGGCCGCGCGGCAGCGCGAGCAGC
>JALHMO010000089.1 GCA_022844015.1 Reyranella sp. | reverse complement strand
GCTCTTCCGATCTAGCGTCTCGCTCGCTCATGAATCTGAGCGAGCGAGACGCTCGCGGTCCGGAAGACCATGACCCCTCCGTCCGCGATGACCCTTCGGCTTCGCTCAGGGCAGGTGCGGACACCTCCCCGGCGAAGCTGGGGACGACGATCAAAACTCCATCAGATTGTCCCTGAGATGCTTGTGGGCGTAGGCCTTGCGGGTGAGGCCGCGGCGCTGCAGCTCGGGGACCAGGCCGTCGCACACTTCCATGATGTAGCGGCGGTCGAACAGGCCGTTGAACAGCAGGAAGCCGTCGCCGCCCACCTCCTCCATGATCTCCTGCATCAGGCCGGCGACGTGGTCGATCGTGCCGGTGTAGTCGATGCCCTGCTTGGTCGCCAGGCTCATGGCCAGCGAGCGCGGCGTCTTGCCGATCCACTTGGCGAGCGAGGATTGGTGGCCGTTGGTGGTGAGGTCGGGCGGCAGCGGCTGGTCGGGATCGAACTTGGAGAAATCGATGCCGGTGATGCGCGACATGCTCGAGAACTGCATGTCGATATGCTTGGCCGCATCGGCCTGCTCGATCAGCCGGCGCTCGCGCGCCGCCTCCATCGAGACGTCGACGATCGGGTAGGCCAGGAACAGCACCTTGATCTCGTCGGGATTGCGCCCGATCGCGACGGCGCGGCGGCGCACGTCCTCGCGATAGGCCTTCATCGCCTCGACTGTCGGCGCGTTGGTTATGATCGTGTCGGCCCAGCGCGCGGCGAAGGCCTGGCCGCGCGGCGAGCCGCCGGCCTGGCAGATCGGCACGCGGCCCTGCGGCGAGCGCGGCGCGTTGATCGGGCCGCGGCACTTGAAGTACTTGCCCTCGTAGTTGACCGCATGGACCTTGCTGCCATCGGCGAAGATGTGGTTCTCGCGATCGAGCACGACGGCGTCGGGCTCCCACGCCTCCCACAGCCTGGTCACCAGGTCGGCGAACTCGTCGGCGACGTCGTAGCGCTCGTCGTGCGGCCGGTGCCTGTCATGGCCATAGTTCTGCGCCGCGCCGTCGTTGCTGCCGGTGACGCAGTTCCAGCCGATCCGGCCTTCCGTCACATGGTCGAGCGTGTTGACCAGCCGCGCCAGGAGATAAGGCGGATACTCGCTGACCGACAGGGTCGGCACCAGGCCGAGATGCGTCGTCGCCTGCGCGAGGTACGGCACCAGCACGGCCGGGTCGAGCTTGGGCGTGCTGGCGGCATACTTGAGATAGGTGTCGTGCGAGCCCTGGTAGGTGTAGGGCAGGTTCGACGAGTCCTCGATGATCAGGTAGTCGAAGCACGCCCGGTCCATGCCCTTGGCGAGATCGACGAACAGGTCGGGCATCATCCAGCGCGACACGTCGCTGCCGGGCCACATCCCGCGCCAGGTCTTGGGCCCGTAGCCTTGCGAGAGGAACCACGCGAGATGAAATGGACGCTTGGACATGCTCAGGCTCCGCGTTCCAGGCGGGCGACGAACTCGTCCTGGGTGATCGCCTCGCGCGGCTTGCGCCCGCGCTCGCGATAGAAGACCTCGTAGCGCTTGAACTCCTCGAGCACGCGGCGCAACTCGACCACCGCGTCGTCGTGCAGATCGACGCGCACGTCGATGTCGGGATAGTCGGGGTCGGCGACGACGCGAATCGCCGCCGAGCGCTCCGGCAGATGGCCTTGCGCGCCGACCTGGCCGCCGGCATCGCGGCCGCCTTCGAGGGCGCTCAGCAAACGGAACTCGAGCGCCGCCTCGGGATCGGCGAGGAAGCCTGCGACGATCGCCTCGACGACCTGCGGCCCGGCCAGCACGTTGCCGAAGGCGACGTAGCCCGGCTCGACCTTGTGTCCCGACCACGGGCGGGTACCCGAGCCGGTGTGGCCGACGCCGTTGCCTTCGCGATCCATGATGGCGATCTGACGATAGTCATGATCGGGGTCGTTGGCGGCGAGCCGGCTCATGACGTGCGCCGGCGTGAAGCCCTGCGCCAGAAGATCGATCGCCAGCGGATCGTTGCCGCGATTGACGTAAGCCTGCGTCTTGCAGATTCCGACGCCGGCCAGGATGCCTTCGCAGCGGCCGCCGGCAGCGATCGAGAAGGTGGTGATGCCGAGGCCGAGACGGCCGGTCTTCGGGCAGCGCGCGATGATCGAGTAGGTCATGTCACGCCTCCGCCGCGGCGAGCTTGGCCATGAAGGCTTCCTGGCCGATGGCGCCGCGCGGGTTGCGGCCGCGATCGTGGTAGTAGGCCTCGTATTTCTTGTACTCGAGCCAGACGCGGCGCAGCTCCTCGATGGCGGTGGCGTGCAGATCGACGCGCAGGTCGATGTCGGCATAGGCGTGCTGCGAGTAGACGATCAGCGCCGCCGAACGCTCGGGCTTGTGCCGGTCGACGGTGCCCTGCCCTCCGGCATCGCGTCCGGCCTCGATGCCCATCAGCAGGCGGTGCTCGAGATCGGCGTCCGGCTCGGCGAGGAAACCGGCGGCAATGCCGTCGGCGACATGCGGCCCGACCAGCCCGTTGCCGAAGGCGACGTGGTTGTCGCCCGTCACGTGCCCCGACCAACCGCGCGTGTGCGGCCCGGTATGGGCCACGGCGTTGCCGGTGCGATCGATGATGCCGATCTGCCGGTATTCCTCGTCAGGGTCGTTGGCGACGAGCTGCGCCAGGACCGAACCGGCCGTGAAGCCCTGCTTCAGCAGGCGCAGCGCCAACCGGTTGTTGCGCTGGTTGACGAACGCCTGGCTGATCGTGACCCCGGTATTGGCCGCCACGCCGTTGCAGTAGAGGCCGACGGTGATCGAGAAGGTCGCGATTCCGATGCCCAGTCGTCCGGTGCGCTGGCAGCGGCCGAGGATGGTGTACGTCATGGGTGCCTCACGCGGTTGTACTCACTTCGATTGCGCCCTTTGTTCGTCATCCCGACCGGAGCCGAGCGCAGCGAGGCGCAGTGGAGGGACCTTTCTTATTGCAACGTCAGCAAGAGAGGTCCCTCGACTGCGCCTCGCTGCGCTCGGCTTCGCTCGGGATGACCGAATCTTTTGTCCAAATGCGAAGGCTCCGCCCGCGAAGGAGGAGAGGAGTATGAGGTTGGGTTCCCCTCACGCCTCGTCCTCCTCGTCGGAGAAGCGCGACAACGCCACGTTCTGGCGGTGGCGGAACAGCTCGATCTTCTGCAGGTAGCGGTCGGAGCGCACGAACAGGTCGGAGTAGTAGATCGGCCGACCCTCGATATCGAAGTAGGTGCGCTGCAGGAGCAGGAGCGGCGCGCCCGGGGCGACGTCGAGGCGCTGCGCCAGCACGGCATCGGCCGCGATCGCCACCGATACCTGCTGCACGCGAAAGGCGCGTACGTCGCAATGCTTCTCGATCAGCGGGATGACGCGCGAAGTGTTGAGCTGGTCGGCAAAGTCGGCCGGCAGACGGGCCGCCAGATCCTGCGCCAGATGCGCCGCGCAGTAGGCGATCGGTCCGTCCTCCCGCACGCGGCTCCAGGCAATCCGCATCACCTTGCCCGCGGCCGGCACCTGCAGCATGGCGGCGGGATGCGGCGCTTCCGATGCATCGACAAGCTCGATCCTGTCGAGCCTGAAATCGGCCTCGGCGGCGCGGATCTGCAGGTCCTCGAGTGCCTGGGCGCTCCAGTCGGTCGATTTTGCGGCATCGACCTCCTGCACGAACGAGCCGCGCCCCGGGAACCGGCTCACCAGGTGGCGGGCAACCAGTTCCTCGACTGCCGATCGCGCGGTGTGCCGGCTGACCGCGAACTCGGTCATGATCTCGTTGTCGGTCGGCAGCTGCGTGCCGACCCGGTAGGTGCCGGCGGCGATGCGCTCGCGCAGCACCTGGTAGATCCGGTAGTAGGCCGGGATGGGGTCGCGTCTCATCTGATCACCGCCTGTCTGCCCGACGTGGGTCGAGGGTCTCGCGCAGCCCGTTGCCGAGAAGGTTGACGCCGAGCACCAGCAGCACGATGGCGCATCCCGCGAGGTTGGCGATCCACGGCGCCACCAGCAGCCGGTCGCGCCCTTCGGCCAGGATGTTGCCCCAGGTAGCCGTCGGCGGCGGCAGCCCGAGGCCGAGGAAGCTCAGCGCCGTCTCCTGCAGGATGAGCTGGCCGACCTGCAAGGTCGCGATCACCGTCAGCACCGGCGACATCTGCGGCAGGATGTGTCGCCACATGACGTAGCGCCCGCGTCCGCCGGACGCGATCGCCGCCTCGACGAACGGCCGCTCGCGCAACGAGCGCGTCAGGTTGAAGGCGACACGGGTGTAGGTCTCCCAGCCGGCGAAGCCCAGCACCAGCACCAGCACGGTGACGCCGCCGCCGAACACGGCGACGACGACGATTGCCAGCAGGATCTCGGGAATCGCCTGGTAGGCGTCGGCGAAGCGCATGATCGCCTGCTCGGTGCGGCCGCCGAGATAGCCGGCCAGCAGGCCGAGGGTGGTGCCGATCGAGAGCGCCACGACCATCGCCATCAGCCCGACGACGATGGAAAGCCGCGAGCCGTGGATCAGGCGCGAGAGCAGATCGCGGCCGAGATTGTCGGTGCCGAGCGGGTAGTCCCAGCTGCCGCGATCGGCCCATACCGGCGGGCGCAGGCGGAGCATCAGGTTCTGGGTGTAGGGATCGTGCGGCGACAGCACGCTGGCGAAGATGGCGATCAGGCACATGCCGAGCACCAGCGCCGCGCCGATCTGGACCTTCAGGCGAGGGCCGAACCACGTCACGGCGCTCACCGCAGCCGGATGCGCGGATCGATCGCCGCCTGCACCAGATCGACCAGGAGATTGGCCAGGATGATGGTGACGGCGACGATGAACACCGAGGCGATGACGATCGGCACGTCGCGCTGGAAGATCGCGCTCACCATCAGGCGGCCGACCCCCGGCCAGGCGAAGATCGTCTCGGTGATCACCGCACCGCCCATCAGGCGGCCGAGCTGCAGGCCGACCAGGCTCACCACCGGGTTGATGGCGTTGGGCAGGACATGGCGCCACAGCGCGCGCGCCGCGCCGGCGCCGCGCGCCCGCGCGGTGACGACGAACTGCTCGCGCATGGTCTCGAGCACGCTCACCCGCGTTACCAGGATGAAGTTGGGAACGAGGAACGTCGCCAGGGTGACGGTCGGCAGCACCAGGTGCTCGAGGCCGCCGCGCCCCGAGGTCGGCAGCCAGCCGAGATCGAGGGCGAACAGCTGGATCAGCAGGATGCCCAGCCAGAAGCTCGGCATCGACTGGCCGATCACTGCGAGCACAGACAGGGCGAAGTCGGGCAGCTTGTCCTTGTAGACCGCGCAGGCGACCCCAGCGGGGATCCCGAGGAGGATGGCGAGCGCCAGGCCGAGCACCAGGAGCTGCAGGGTGGCGCCCAGCCGCTCCATCACCACCTCCATCGCGGCGCGCTTGAACTGGATGCTGGTGCCGAAATCGCCCTGCGCCAGGTCGGCCAGGAAGTAGCCGAACTGCACGATCACCGGCTTGTCGAGATGCAGCTCGGCACGCAGCACCGCCTCCTGCTCCGGCGTCGCGTCGAGCCCGAGATAGATCGCCACCGGGTCGCCGGTCAGCCGCAGCACGACGAACACGAAAGCGATCACGAAGATCAGCGGCACCGGCACCAGCAGCAGGCGGCGCAGGAGGTAGCGCATGTGCCCGATTGCCTACTTCACGTTCACCTTGTGCAGGCGCAACAACGAATCGCGCGACGGCTGCCAGCCCTGGACACTGGCCGAGCGGCCGGAGATTCGCGGCAAGCCGAACAGGAAGATCGACGGCACCTCCTCGTGCATGATCTCCATCATGCGGTTGTAGGCCTTGAGGCGCGCCGGCTCGTCGAGCGTCGAGCGCGCCTCTTCCCAGAGCTTGTTGAACTCGGCGTTGCTCCAGTAGTTGCGCTTGCTGCCGTCGGTGTACCAGACGGTGTTGAAGTCGGCGTCGCCGACGCTGAACCAGCCCACCTGGTAGATCGGCCCCTGGTCGCGGGCGCGGTCGAGCTGGGCCCACACGGCGCCCTCGAGGACGTTGACCGTCGTGCGCGCACCCACTTCCGTCATCATGCCGGCGGCGGCATTGGCGATGTCGACGTCAGACAGGTAGCGGCCCTGCATGGTGTTGATCTTGGTGTCGAAGCCCTTGGCGTAGCCCGCCTCGGCGAGCAACGCCTTGGCCTTGGCCCGATCGAACGGCCGCGCCTGGATGCGCGGGTTGTAGCCGAAGGTCGATTTGGTCACGAGCTGGCCGTCGAGCACCGATCCGTAGCCGCCCAGCATCTGCTGCAGCATGGTCTTCTTGTCGATGGCGTAGTCGAGCGCCTGGCGCACGCGCAAATCGTTGAACGGCGGCTTGCGCACGTCGAAGCTCAGCACCAGGCTGACCGACGATTCGACGGCGTCGATCTTGAGGTTGCGCCGTTTCTCGATCGAAGGCAGCAGGTCGACCGGCACTTCCTCGATGATGTGGGTTTCGCCGGCCACCAGGGAGGCGACGCGGGTCGCGCCCTCGGGGAGAGAACGGAGGCGCAGGTTCTTCATCGCCGGAGGGCCGCCCCAATAGTCGGGATTGGCGGTGAGGTCGTAGCGATCGCCGGCGACCCATTCGACGTACTTCCACGGGCCGGTGCCGATCGGCTTGCGGTGCGCTTCCTTGATGCCGAGCTTCTCGGTCGTGGCCTTCTGCTCGATCGCGATGTCGGCCAGCCCACGCGCCAGCAGGGCCGACGGGGTCGCGGTTCGGATTTCCACGGTGTAGTCGTCGACGATGTCGGTGCCGACCACTCCCGCGATCCGGCTCTTGCGCGCATAGACCGTCTGCGGATTGGTCACGTAGTCGATGGTGAACTTGACGTCGGCGGCGGTGAACGGCGTGCCATCGTGCCATTTGACGCCGCGCCGCAGATGGAAGCGCCACTTGGTCGGCTCGACCGCTTCCCAACGCTCGGCCAGGGCCGGCACCAGCCTGTCATCGGCGTCGCGCGCCACCAGCGGCTCCCACGTCTGGTAGACGAAGCTCAGCGTGAGATAGCCGCCCGCCGCCGGGCTGATCGAATCGGAGAACACGGCGGCGCCGATCACCAGCGTATCCTTGGGAGTCTGCGCGAGGCTCGCGCCGACGCTCGCCCCAACCGCCAGCGCCATCGCGCCGATCGCCACCAGAAACCGCTTCATGCCACCCCTCCTCTACTCATACCTCCCCAGCTTCGCTGGGGAGGTGTCGCCGTCTTCGGCGACGGAGGGGTCATGAGCACCACCACTGGCGCTCATGACCCCTCCGCCCCGTATGACGGGGCACCTCCCCAGCGAAGCTGGGGAGGAAAATGAAAGACAATCCGCAAGACGCAAGATGCGCGCCGCATCACCGCCCCTGCGCCTCGCGCCAGCGATCGTCGCGCGGCAGGCGCGGGTTGTAGGGACGCTCGCTGTAGTAGGGCAGCAGCGGGCGGAACCATTCGAAGATGCGGCGCAGCTCGCCGACCGGCTCCTCGTGCACGTCGACGCGCAGGTCGATGTAGGCGAAGGGCTCGTCGCCGAACACCAGGAGAGAGGACGAGAAGTGTCCGTCGGCCTGCCCGCCGGCGCGGCCGCCTGCCTCGACGGCGCGCACCAGCCGCTCCTCGAGCACCTCGTCGACGCTCGAGCGCATCGAGGCCGCCATGCCTTCGGTCACTTGCGGGCCGACGATGCCGTTGCCCATCACCAGCCAGCCGGCACCGATGACGTGGCCGGCATAGGCGCCATTCTCCGAGCCGGTCATCGCGGCGGCATTGCCCCACGCATCGACGACGCCGATCTGGCGCAGCGGCGCGTTGGGGTCGCTGCTCTCCAGTTCATGGATGATCTTGCCGGCGTGGTAGCCCAGCCCCATCAGCTTCGTGCACAGCAGGGTGAGCCGCGGATCGGCGATCGACTGCACCGAGGCAGCAGCCATGCGCGGGATCACCACAGGGCAGCGGTTGCCGACCGCGGGCGCATGCGTCGCCATGGCGACGCCCAGCATCTTCGTCCGGGGGCAACGTGCGACGACAGTGAAGGTCACGACTTCCTCCCATAGGAGTTAAATTACAAAGGGACCTCACCCTGAGGAGCGGCCCGTCCTTCGACGCGCTCCCCTCCTCACCCTGAGGAGCCGCGCAAAGCGCGGCGTCTCGAAGGGCGAGGAGGGGAGCTTGCTCAGGATGAGGGGGCCGCGTCTCGAAGGGTTGGCAACAGAACCGGTGCTGCAACACCGATCTTTCAGCGATCTCCTGTGCAGCCCATCCTTCGAGACGGCCGCTATGCGGCCTCCTCAGGATGAGGACTTTGTTGGACCTTCGACCAAGATTTAGCGCCCATGCGACGTCCTCCCCTTGCTCTTCTCGCGCGCGATGACCCAGTCCTCGACGATGCCCAGCGCGTCGGGCTGCCACGGGCGGGTCTCGTAGTACTCGATCTGCGGGCGGTAGATGTCGAAGATGCGGCGCAGCTCGGCGATCGGCTCGTCGTGCTCGTCGACGCGCAGGTCGACCAGCGGGTATTCCTGGTTGCGATAGACCACCAGCGCGGAGGAGTGCTGCCCGCCATGCTGGCCGCCGGCGTCGCGCCCGGCCTCGAGCGCCGACATCAGGCGCGCCTCCAGGTCGTCGCCCTTCATCTTGGCGAACGTCTCGGCCATCGCCGAGGCAGTGCGCTCGGAGATCAGGCCATTGCCCATCGCCACCATGCCGGGCTCGCAGAAATGGCCCGACCAATCCTTGTTGTCGCTGCCCGTTCGCGCCACGGCGTTGCCGTCGCGGTCGATCACCGAGATCTGGCGGAACTCGATGTGCGGGTCGCTGATGGCGATCTCGTCGAGGACACGCGAGGCCGAGTAACCCAGCCCGAGCAGTCGCAGGCCGAGTGGCCCCAGGCGCGGATCGGTCACCGCCATGGTGACGACGACGCCGAGCCCCGGCTTGATGAACGGGCAGCGCGAGCCGACCGCGAGCGGTCGGGTCGAGATGGCGACGCCGTACTTGCCGGTGTCCGGACAGCGTGCCGAGATGGCGAAGGTCGAGAACTCCTCGCCGAATGGCCCCAACATTGCTCAGCCTCCCCCTGTGCTCACGAACCCTTATGGCGAACATTGCCGGCTATATTGTCCGAATGTATGATCATCCGGACAATTGAGAAGATTGCATGCCTCTCATCGAACTCGACGACGTCGCCGTCGCCTTCGGCCCGCCGGGCCGGGAAGTCACGGTCGTCGACGGGGCGAGCTTCTCGGTCGACCGCCATGAGACCGTGGCACTGGTCGGCGAGAGCGGCAGCGGCAAGAGCGTCACGGCGCTCGCGATCATGGGCCTCCTGCAGGATCCGGGCCGGGTGACGCGTGGCGCCGTCCGCTACGACGGGCGCGATCTCACCCGGCTCGACGACCGCGCCCTGTCGGCGATCCGCGGCGATCGCATCGCCATGATCTTCCAGGAGCCGATGTCGTCGCTGAACCCGCTGCTCTCGGTTGGCAGCCACGTCGCCGAGCCGCTGCGCCTGCATCGCGGCCTGTCGCGCGCCGAGGCGCGCCGCCAGGCGATCGCCCTGCTCGACCGCGTCGGCATCCCCTCGGCGGCGCGCCGCTGCGACGACTACCCGCACCGCCTGTCGGGCGGCATGCGCCAGCGCGTGATGATCGCCGCGGCACTCGCCTGCCGGCCGGCGCTGCTGATCGCCGACGAGCCGACGACGGCGCTCGACGTCACCATCCAGGCGCAGATCATGGACCTGCTGGCCGATCTCCAGGCCGAGCTCGGCATGGGCATCCTGTTCATCACCCACGATCTCGGCGTGGTCGCCGCGCACGCCCATCGCGTGGTGGTGATGTATGCCGGCCGGGTCGTCGAACGGTCGGATACGGCGACGCTGTTCGATGCCGCCGCCCATCCCTACACCGCGGCCCTGCTGAGCTGCATGCCGAGCGAGGATGAGGAGGATCGCCTGGCGGTGATCGAGGGCAGCGTTCCTCCGCCTGGCGCCCTGCCGCCGGGCTGCCGCTTCGAGCCGCGCTGTCCGCGCGCGGCGCCGGCCTGTCGTGCCGCCGAGCCGGCGCTCGCCAGCATCGGGGCCCGGCACGAGGCGGCCTGCCTCCGTCCGATCACGCCCCTCATCGCGCCGCAGGGCATTCGCATATGACAGAAAGACCGTCATCCCGAGCGAAGCCGCCCGAAGGGCGCTGTTTACAGCGCCCTTGGCGGCGCAGTCGAGGGACCTTTCTTGCTGTTTCAGCACAAAGAAAGGTCCCTCCACTACGCCTCGCGGCGCTCGTCTCCGGTCGGGATGACGGTATTTTTTGTCATATGCGAAGGCCCTGCATCGCGCCGGGCATCGGCCCATCGACCGGTCCATCGATCGGCCCGCGCGCATGAGCGAGCCGTTGCTGCGCGTCGAAGGCCTGGCCAAGCACTTTCCCGTGCTCGGTGGGCCGCTCGGCATTTCCCAGGTCGGCTCGGTGCGCGCCGTCGACGGCGTCGATCTCACCGTGGCGCGCGGCGAAGTGCTGGGCCTGGTGGGCGAGAGCGGTTGCGGCAAGTCGACCCTGGGCCGCCTGCTCATCCGCCTGCTCGATCCGACCGCGGGCTCGGTCCATTTCGACGGCAGCGACCTGATGGCCGCCGAAGGCCCCGCCCTGCAGGCGCTGCGCCGGCGCTTCCAGATGATCTTTCAGGACCCGTACGGCTCGCTCAATCCGCGCATGCGGGTCGACGAGATCGTCGCCGAGCCGCTGCGCCTCGCCGGCCGATCGCGCCAGGAGTGCCGGGAGCGCGCGCCCGAGCTCCTGGTCATGGTCGGGCTCACCCCGGAGCACGGCAGCCGCTATGCCCATCAGTTCTCCGGCGGCCAGCGCCAGCGCATCGGCATCGCCCGCGCGCTGGCGCTCGATCCCGACCTGGTGGTGTGCGACGAGCCGGTGTCGGCGCTCGACGTCTCGGTGCAGGGCCAGGTGGTGAACCTGCTGCGCGACCTGCAGCGCCAGCGCGGCCTCAGCTACGTCTTCGTCTCGCACGATCTCAGGATCGTGCGGCACATCTCCGACCGCGTGGCGGTGATGTATCTCGGCCGCATCGTCGAGACCGGCGACACGAGGACGATCTACCGCCGGCCCCTGCATCCCTATACCGAGGCGCTGCTCGCCGCCGTGCCGGCGACACGGCCTGGCACGCCGCGCAAGCGCGCCGTGGTGCGAGGCGAGATCCCGAGTGCCCTCGATCCGCCGAACGGCTGCGCCTTTCATACGCGCTGCCCGCTGGCGATCGACCGCTGCCGGATCGAGCGGCCGGTCTTGCGGAAGATCGATGGCCGCGAGGTTGCCTGCCACGTGGCGAAAACGCGCGCTTAGGAAGACTGGCGAATGGTCCCCGTTCGGCCATCCTCGCCTTCGCAAAGCCCATCGCCGGCACCGGCGCACACCAGGGCATTCGCATACGACAAAAAACTCCGTCATCCCGACCGAAGCCGAGCGAAGCGAGGCGTAGTGGAGGGACCCTTCTTGTTGCAGCATCGGCAAGATAAGGTCCCTCGACTACGCCATCCTCCGGGCGGCTCCGCTCGGGATGACGGGACTTTTGCCACATATGCGATTGCCCTGCGGCGCACACGAAGCCGGCCAAAGGTACCGCCCCCAATGGGGCCCCTACGGCTTGAACTCCCCGCCCGGTACCGAGATGTTGTTCTCGCGGAGCTTCTTCTCCAGCACCGGTATTCCTTCGGGATCGCCCTTGCGACAGGCCTCGAGCGCCAACGTCGCCTCGACGTCGGAACGCCGTCCCGGAGAGTTCTGGACATAGCGACGATAGAGATCGGCGAGTTGGCGGCAGTACGTCTTGTCGTCGCTTTGGGCAAGCGTCGAGCCCGGGAGATGGCAGGCGGCCAGCGCCATGAGGATCGGAAGAACGCGCTTCACGGCACCTTTCTACACCAATGCGACCAAGATGGGGCGGTAACCCGCCCCATTTTCTCGGCATCGTGGCGCGAGGAGCGGCGTGCAGGTGTCTCGCCAGCTTCTCGGGGGAAAGCGAGTGGCTCCGCCGCCGAGCCTGGACTGGATTGGGGTGGTTCTCGTCGCGACTTCGGCTCAGCCGGGTTGACGTTGCAAGAATCTTGGCTAGCTTGGCGAGAGCTGGCGACGACTCGTTACCGGCAACTGCGCAGCATCAAGGAGGATGGGATCATGCGCGAGCCTGCGGCTGTAGCCGATAAGGAACCGCGCAGCCAGGAGAGGCCTGACAATAGGACTAACGCCCGCGTTGCCGTGCTGCGCAACCTGATCCGGGACGTTATGGCTGTCGTCGTGCCGGCGAGCGAGGCTGACGCAAACGCCCAACTTACGCAGAACCGCTTTCGACATCTGCTTTTGCGTCACCCGCAAGTGATTGATTCCAAAGGGCAGTGACGCAAATGACGCAAATGACGCAAAATCTGGCCCTCGAGAATCTTCGCTCCTTCAACGGGCCGTGTCATCGGGGGAACCTACCAGCATGCGTGCGCGCACCACGATGCTAAAAGAATCGGGGCGGTGCGCGCCCCGATTTTTGCAGGAGGAGAGTGGTGGCACACCAATTGCTGCCTGGCCTCCGAGCGCGCTACAGCGGTTGCGCTCCTGCAAGTCGATGGCCGATGTCGGCGCGACGCCGACGGACGTCGATCCGGCCAAGGCCTGCAGCCTCGCGTTCATGAACAAGAGTGTGGGCCGGGCGTGACGGCGCGGGTGTCCCTCACGACGCCGGACGCTGTCGCGCAGGACATGGCCGGCCGACCCGTTGTCGTGCTGCGGGGTGTCGGCAAGCGCTATTCCAACGGCACGCTCGCCGTCGCCGGGGTCGATCTCGACATACGGGGCGGCGAGTTTGCCAGCCTGCTCGGACCCTCGGGCTGCGGCAAGTCGACGGTCCTGCGCATGATCGCAGGCCTCGGCGAGCCGAGCGCCGGGCAGATCGACTGGCCCGGCGCCACGCACGATGGCCGTGGCCAGCCGGTGCGCGACGTCGGCTTCGTCTTCCAGGAGCCGACCCTGATGCCGTGGGCGACGGCGCTGCAGAACGTCATGCTGCCGCTCAGGCTCCAGAAGGTGCCGTCGCGCGCGGCTGCCGACCGGGCGGCCGCCGCGCTGCAGTCGGTCGGGCTCGAGGCCTTCCTGGACGCCTATCCGCGCGAGCTCTCGGGCGGCATGAAGATGCGCGTGTCGATCGCCCGCGCGCTGGTGACCGAGCCGCGCATCCTGCTGCTCGACGAGCCGTTCGCCGCCCTCGACGAGATCACGCGCCACCGGCTCAACGACGATTTGCTGGCGCTGTGGGCCAGGGCGGGCTTCACCGTGCTGTTCGTCACCCATTCGGTTTTCGAATCGGTCTACCTGTCGCAGCGCATCGTGGTCATGGCGGCGCGGCCCGGCCGCATCGTCGCCGACGTGGCGATCGCCGCGCCGTTCCCGCGCGATGCCGGCTTCCGGACGTCGGTCGAGTATGCCGACGCCTGCAAGGTGGTGTCGGCGCGCCTTGCCGCGGCGATCGTCGCATGACCGACTCTGTCGCCCGGCCCTCCGCCGCGCGTGCCGCTCCGGCCGGCGACGGCACCGACGAGGCCGCCCGCCCGGTCGCCATCGTCGAGAAGCGCTGGCTCGGGCTCACGGTCGAAACCTGGCAGAGGATCCTGGCGCCGCTCGCGATCGGCGTGATCGTGCTCGGGCTGTGGGAATTCATCGTCCGCCAGGCCGGCATCCCGCACTACATCCTGCCCGGCCCGCTGCTGATCTTCCGCACGCTGATCGCCGATTGGGGCACATTGTCGGGCTCGCTCTGGATCACCCTGCAGATCACCGGCATGGCCCTGCTCGCCGCGGTGATCGTGGGAGGGCTGCTGTCGATCCTGTTCACCCAGTCGAAATGGCTCGAGCTGTCGCTGTTTCCCTACGCCATCATCCTGCAGGTGACGCCGATCGTGGCGATTGCGCCGTTGATCATCATCTGGGTCGACGACACGCTGCTGTCGCTGCTGATCTGCGCCTGGATCGTGGCGTTCTTCCCGATCCTGTCCAACACGATCCTCGGGATCAACTCGGCCGACCACAACCTGGTCAACCTGTTCCAACTCTACGGCGCCAGCCGCTGGCAGACCCTGATCTACCTCCGCCTGCCGGCGGCGCTGCCCTACTTCCTGGGCGGCCTGCGCATCTCGGGCGGGCTGGCGCTGATCGGCGCCGTCGTTGCCGAGTTCGTCGCTGGCTCCGGCGGCACCGCCTCCGGCCTCGCCTTCCGCATCCTCGAGGCCGGCTACCAGCTCAAGATCCCGCGCATGTTCGCCGCGCTGGTCATGGTGTCGATGAGCGGCATCGCGATCTTCCTCGTGCTGAGCCTCGTCTCCCACCTGCTGCTGCGGCGCTGGCACGAGAGCGCCATGCGCCGGGAGAACTGAGGGGAAGCGAATGGAGGTCACCATCAGATTCATCCTCTTCCTCTTCCGGACCGCGAGCGTCTCGCTCGCTCAGATTCATGAGCGAGCGAGACGCTCGCGGTCCGAAAGAGCATGAACTGACATGAAGCGCATCGGCTTCACCACCGTGCCCGACCGGCCGCATTACTGGCTGGCCGATGCCCGCGCGCAGGGCTGCCTGATCGACGGTGACCTGCCCGGCACGCCCGACTTCGAGGGACTGGTGCGACTGGATCTCGAGATCCGCGACGGGCGGATCGCCCGGCTGGCGCCGATCGGCAGCGCTCCGGCAGAGGCGACGCCGCTGCGCGGCGGCCTGGTCTGGCCGAGCTTCGTCGACATCCACACCCATCTCGACAAGGGCCACATCTGGCCGCGCTCGCCCAACCCGGACGGCAGCTTCCTGGGCGCCGCCGGTGCGACCTCGAGCGATCGGGCGGCGCGATGGACCAAGGAGGACGTGCGCCAGCGCATGGAGTTCGGCCTGCAGTGCGCCTATGCCCAGGGGACGATC
This sequence comes from Reyranella sp., assembly GCA_022844015.1. GTDB lineage: Bacteria > Pseudomonadota > Alphaproteobacteria > Reyranellales > Reyranellaceae > Reyranella. The sequence goes on along the minus strand of JALHMO010000089.1, from coordinate 15,389 downwards.
GCGGTGCGCACGCACCTCGATTCGCACGCCCCCCAGGGCGAGATATCCTGGCCGGCGTTCATGGCGGTGCGCGATGCGTGGGCCGGACGGATCGAGGTCCAGGCCTCCAGCATCATGCCAATGGATACCTTCGCCCAACCCCAGGGCGAACGGCTCGCCGACATCGTCGCCCGGGCCGGCGGCATTCTGGGTTGCGTCACGCGCCTGAGCGGCGGCCAGCACGACGCCCTGCCGGCGGACTTCCTCGACCTGCTCGAGCATTTCTTCAAGCTGGCCATGGACCGCAACCTCGATCTCGACCTCCATGTCGACGAAAGCGGCGACACCGGCGCCAAGGCGCTGATCGAGATCGCCCGCATGGCGGTGCGGCTGGGCTTCAAGGGCCGCCTGCAATGCGGCCATTGCTGCTCCCTTGCCGTCCAGGACGACGCCTTCGTCGACGCCACCCTGGACCGCGGCGCGCGACGCCGGCATCGCCATCGTAAGCCTGCCGATGTGCAACATGTACCTGCAGGGCCGAACCGCCGGACAGACGCCGCGCTGGCGTGGCGTCACCCTGCTGCACGAAGCGAAGGCGGCGGGCCTCGACGTCTCGATCGCCTCGGACAATTGCCGCGACCCGTTCTACGCCTTCGGCGATCACGACATGCTCGAGGTGGTGACCCAGGCCACCCGCATCGCCCATCTCGATCATCCGTTCGGCGATTGGCCGAAGGCGTTCACCTCGGTGCCGGCCTCGGTGATGGGCCTTCGCGAGCACGGCCGGTTGAGGGCAGGAGCGCCGGCCGATCTCGTCCTGTTGTCGGCCCGCTTCATGTCCGAGATGCTGTCGCGCTCCCAGGCCGATCGCGTCATCCTGCGCGGCGGCAGGCAGATCGACACCTCGCTGCCCGACTACCGGCTGCTCGACGGGCTGGTGGGGCAGGCGTGATCGCGGCCAGCCATCCGGGTTTCCGAACAGGCGCTCGACGAGGTCGAGCTGGTCGATGCCCCGCCAGGCTCGTGTAGGAGTAAGCCATGCTCGCCACCCGCCAGCCCGTCCTGCGGCGCTTCTGGTATCCGGTGATCCCGGTCGCCATGGTGGCGGCCGGGCCGCAACCCTTCACCCTGCTCGGCGAGAAGATCGTGGTGTGGAAGGACGCCGGGGGCAATTTCATCGCCCTTGCCGATCGCTGTCCGCACCGGTCGGCGGCACTCAGCAAGGGCTGGGTCGACGGAAATGTCCTCGTGTGTCCCTACCATGGCTGGTCGTACGACGGTTCGGGCACCTGCGTGCGCATCCCGCAGCGTCCCGAATCGAACGGCCTGAAGGGCCGGGTGGTGCCGAGCTTCGCCTGCACGGCGCGCTACGGCCATGTCTGGGTGGCGCTCGGCGAGCCGCTGGCGCCGATCCCGGATTGGCCGGAGGAAGACGACGCAGGCTATCGCCGCATCGACCAGTTCTACGAGCCGTGGCGCTGTGCCGGCCTGCGGCTGATGGAGAACAGCTTCGACAACGCCCACATCCACTTCGTCCATCGCAACACGTTCGGCAACATCGACGACCCGGACCCGCCGCAGCCCGCGATCGAGCGCCTGCCGTACGGCTTCGTCGCCCGCTCCGATGTGCCGGTCTACAACAACGCGCTGCAGAAGAAGAACCTGCGTGACGACAGCGCGTTCACCGTGCGGCACATGACGGCGCACTGGTACATGCCGTTCCTGCGCCGCCTGCACATCCGCTATCCGAACGGCCTCGACCACATCATCATCACCGCGGCGACGCCGGTCGACGATGACCGGTCGCAAGTGGTGCAGTTCTGCTTCCGCAGCGACAGCGAGACCGACGCGCCGGCGGCCGACATCATCGCCTTCGACCGCCGCGTGACCGAGGAAGATCGCGCCGTGCTCGAAGGCACCGATTTCGACGTGCCGCTCGACATGAGCTCGGGTGTCGAGCTTCACATGCCGTCCGACCAACCCGGGCTCGTGATGCGGCGCATGCTGCTCGAGTTTCTCGCGGCGCATGGCGAGTCCGAGCAGACGCGCCACTACCGGTCGCGCACGGCGGCAGAGTAGCCTGACGAGATGCCTCGAAGCACCGCATATCGGGCACCACCTGGTCGAGACGGGGCGCCGCCGCCCGGCCTCGGGGAGAACGCCGTCCCTTCGCGGGCACGGCTGCATACCCGCGGTCCGCCCCGGCAACGTCGAGATCGTTTGTCGGCCCGATTGTTGCTCAGCGCTGGGGTGATACGTTCGAGCAGGATGCTCGCCTTTTGCATGCCACGCACCCGCCCCCCAACCGATTGAACGCCGAGCGCCCCATGGACCAGCCATTGCTTCGCCGTGCCCGCGACTGCCGCGTGTCGCGCATCTCGCCCCAGGACACCAACAAGTTCGTCATGATGGTCGACCCGGTGGCCGACCGCCTGCCCTTCGTCTCGGTGATCGAGATCTTCGACGTCGGCGGCAAGACGCCGCCCAACACCCATCAGTCCGCCCACGAGATGTTCCATGTCCTCGAAGGGCGCGGCCGCGCCCATTGCGCCGGCGAGAGCTACGACATCGCCAAGGGCGACACGCTGGTCCTGCCGCCCGGCATGGAGCACGTGGTCGAGAATACCGGGCCCGAGCGGCTCTACTGCCTGACGGTGATGGTGCCCAACGAAGGCTTCGCCGAGCTGATCCGCGCCGGCGCGCCGATGGCGCTCGACGCCGCCGACGAGGCGGCGATCATGGATGCCCCTGCCTGAGCACGCCCTTTCATTCATCATGTCGTCCTCCCTGCGCGAAGCGCGGGGAGGTGCCCCCGAAGGGGGCGGAGGGGTCAAGAGAAACACACGCATTGCTAGAACGCTCGTCATAATGACGACACTGATCGGCGATTCATCCCGAGACTATTGGCTCATGACCCCTCCGCCCCCTTCGGGGGCACCTCCCCGCGCTGCGCGCAGGGAGGACGACGCAGGGAGGATGACGACTGGGCGATGCTCATAACCCCTCCACCCAATGGCGCAGTAAACAGCGCCATTGGGTGGAAGCACCTCCCCGCGGTTTGCGCGGGGAGGACAACATTCAACAGCCCTGGCGGGGGAGAGGAACGTGAGGAGACGGGTCGTCGATTGGCGCCCGCCGTCCGCTCCGTCCGACCGTCGTCTACCGATCCAGCCAGACGTCCTCGAAGCGCGTGCCGTTGTAGATGCTGTTGACGTGCAGCGTGACGCCCTTGACGTAGGGCTGCCAGCAGCCGGCGGCGCGGTTGTGCTGGATGATCGGGCGGGCGATGTCCTCCTGTAGCTTGCGGTCGATCTCCCACACCATCTGCTGGCGCTTCTTCTGGTCGATCTCCTGCGATTGGGCCTCGAAGAGCTTGGTCATCTCGGCATTGCAGTAGTTGTTGTAGTTGCGCAGGGAGCCGCAGGCGTAGCCCTCGAACAGGACGACGTCGGGGTCGTCGACGCCGCTGCCGGTGAGGTTCAGCGCCACCACGTAGTCCTTCTTGAAGACCCGGTTGTAGTAGATCGAGGTGTCGATCACCTCGAGCTCGCCGTCGATGTAGATGTGCTTGAGATGGTCGATCAGGATGGTTGCCGGATCGCGGAACGGCGCGATGTTGCGCGTGCTCACCTTGATGGCGAGGCGCTTGTCGGGGCCGTAGCCCGCCTGCTTCATCAGCTCGCGCCCCTCCTCGCGGCTCTTGGCGACGTCACCGTAGCCGATGAGACCCTCCAGCTTGTCCGACGGCAGGCCCCAGCCGCCGTCGGGCGGCGGCAACATGGCGCCGCCCATCTTGGCCTCGCCTTCGGACAGGATGTCGATGAAGGCCTGCCGGTCGAGCGTCAGCGCCATCGCTCGGCGGATGCGCGGATCGTCGAACGGCGGCTTCTCGCGATTGACGATCAGGTTGGTGGTGACCCCGGTTGCGCGCATCGTGCACTGGGCATGCGGGGCGTCCTTCTTGACGTTCTTCAATAGCGGCACCGTCACGTCGGTCGGGAAGGTCATGTCGAACTTGCCGCTCACGAACGACAGCATGCGCGTCGAGCGGTCGGGAATGACCGTGAACTCGATGGCGTCGAGATAGGGCCGGCCCGGCTTCCAGTACTCGGCGTTCCTGGCGAGCTTGACGCCCTCGTTCATCTTCAGCTCGACGAACTTGAAGGGGCCGGTGCCGATCGGCCGGCGCCGCATGTCGGCGGACGGGACGTGGCAGGGATAGATCGGCGAGTAGCCCGACGCGAGCAGCGCGAGCAGCGCCGGCTGCGGGTTCTTGAGATGCAGCGTGACGGCGAAATCGCCCTCCGCCGTTGCCTTCTCGACATTGCTGTACCACGAGCCGCGCGGGTTGCGCCGCAGGTCGCGCTTGCCGAGCAGGAGGTCGATGGTGCAGACCACGTCCTGAGACGTGAACGGCTTGCCGTCGTGCCACTTGACGCCTTCGCGCAGCTTGAAGGCGAGCCTCTTGCCGTCGTCGCTCCAGCTCCAGCTCGTCGCCAGATCGGGCACGATCGACTCGAAGCTGTTGCGCGCCACGTTCTGGTCGTACATGACGAGATTGTTGTAGAGCGACATGAACGGCACCGCCGTCGAGATCGTCGCTTCCTCGTGGATCGAGGCGCTGGGCGGCGTGTCCATGTGCTGGATGCGCAGCACGCCCCCCGATTTCTGGGCCCAACCTGGGCTGGCCGTTACGCTCAACGCGGTGACAACGCTCAGCAACGCATACCACGAGATTCGGCTCTTCATGTTTGTTTCCTCCCGTCCGCGCAGCCGCGCTGTCACGGCTTCGCGGTTGCACAGTGTTTCCTCCTGAACGCCTCCTTCTACGCACGTGGCGCGCATCCTAACCAACCAAGCGGGCGGCGGCCACGCCTGCTTGGCCGAAGGTGCCGGTCCGGCTAGACTCGTGCTTTCCCCGCACCAGGAGCCGTTTCTGTGACCAATCGCGCCCATATTCTGTTGTGGACCGACCAGACCGCCCCCTATCTCGACGCCATCGCCGCGGCCGGGCTGGACGACCGCGTCGCCGTCGACACCCTGCCGCGCAAGGAGAAGCCATCGGCCCAGCAGCTCGCGCGGACGGTAGCGCTGATGGCCGGCGCCGTGCCGCCCGGCCTGCTGCCGACCATGCCGAATCTGCGCTGGGCCCAGGCGATGAGCGCCGGCGTCGAGGGCTGGCTCGCCCTGCCCGACCTGCCCTCGGGGCTCGCGCTCACCTGCGCCCGCGGCACGCACACCGAATCGATGCCCGAGAACATCATCGGGGCGATCTTCCACGTCGCCAAGCCGTACGCCGTCGCGGTCGAGAACCAGAAGAGCGGCATATGGGTCCACACGGTCGCCCAGCCGCTGACCGGCAAGACGCTCGGCATCCTGGGGCTGGGCGCGATCGGCCAGGAAGTGGCGCGCCTCGCCTCGGCGCTCGGCATGCGCGTGATCGGCACCAAGCGTCGGCCCGCGCCGACGCCCAACGTCGCCGAGGTCCTGCCGCCCGACCGCACCACCGACGTGCTGGCGCAATCGGACTTCGTCCTGCTGCTGCTGCCCGCCACGACCGACACCGAGAACCTGATCGACGCCAAGCGGCTCGCCCGCATGAAGCCCACCGCATGGCTGCTCAATTTCGGCCGCGGTCACCTCATCAAGGACGACGACCTGATCGCCGCCGTGACCGCAAAGGGGATCGCCGGCGCAGTGCTGGATGTGTTCCGCCAGGAGCCGTTGCCGTCCGACCATCCGTTCTGGAGAACCGACGGCATCATCGTGCTGCCGCATATCGGCGGCCCGCACCCCGAGCGCGACAAGTTCGTCGCCCGCCTGTTCGTCGACAACCTGCGCCGCTTCCTCGACGGCGCGCCGCTGAAGGAAGTCGTGGACCGCACGGCGGGGTACTGAGCAACTCCTCCTCCCCAAGCAAAGCTTGGGGAGGTGTCGCCGTCTTACGGCGACGGGGTCATGAGCCATGACTCGCAATTCATCGACTAATCATGGCTCATGACCCCTCCGTCCGCGATTACGCGGACACCTCCCCAGCGAAGCTGGGGAGGATTCCAAGAGCTAGATCTCGTCGGGTGAGATCACCTCGCGCAGGCGGGCGGCGGCTGCGCGGCCGAGCTCGAACGGCGCGGCGATGCCCTGCAGGACGATGCGTGCCCCGGCGCGCGACGGCGCCTCGATCTTGCGCAGGCGGTCGCGGTTGATGATCAGCGAGCGGCCGAGCCGCAGGAACGGCGGCGAGGGCAGCAGGCTCTCGAAGTGGCCCAGCGTGCGCAGGATCATCACCGTCGGCTGGTCGGCGACGAAGACATGGGTGAAATCGCCGTCGGCACGCAGGGCCGCTATCTCGGACGGCGCGGCGAGCACGATCTGCTTCGGCGTCCGCAGCGCGATCATCCCCTCGACCTGCTGGCCGGACCCGGCGACGACGCGGATCATGTGCTGCTCGACCCGCACCAGCGTCTCGGCGAGGCGCTCGGGCAGCACCGGCTTCAGGAGATAGTCGACCGCGTTGACCGCAAAGGCATCGACCGCGTACTCGGCATAGGCGGTGACGAACACGATCAGCGGCGGCCGCTCGAGCCTGGCCAGAAGATCGAAGCCGTCGCCGCGGTTGCCGAGCTCGATGTCGAGGAAGACGAGTTGCGGCTCGGTCCGCTCGATGGCGGCGATTGCCTCGTCGAGGGTCTCGGCCTCGCCCACGATCTCGACCGTGGGATGGGCGGCGAGCAGGCGCCGCATCGCCTGGCGCGCCAGTCGCTCGTCGTCGACGATCAGGGTGCGGAGCACGGCTCGCCTTCCAGGATCATGGTCGCGACCACCCGGCTCTCGCCGCTCTCCGTCTGCTGCAGGACGAACTGGTGGCGATCGGGATAGTGCAGCGCCAGCCGCCGCCGCACGTTCTCCAGCCCGATCCCGGCGTGACGCCGGCGCGGCGTGGTGTGATCGTCGAGCGTTCCGGTGTTGTCGATCGTGATGTAGAGACGATCGCCGGCGGCGCGAATGTCCATGCCGACGTCGAGCCCATGATCGCGATTGCCGTGCTGGACCGCGTTCTCGACCAGCGGCTGCAGGAGGAAGCTGGCAATGCGGCGCTCCGCTGCCTCGGGGTCGACGTGCAGCGTCGTGCGCAGGCGCTCGCCGAAGCGGGCGCGCTGGACCCCGAGATAGGCCGACAGGCCGGCCACCTCGGCCTCGACGGTCACCACGGTCTGGTGAATGCCGTCCAGTGAATGCCGCAGATAGGCGGTGAGATCGCGCAACATGGCGAGTGCCGCCGCGGGATGCTCCGGGATCTCCTCGGCCACGCCGTTCAGGGCATTGAACAGGAAATGCGGATCGAGCTGCAGGCGCAGCTCCTCGAGCCGGGCGCGCAGCGCCTCCGCCTCGGCGCGCATGGCATGGCGATGCTCCGCCTGCTTCGCCATGTCCGCGCGCAGCCAGAAATAGCACAGGCTCCAGCCGCACAGCACGATCGAGTAGTGGATCAGCGGGAACATGAAATCGTCGAGCGGATCGCGTCCCGGTACCGACCACCACTCCATCACGTCGTTGGCGACGAAGGCGAGGGTCGCGACCGGCAGCGACATGACGATCGACAGCCCCAGGATCCACGTCACGGTGCGGCGCGTGAGACCCCCTTCGAAATGACGTGCCGTGTAGAACGCGTGCAGGATCGAGGAGACGACGACCAGCGACAGCACTGTCGGCACCACCCGTGAAACGGCGATGGAAAGCTCATGGTAGATGAGCCGCTGGTAGACCAGATCGAGGATGGCAAAGAAGCCCCAGCCCAGGATCTGCGCCCGCCAGAACAGCCGCAAGCCGTTCCAGTATTCGCCGATCGAGCCAGCCGTCCTGACGATGGCGTTCACCGACAAGGTCGAGCGCTCCGAGGCCTCGACATGCGGCGAATGCAATCGCGAACGCATGCCGATTCGCGCATATGTGAACAACCCCTCAGGGTCATGCCGACTTCACCGAGTTGCCGCAATTCGCTTCGTTCATCGACGATCCTGCCATATTCAACGAGTGAAAGTCCCGGGCCGGCTGTCAACTTGCACCGGCCATGACATATCGCGGCCAGACAACAAATCCGGGACTGGGCCGCGTCGCACGACGCGGCAGCGACACGGGAGAGGCGGCGATGGCAACGGTCAACTATGTCGTGGGAGACAATTGGGGTTCAGGCTTCGTCGGCAACATGACGGTGAGCGGCGGCGGCCAGGCCCTGCAGGGCTGGATCGTCGAGTTCGACGCCCCTTTCCTGATCACCAACATCTGGGGCGCCGAGATCGTCAGTCACGTCGGCAACCACTACGTCCTGCGCAACCTCTCGTACAATGCGGGCGTGCCCGCCAACGGCCAGGTCTCGTTCGGCTTCCAGGCGTCGACCTCGGGCGGCACGGCGGCAAGCAACCTCACGCTTAACGGCACGACGACCACGCCGCCCGCGCCGGTGCTGCCGACCCTGACGATCGACGACGCCTCGGTGAGCGAGGGCAACTCCGGTGCGACGCAGCTCACCTTCACGGTCAAGCTCTCGCAGGCCGCCAGCGGCCCGGTGACGGTGAACTACGCGACGGCCGACGGCACGGCGCTCGCCGGCACGGACTACTCGGCGCGCACGGGCACCGTCACCTTCGCCGCCGGCGAGACCACGAAGACGATACAGATCACCGTCCCCGGCGACAGCGCCTTCGAGAGCAACGAGTCTTTCACCGTCAATCTGTCCGGCGCGTCGGGCGCCACGATCGCCGACGGCTCGGCCGCGGGCACGATCGTCAACGACGACGTCCAGGCCCCGCCGCCCCCGGCCGGCGGAGTTGGGGTCGGCTACGCCGTCACCAGCAACTGGGGCTCTGGCTTCACCGCGTCGATGACGGTGACGGCCGGCAGCACCGCCTTCAACGGCTGGACGGTCGAGTTCAACAGCACGGCCAACATCACCAGCATCTGGAATGCCGTGATCGTCAGCCACGTCGGCAACCATTACGTGGTTAAGAACGCGTCGTGGAACGGCCAGGTCGGCGCCGGCCAGTCGACCTCGTTCGGCTTCCAGGCGACGCCCGGCAGCGGCGGCACGGCGGCAACGGACCTCACCGTCAACGGCATCCCCGTCGGCACCGATCCGGTTCTGCCAGGTCTTTCCATCGCCGACGCCTCGGTCAGCGAAGGCGACAGCGGCGTTCGCGATCTCGTCTTCACGGTGACGATGTCCAAGGCGGCGAGCGCACCGGTCAGCGTCGCATACGCGACCAGCAACGGCACCGCGAGCGCCGGCTCCGACTACACGGCAGCGAGCGGCACGGTGACATTCGCCGCAGGCGAGACGTCCAGGACGATCCGCGTCCAGGTGTCGGGCGACACCGCGGTCGAGAGCAACGAGACCTTGAACGTCCTGCTGTCCGGCGCCTCCGGCGCCACCATCGCCGACGGAACCGGCGTCGGCACCATCACCAACGACGACGCCGCGCCGCTGCCGTCGCTCGCCATCGGCGACATGAGCTTCGCCGAAGGCAGCGCCGCGTCGCCGGGCAGCGGCACCTTCGCGGTGACCCTGTCGGCGGCGTCGAGCTCGACGGTGACGGTGAAGTATGCCACGGCGAACGGCACCGCAGTCGCCGGCAGCGACTATGTCGCCCAGTCGGGCACCCTCACCTTCGCATCCGGCGAGACCCTGAAAACGGTCAAGATCACGGCGATCGGCGACGCCACCGTCGAGTCCAACGAAACCCTCAGCGTCCTGCTGTCCAGCGCCTCCGGCGCCACGATTGCAGATGGCACCGGTGCCGGGACCATCACCAACGACGACGCCCCCGCGCCCCTGCCGACCCTCGCCATCAACGACGCGAGCTTCGCGGAAGGCAGCGCCGCGTCGCCGGGCAGCGGCACCTTCACGGTGACGCTGTCGGCGGCGGCGAGCGCGACGGTGACCGTGAAGTACGCCACGTCGGACGGAACCGCGATTGCCGGCAGCGATTATGTCGCCCTGTCGGGCACCCTGTCCTTCGCGCCTGGCGAGACCCAGAAGACCATCAAGATCGCGGCGGTCGGCGACGCCACCGTCGAGGCCAACGAGACCTTCAGCCTCGCGCTCTCGGGCGCCTCGGGCGCCACCATCGCCGACGCCACCGGCGCCGGCACCATCACCAACGACGACACCGCACCGCCGGTCGTGCCGTCGCTGTCGGTCGCCGACACGTCGGTGGTCGAGGGCAATCCGGGGGGCGGCAGCGCGGCCGGCGGCTGGCTCAGCACCTCGGGCAACCAGATCATCGATTCGGCCGGCAACCCGGTGCAGATCGCCGGCGTCAACTGGTTCGGCTTCGAATCGTCGAACCTGGCGCCGCACGGGCTGTGGACGCGCGGCTACAAGTCGATGATGGACCAGATGGTGAGCCTGGGCTTCAACACCATCCGCCTGCCTTTCGCCAGCGACATGCTGCACTCGACCGCCGCCCCCAACGGCATCGACTTCTCCAAGAACCCCGACCTGCAGGGGCTCACCGGCCTGCAGATCATGGACAAGATCGTCGACTACGCCGGCCAGGTCGGCCTCAGGATCATCCTCGACCATCATCGCAGCGACCTCGGCGCCGGCGCCACGGCCAACGGCCTGTGGTACGACGGCAATCACAGCCAGGCGCAATGGATCGCCGACTGGCAGATGCTGGCAGCGCGCTACGCCGCCAAGCCGCAGGTGCTCGGCGCCGACCTGCACAACGAGCCCTACAACGGTACCTGGGGTGGCGGCGGACCGAACGACTGGGCGCTGGCCGCCGAGCAGGCCGGCAATGCGATCCACGTCGTCAACGCCAACTGGCTGATCTTCGTCGAGGGCATCGGCACCTACCAGGGCCAGCCCTACTGGTGGGGTGGCAACCTGATGGGCGTGAGGGACCGGCCCATCCAGCTCGAGGTCGCCAACAAGCTGGTCTACTCGGCGCACGACTATCCCAACTCGGTGTGGCCGCAGCCGTGGTTCCAGGGCAGCGACTTCCCGGCCAACCTGCCGGCGAAGTTCGACCAGATGTGGGGCTTCATCTACAAGGAGAACATCGCCCCGGTCTGGATCGGCGAGTTCGGCACCAAGCTGGTCGACCCCAAGGATGCGCCGTGGCTCGAGGCCATCACGTCCTACATCGCGGGCGACTTCGACAACAACGGCACGATCGACATCCCGGCCGGCAAGCAGGGAATCAGCTGGACCTACTGGTCGTGGAACCCGAACTCGGGCGACACCGGCGGCATCCTGGCCGACGACTGGAACACGCCGATCCAGGCGAAGCTCGCCTACCTGACACCGATCCAGTTCGACCTCGACAGCGACGTCGCGGGCGGCGGCGCCACCACCGCCACCTTCGTGGTGAGCCTGTCGCAGGCGGCGACCAGCGCGATCACGGTCGACTATCATACCGTCGCCGGCACGGCGGGCGCCGCTGACTTCACCGGCGCCACCGGAAAGGTCACCTTCGCGCCCGGCGAGACGACAAAGATCATTGCCATCGCCATCACGCCGGACCTGCTGGTCGAAGGCAACGAGGGCCTCAGTATCGTGCTGACCAACGCGACCGGCGCCACGATTGCTCGCGCCACTGCCGCGGGAACGATCGTCGACGACGACGGCACGACGCCACCGGCGCCGCCAACACCTCCCACCCCGCCCACGCCACCAACGCCCCCGCCCGACGCGACGGGCGATTTCAGCGGCACCCTGGCGGTGACTGATTCGTGGAGCAGCGGCTTCAACGCCACGGTGACGGTCCGCAATGACGGCGCGGCCGCGACCAGCTGGCAGATCGCGATCGACATGCCGAACCAGATCACCGACATCTGGAACGCCCGGATCATCTCGCACGACGCCACCGGCTACGTGATCGGCAATGCGACCTGGAACGGCACGCTCGCGGCCAACGGCCAGACCAGCTTCGGCTTCGTCGCGTCGGGTGCGCTCAACCTGGCGACGGTGCATGTCCATGGCGTCGAGAGCACGCCGACGACGACCGATCCGAGCGGGCCGGCCGATCCGCCGGCGAGCCTCGACTACGCGACCATGTTCTCGCCCTACATCGACATGGCCATGCCGGTTGCCGCCGACCTCGGCGCCATATCGCAGGCGTCCGGCATCAAGAATTTCACCCTGGCCTTCGTCCTCGACTCGAGCCAGGGCATCGGCTGGCAGGGCGTGGGCGGCATCGCCGACGACGGGCTCGCCAACGGCTCGACCATCCTGCAGCAGGTCCAGGCGATCCAGGCGGCGGGCGGCAACATCACCATCTCGTTCGGCGGCGCCGCCGGCCAGGAAGCGGCCCTGAACGCTCCCGACGCCGTCACCTTGCAGGCCGAGTACCAGTCGGTGATCGATCGTTACGGCATCACCTCGATCGACTTCGACATCGAAGGTGCGGCCGTCGTCGACCTCGAGTCGATCCATCTGCGCAACCAGGCCATCGTCGGCCTCGAGGCAGCCAACGCCGACCTCGAGGTGCGGTTCACCCTGCCGGTGCTGCCGGCCGGCCTCGACGCCAATGGCCTGGCTCTCCTGCAGCACGCCAAGGCGGACGGCGTCGACATCGACATCGTCAACATCATGGCGATGGACTACGGACCCGCGGTCAACAACGGCGGGCAGATGGGGCTGAACGCCATCGAAGCCGCCAAGGCCACCGCGCTGCAGCTCGCCAGCCTCGGCATCGACGCCAGGATCGGCATCACGCCGATGATCGGCGTCAACGACGTCGCCGGGGAAATCTTCACCCTGGCCGACGCGCAGGCCCTGCTCGACTACGCCCGCAGCGATCCCGCCATCGCGCTGCTGTCGATGTGGTCGGTGGCACGCGACAACGGCAACGGCGCCGGCTCACCCTGGGCCTCACCCGAGTACAGCGGCCTCGCCCAGCAGCCGTACGAGTTCGCCGGGATCCTCAAGGGCTTCGACGTGCTCGCCTGACGGCACTCATCCTCTCATCCTCCTCCCTGGCGTCATCGCCGGGGAGGTGTCCGCGTAACCGTGGACGGAGGGGTCATGGGCCGGGAGCGCGCCACTCCGATGGCGCTCATGGGAATTTGTGATCAGGCAAGAAGAGCGCCACAGGAGTGGCGCGCTCCCAGCCATGTGGCTCATGACCCCTCCGTCGCGGATGACGCGACACCACCCCGGCGATGACGCCAGGGAGGAGAATGGCTACGCGTTCTCGACTTGGCGGTGCTTGGTGATCTTCTTCCAGACGTGCTCGCCCGACGTCGTGGTCGAGTAGCGCGGCGGCCGTCCGACATCGACGCAAGTCGGCAGGCACTGGACGACGGCGTCGTAGTTGGGCTGATGGAAGAATGCCGTCGACAGGCGCCGCGCCGCCTCGCCGGCCGAGCGTGACGGATTGACGACCCGGTGCAACGTCGAGACCCAGCGGTCGTTCGTCCATTCCGCCATCAGGTCGCCCAGGTTGACCACGAAGGCGCCCTCGACGGTGGGGACATCGAGCCAGCTGCCGTCCTTGGCCAGCACCTGGAGGCCGCCCTCGGCGCCATCCGGCTTGACGATGGTCAGGCTGCCATAGTCGCTATGGGCGCCTGCACGCAGTTGCCCGGCCAGAGGCGCGTCATGCTGGGGCGGATAGTGGAGCACGCTGAAATTGCTGATGTGGTGGTCGATCTTGTCGTCGAAGTAATTCTCGTCGAGCCCCAGTCCCAGCGCGAAGATCCGCATCAGCGTCCCGGCCATCTGCTCCATCTGCCGATAGTAGTCCGTCCAGGTGGTGCGGAACTCCGGCATCCCGTCGGGCCACATGTTGGGAGCGAAGAAGTTGGCCGGCGTGGCGGCACGATGATAGGCGTCGTCGGCGGTGGCGACGGGGCCGATCGAGAACGATTCCTTGATGTCGGGCGGCGTCTCCTCGTCGAGGCTGTAGGCCAGCGCCTCGTTGCCGAAGGCGATGAAGCCGCGGTAGCGGTCGGGCGGCATGCGGTAGCGCAGCTTCTCCTCGAGCGGACGCTCGAAGAAGGCGCTCGACACCCGCCGCATCCGGTCGACCAGCGAGCCGGGGACGCCGTGCCCCGTCACGAGCAGAAAACCCATGTCCTCGCAGGCGGCGTTCACGGCCCGGGCGACGGCAAGGCGCTCCGCCTGGCCGCCATGGATGAAAGGCGAGATGTCGATCAGGGGGATGGCCATGCCAGGGCAGACGCAATTGCGATGCCAATTTTCAGTCAGGATCGAACCTCGATCGACCAAACGACCTCATCCTGAGGAGCCGCGAGCAGCGCGGCGTCTCGAAGGATGGGATCAGACACGGTACTCGCAGCCCATGCTTCGAGACGCTCGCGCCGCTCGCTCCTCAGCATGAGGTGAAAATGCTTGCGACGATGCCAGCGTTTCTCTCACCCCGCCGCGGCGAGATCGATGGCGCGGCGGTACATCGTCTTGGCGGCTTCCGGGGTGTTGTAGCCGGCGTGCGCCGTCAGGGTGACGTTGTCGAGCTTGAGCAGCGGCTCGTCCGGGTTCACCGGTTCCTGGTTGAAGACGTCGGTGGCGTAGTGGCCGACCTGCCCCGACTTCAGCGCGTCGATCAGCGCCGCCTCGTCGACGACGCCGGCGCGCGCCGTGTTGATCACGATGACACCCTTCCTGGCCTTGGCGAGCCTGGCGCGGTCGAGGAAGCCGCGCGTGCCGTCGTTCAAGCCCAGATGCAGGCTGATGATGTCGGCCTTCGCCAGCAGATCGTCGAGCCCGACCATCGGGACCGGCGGGTCGGCGACGGGCGAGCGGTTCCAGGCGATCGGCGCCAGGCCGATGCCCCTGGCGATCCGCGCCATCTCCTTGCCGATGCCGCCCAGCCCGACGATGCCGAGCGTCTTGCCGCGCAGCTCCATGCCCTGCATCGGCCGCCAGCCGCCGGTGCGCACCATGCCATGCATGGTGGCGATGTGGCGGGCGGCGGCGAACACCAGGCCCATGGCGTGCTCGGCCACCGTGGTGTCGCCGTAACCGGCGATGGTCGAGACCTTGATGCCGAGCCTGGCCGCCGCCGCCAGGTCGACGAAGCTCGCTGCCCCGGTACCGAGGAAGACGATATGCTTCAGCCCCTTGCACTGGCCGAGCGTCGCCTCGTTGAAGTAGCTCGCGTCGTTGATCACGGTGTCGTAGCCCGCGATCAGCGCCGGGATGCTCTCGGCCTTGGCCGGCCCCATGTTGACGGTGATGGGGATGTCGCTGGCGCCATGAACCTGGCGCCACACCAGATCGATGTCGGGCGTCGAATCGATGAACAGCGTTTTCGGCATCACATCACCGCACTTGGTTGGGACTCTTCCGCTGGGAGCGCGCCACTCCTGTGGCGCTCTTCTTGTCGATCACACATCCCAAGAGCGCCACAGGAGTGGCGCGCTCCCAGCCATGAGCTTCATCCATG
>JALHMO010000088.1:24954-30446 GCA_022844015.1 Reyranella sp. | reverse complement strand
TGGACGCTGCATTCGGTGTTCGTGAACCGGCGCGACCAGCGCGAGATATTCGACCAGGCGTTCCACGTCTATTGGCGCAATCCACGGCTGCTCGAGAAGATGATGGAAATGCTGTTGCCGCAGGTCGAGGTGCCAGGGCAGCAGGACAAGGGCAAGCAGCTCAGCCGCCGCTTGCAGGAGGCCTTGCAGCCCGGCCGCGGCGAAGGGCCCAGGGACGAGAACGAGCCTCCCGAGGTCGAGATCGAGGCGACGTTCACGGTTTCCGATCGCGAAATACTGCAGCATCGCGACTTCGAGCAGATGTCGCAGGCCGAGATCGACGAGGCCCTGCGCGCCATCGCACGGTTGCGCCTGCCCGTGCCGGAGCGGCGGACGCGGCGCTACCAGCCGGCGCGGCGCGGCGCGCGTGTCGATTTTCGTGCCTCGCTACGCCGTGCTTTGCGGCCGGAAGGGCTGACGGAGCTGCGCAAGCGCCAGCCGCGCCGGCGGCCGCCGCCGCTCGTCATCCTGTGCGACATCTCCGGATCGATGGCCCGCTACACGCGCATGTTCCTGCATTTCATGCACGCCATCACCAACGACCGCGACCGTGTCCACTGCTTCACCTTCGGCACGCGACTCAGCAACGTCAGCCGGGCGCTGCGCAGCAAGGACGTCGATGTCGCCTTGCAGAAGGCGTCGGCCCAGGTCGAGGACTGGTCGGGCGGCACGCGCATCGGGCAGACCCTGCACGAGTTCAACAAGAATTGGTCGCGCCGAGTGCTGGGGCAGGGCGCCGTGGTCCTGCTGATCACCGACGGGCTCGACCGCGAGGGCGCAGCAGGCCTGGCCGAGGAAATGGAGCGGCTGCACAAATCCTGCTCGCGCCTGATCTGGCTCAACCCGCTCTTGCGGTACGGCGCCTACGAGCCCAAATCTCAGGGCAACAAGGCGATGCTGCCTCACGTCGATGAATTCCGCCCGGTGCACAATCTCGATAGTCTCGCGGGACTGATCGCGGCGCTGGGCACCGCACCGACCGCCGGCGACAGGCGGTTGGCAGGCTGGCAGACGGAACTGCGCAAGGAGGGGATCAGACCATGAGCGACGCACTCGATGTCCTGGACCAGGTCGGCAAGTGGAAGGCGAGCGGCAAGGGCGTGGCGATCGCCACCGTGATCACCACCTGGGGCTCCTCGCCGCGCCCGGTCGGCAGCCAGCTCGGGGTCGACGACACGGGCGCCATGGTCGGCTCGGTGTCGGGCGGCTGCATCGAGGGCGCCGTGGTCAAGGAGGCTCTGGCCTCGATTGCCGACGGCCAGCCGCGGCTGCTCGATTTCGGCGTCACCGATGAGCAGGCCTGGGATGTCGGCCTTGCCTGCGGCGGCAAGGTCCAGGTCTTCGTCGAGAAGGTGGGTTGACGATGAAAAGCGAAACCCTGGCCGCCCTGCAGGACGCCCGTACGCGTCGTCAGGCGCTGGCACTCGCCACCCGGCTGAGCGACGCGGCCGAAGCGCTGATCTACAGTGATCGGACCGAGGGTCCGCTCGCGAGCGACCCGGCGGTGGTCGCCGCGGCGCGGCGCGCCCTCGGCATCGGCCGCAGCGAGACCGTCGAGGTCGGCGCCCAGCGCATCTTTCTCAATGTTTACGTACCGCCGCCGCGCCTCATTATCGTCGGCGCGGTCCACATCGCGCAGTCGCTGGCGCCTATGGCGTCGCTGCTCGACTTCGACGTCACCGTGGTCGATCCGCGCCGTGCCTTTGCCACCGACAGCCGCTTCCCCGGCGTCAAGGTGATGCAGGAATGGGCCGACGACGCGTTCGAGAAGATGGGCCTCGACGTCTCGACCGCCGTGGTGACCCTGACGCACGATCCCAAGCTCGACGATCCCGCGCTCGAAGCGGCGCTGAAGTCGGACGTCTTCTACATCGGTGCGCTGGGCAGCCGGCGCACCCACGCCAAGCGCAAGGAGCGGCTCGCCGAGGCCGGCATCACCGACGAGCAGTTCGCCCGCATTCATGGTCCTGTCGGGCTCGACATCGGCGCCAGGTCGCCGGCCGAGATCGCCGTGTCGATCATGGGCCAGATCGTCGAGGTACGGGCGCGCCGTCTCGACGCGCTGGCCGGCCCAAAGGTGGTTGCAGCGTGAGGTTCGGCGAGACCCCGATCGAGGAGGCTGCCGGCGCCATCCTGGCACACAGCTGGCGCGCCAACGGCGTCAACTTCGCCAAGGGCCGTGTTCTGTCGAGCGAGGATGTCGCCAGGCTCAAGGCGGCCGGCGCCGGGAGCGTCATTGCCGCCCGCCTCGATGCCGAGGATCTTCACGAGGACGAGGCGGCGGCGACCCTTGCCCGCGCCCTGGCGGGCGAGGGCATCGAGGTCACCGCCCCCTTCACGGGCCGCTGCAACCACTTCGCCCGTGACGCCGGGCTGGCCGTGGTCGACCAGGCGCGCATCGATGCGCTGAACGAGCTCGACGAATCCGTCACCGTCGCGACCTTGCCGCCGTTCGCGCGTGTCGAGCCGCGCCAGATGGTGGCGACCGTCAAGATCATTCCCTATGCCGCGCCGCGTACGGCGGTGCAGCGCGCGCTCGAGGTTGCCAAGGAGGCCAACCAGCCGCTGGTCTCCGTTGCGCCTTTCAAGGCGATGCGGGCCGGCCTGATACAAACACGCTTGCCGGGGACGCGCGACAAGGTGCTCGACAAGGCGGTGGGCACGACGACCAAGCGACTCGCCTCGCTCGGCAGCTCGCTGGTCGGCGAGCGCCGCGTGGCCCACGAGGCGGAAGCGATTGCCGGCGCCTTGAACGAGCTGAAGAGCGAAGGTTGCGACATTTTCCTGATCGCCGGCGCCTCGGCAATCGTCGACCGCCACGACGTCGTGCCGGCCGGCATCGAGGAGGCGGGCGGCGAGGTCATCCATTTCGGCATGCCGGTCGATCCCGGCAACCTGCTGCTGACCGCCAGGCTCGACGGCAAGCCGGTGCTCGGCTTGCCGGGTTGCGCCAAGTCACCGAAGTACAACGGCTTCGACATGGTACTGGAGCGATTGGCCGCCGGCCTGCCGGTCGGCCGCGCCGAGATCGTGCGCATGGGCGCGGGCGGCCTGCTGGCCGAGATCGCGAGCCGTCCGCAACCGCGCGACGACAGCGAGTCGGAAGGCGAGGGGCCGCAGCAGGCACCGCGCGCCGCGGTGCTCGTGCTGGCCGCCGGCCGCTCGACCCGCATGGGCGGTCCGAACAAGATGCTGGTCGAGGCGGACGGCGCGCCCCTGGTCGTGCATGCGGTCAAGGCGGCGCTCGAGTCCCAGGCTGTAGAGGTCGTGGTCGTGCTCGGCCATATGGCGAGCGAGGTGCGTGAGGCTGTCGAGAAGGCCATCCCCGGCGGCGGCCGCCTGCGTTTCGTGGTCAACCCGGACTATCCCGAGGGACTCAGCACTTCGGTCCGCACCGGCATTGCCGCCCTGGGCCCGGCGATAGATGCCGCCGTGGTGCAACTCGGCGACATGCCGGGCGTCGGCGCGCCGTTGCTCAATCGGCTGATGGCGGCGTTCAGCCCGGTCGAGGGGCGCTCGATCTGCGTGCCGACCGTCAGCGGCAAGCGTGGCAATCCGGTCCTGTGGGCGCGTCGTTTCTTTCCCGAGATTGCCAAGCTGTCGGGTGACAGCGGTGCCAAGCACCTGATCGGCGAGCATGCCGATCTCGTCTGCGAGGTCGAGATGAGCGGCGAGGCGGCAGTCACGGATATCGACACGCCTGAGGCGCTGGCCGCTTGGCGAGCGCGGAGCGCGACATGAAGCTCGATGTCGCCGGCATTCGCCGGCAGTTTCCCATCCTGTCGGCCGTCATCGATGGTCAGCCGGTCCACTATCTCGACAACGGCGCCTCGGCGCAGACGCCGGACGCGGTTCTCGACGCGGTTCGCACCTACGAGACGACGGGGCGCGCCAACGTGCTGCGCGGCGTGCATCGCCTCGCCGAGCGAGCGACCGAAGCCTACGAGAAGGCGCGTGAGGAGGTCGCCGCCTTCCTCGGGGTGATGCCGATGGAGGTCGTGTTCACCGGCGGCTGCACGGCAGCGATCAACCTGGTCGCCTATTCCCACGGCTCGCTGCTGAAATCCGGCGATCGCATCATCCTCTCCGAGCTCGAGCACCATTCCAACATCGTGCCGTGGCAGCTCCTGCGCGCCCGCAGCGGCATCGAGATCGACGTGATCCCGGTGACGCTCGACGGGCGAATCGACCTCGAGATCCTGCCGCGCCTGCTGACTGCGCGCACCAGGCTGATCTCTCTCGCCCACGTCTCCAATGTCACGGGCGCGCTGCTCGACGTGCGCGCCGTGGTCGCGGCGGCGAAGACGGTTGGCGCGCGGGTGATGCTCGATGGTGCGCAATACGCACCGCACGGTCCGGTCGACGTCCCGGGGCTCGGCGTCGACTTCTACGTTTTCGCCGGCCACAAGGCGTACGGGCCGAACGGCATCGGCGTGCTGTGGGCACGGCCCGAGCTGCTCGAGGCTATGCCGCCGTTCCATGGCGGCGGCTCGATGATCGGGCGTGTCACCTTCGCCGAGACGACATGGGCGCCGCCGCCGCGCCGCTTCGAGGCGGGCACGCCGCCGATCGGCCCGGCGATCGGTCTCGGGGCCGCCTGTGCCTGGATGCGGCGGCTCGACTGGCCGGGCGTGCACGCCCACGAGATGGCCCTGGTGCAACGGCTGATGGACGGCCTGCAGGAGATCGACGGCACCCACATCCTCGGCCCGGCCAGCCTGCAGAACCGCTATCCCGTCGTCTCTTTCATGCTCGACGGCGTGCATCCACACGACGTCGCCCAGACGCTCGACTCTTTCGGCGTCGCGGTAAGGGCGGGGCACCATTGCGCCCAGCCCTTGATGGACCGCTTCGACCTCGACGGCACGACCCGGGTCTCGATGGCGCCGTACAACGACAACTCCGATATCGACGCGCTGCTCACCGGGGTGAAGCACGCGGCCCGCACGCTCCGATGAACGACCAACTCTACCAGGACCGCATCGTCGCCCTGGCCAAGGCAAGGACGGGAGCGGGCAAGCTCGCCCCGCCCGCCAGGTCGGCGCGCCGCGATAACCCGCTGTGCGGCGATCGCGTCACCATCGACGTACGCCTGGGCGACGACGGCCGCATCTCCGAGATCGCTCATCAGGTGCGTGGCTGCCTGTTGTGCCAGGCATCGGCCTCCGCCCTGGCGTCGGTCGCCGTCGGCCGCGACAAGGCCGGGATCGCCGCGCTCCGTCACGACGCCGAGCGCGCCATCGGCCGCGAGCCTGGGGAGGCAACCGAGCCGTTTGCCGCCTTCGCCCCGGTGAAGTCGCACAAGTCCCGCCAGGACTGCGTCCTGCTGCCATTCGAGGCGCTTGGCGAGGCGCTGGGCTGACGCCCCCGGGAAGCAAGCTGGTTGCGGGGAGCGCGCCACAGATGAGCGCCTGACGACTTCTCGATTCTCCTCCCTAGCGAAGCTGGGGAGG